>JBKBSV010000015.1:0-31038 GCA_046291115.1 Novosphingobium sp. | reverse complement strand
CGTGGTCGAGGGCGACCTGCGCCGTGAGGTGGCGATGAACATCAAGCGGCTCCAGGACCTGGGCTGCTATCGCGGCCTGCGTCATCGCAAGGGGCTGCCGGTTCGCGGCCAGCGCACCCATACCAACGCCCGCACCCGCAAGGGCAAGGCCAAGCCGATTGCCGGCAAGAAGAAGTAGGCTGTCCTTGGCAGGGGCGGCCAAGGCCGCGTCTCGGGACCAGCTTTTCAAAGAAGGTAGGTAAGAAATGGCACGCGAACCCCAGCGCATCAAGCGCCGCGAGCGGAAGAACATCACCAGCGGCATCGCCCATGTGAATGCCAGCTTCAACAACACCATGATCACTATCACCGATGCCCAGGGCAACGCGATTTCGTGGTCTTCGGCCGGCATGATGGGATTCAAGGGCAGCCGCAAGTCGACCCCCTATGCCGCTCAGGTGGCTGCGGACGATGCCGGCAAGAAGGCCGCCGAGCACGGCGTGCGCACCCTGGAAGTGGAAGTGAAGGGGCCTGGTTCGGGCCGCGAGAGCGCGCTGCGGGCCCTGCAGGCGGTCGGTTTCACCATCACCTCGATCCGTGACGTCACGCCAATCCCGCACAACGGGGTCCGGCCGTCCAAGCGTCGCCGCGTCTGATTAGCCGTTGGCGGCCGGTTCACCCCGGCCGCAGTTTCGGATCGGCCGCAGTCTCTCGCAACGGGGGCAGCGGCCCTTCCCGCCAGAACAATAGTCCAAGGGGACGTCCATGACTGTCAATATGAAGAACTGGCAGGAACTGAAGAAGCCCAACAGCCTCCAAGTGAAGCCCGGCAACGATCCCAAGCGCCGGGCCACCTTGGTTGCCGAACCGCTGGAGCGCGGTTTCGGTCTGACGCTGGGCAACGCGCTGCGCCGCGTGCTGCTGTCGTCGCTGCAGGGCGCTGCCATCACCTCGATCAAGATCGAGAACGTGCTGCACGAATTCTCGTCGCTGGCCGGTGTGCGTGAAGACGTCACCGACATTGTCCTGAACGTAAAGCAGATCGCGCTCAAGATGCAGGGCGAAGGTCCGAAGCGGCTCCAGCTTTCGGCCACCGGCCCGGCCGAGGTCAAGGCTGGCGACATCGCCGTGTCGGGTGACATCGAGGTCATGAACAAGGACCTGGTGATCTGTCACCTCGATGAAGGCGCGACCTTCAACATGGAACTGACCGCCGATACCGGCAAGGGCTATGTCCCGGCCGTGTCGAACCGTCCGGTCGATGCGCCGATCGGGCTGATCCCGGTCGATTCGCTCTACTCGCCGGTGCGCCAGGTATCCTACAAGGTCGAAAACGCCCGCATCGGCCAGGAGCTGGACTATGACAAGCTGAGCCTGACCGTCGAAACCGATGGCACCGTCACCCCGGAAGACGCCGTGGCCTATGCCGCGCGGATCCTGCAGGACCAGCTCTCGCTGTTCGTCCACTTCGAAGATGCCCTGCCGGTTGGCGGTTCGCCGATGATCGGGGTTGCGGCACCCGCGGCGGAAGAAGGCGATACCAACCAGCTCAACCGGTACCTGCTCAAGAAGGTTGACGAACTGGAGCTGTCGGTGCGTTCGGCCAACTGCCTCAAGAACGACAATATCATCTACATCGGCGATCTGGTCCAGAAGACCGAGGCCGAGATGCTCCGCACGCCGAATTTCGGGCGCAAGTCGCTCAACGAAATCAAGGAAGTCCTGAGCTCGATGGGCCTGCGCCTCGGCATGGACATCCCTGGCTGGCCGCCGGAGAACATCGAGGAAATGGCCAAGAAGCTTGAACAGGAGCTGCTGGGCTGATCCTGGACGGGGTCGGGCCATCCGGCCTGACCCGGCCGCAAGGCTGAAGAACGGTATCGGCGGCCACCGCAAGTGCTGCCAGGATCGGGCTACCTGACACGGGCCCCCTACGAACGAAGGACAAGAAGATGCGTCACAAGTACGGCGGTCGCAAGCTGAACCGCACCTCCAGCCACCGCAAGGCCCTGCTGCGCAACATGGCGGCGGCCTTGATCAAGCACGAGCAGATCACCACGACCTTGCCCAAGGCGCGCGAACTGCGCCCTTATGTCGAAAAGCTGATCACGCTGGCCAAGCATGGCGGCCTTTCCAACCGGCGTCTGGCCCACGCCCGCCTGCTCGACGATGCGCAGCTGGTGAAGCTGTTCGATGTTCTGGCGGCCCGCTATGCCGACCGCGCAGGTGGCTACACCCGCGTGATCAAGGCCGGTATCCGCGCTTCGGACGCCGCGCCGATGGCAGTGATCGAATTGGTTGACCGCGATACCTCGGCCAAGGGGCAGGATTCCGGTCCGGTCTTCACCGGCGAAGAGGAATAATCGGCCAAAGGCATTGGTCGAACGATGAATTGCAAAGGCGGGGGCAAGCGCTAGGCTTGCTTCCGCCTTTTGCATTTCTTGGAGAAGTCCGTGTCCCCTCGCGCCCGTACCCTGATCGGTGCCCTGTTTGCCGTTTCCGCCGTTGCCGTCGCTGCCCAGGAGCTGAAGTTGACCTATCCGCAAACTGCCCGCGGGGATGTTGTCGAGGAACAGTTCGGTGAAAAGGTGGCCGATCCCTATCGCTGGCTGGAAAACGATGTCCGCACCGATCCCAGGGTGGCGCAGTGGGTGGAACAGCAGAACGCAGTCACCCAGTCCTACCTCTCGACCTTGCCGCAGCGCGGTTGGTTCGGCCAGCGGATCAAGACGCTGATGGACTATGAACGCTTCGGCCTGCCGCGCAAGGCCGGCAAAAGCTATTTCTACATGCGCAATTCAGGGCTGCAGAACCAGTCCCAGCTGTTCGTCCGCACCAGCCTGAACGGCAAGGCGCGGCTGCTGATCGATCCCAATGCCTGGGCCAAGGACGGGGCGACTGCGCTGGCCGATTGGGAGCCGTCCGACAACGGCAGGCTGCTGGCCTATGCGGTCCAGGATGGCGGTTCGGACTGGCGCACGATCAAGTTGCTGGACGTGGCGACCGGCAAGGTGCTGAAGGACGAGATCAAGTGGGCCAAGTTCACCGGCATTTCCTGGGTCGGCAATTCCGGCTTCCTCTATTCGCGCTTCCCGCAGCCGGAAAAGGGGCAGGAATTCCAGTCGCTCAACACCAACCAGGCAGTCTATTTCCACAAGATCGGCACGCCGCAATCGGCCGATCAGCTGGTCTATTCCACGCCTGACCGGCCAAAGCTCGGCCACGGTGCGCAAGTTACGCACGATGGCCGCTGGATGGTGATCACCTCCTCGCAAGGCACCGACGCGCGCTATGAGGTTCACGTCAAGCCGCTGAAGGGCGGCAAGTGGGGCGCACCGCAGGTGCTGATCAAGGGGTTGGAGCACGAATGGCGGCTGATCGAAGGGATTGGTGATACGCTCTACTTCGTCACCAACAAGAACGCGCCAAAGCTCAAAGTGGTGAAGGTTGACCTGTCGCAGGGGGCGGCTGGCGCCGAGTTCGTCGATCTGATCGGGGAGCGCGAGGAAACGCTGGAGCGCGCCCAGATCGTCGGCAACCGCCTGATCCTGGGCTATCTCAAGGATGCGGCATCGCGCGCCGAGGTCGTCTCGCTGGATGGCAAGCCGGTGCGCGAGATCACGCTCAACGCGATCGGCACGGCCTCGGGCTTTGCCGGGCGGCCGGGCGATCCGGAGACGTTCTATTCCTTTTCCAGCTTTGCCCAGCCGGGGGCAATCTACCGGTTTGACAGCAATACCGGGCAAAATACGCTGTTTGCCCAGCCCAAGCTGACTTTCGATCCGGCTGACTACCACGTCGAGCAGCGCTTCTTCACGTCGAAGGATGGCACCAGGGTGCCGATGTTCATCGTCCGCAAGAAGACCATCGTTGCCGCGGGAACGGCGGTGCCGACGCTGCTTTATGGCTATGGCGGCTTCGATATTTCGCTGACCCCCGGTTTCTCGGCGGTGCGGATGGCCTGGCTGGAAGCCGGCGGGGCCTTTGTCATGGCCAACCTGCGCGGGGGCGGTGAATACGGCAAGGCCTGGCACGATGCCGGACGGCTGCACAACAAGCAGAACGTGTTCGACGATTTCATCGCTGCCGGTGAATACCTGATTGCTGAAGGCATCACGCCGAAAAGCGGCCTCGCCATCCAGGGCGGGTCCAACGGCGGGCTGCTGGTCGGCGCGGTGGTCAACCAGCGGCCGGACCTGTTCGCTGCCGGCAATGCTGCCGTGGGCGTGATGGACATGCTGCGCTTCGACAAGTTCACCGCCGGGCGGTACTGGGTCGATGACTATGGCTATCCCAGCAAGGAGGCCGACTGGCGGGTGCTGCGGGCCTATTCGCCCTATCACAACATCCGCACCGGGGTGGCCTATCCGGCGATGCTGGTCACCACGGCCGATACCGATGACCGCGTGGTTCCGGGGCACAGCTTCAAGTACACGGCCGCGTTGCAGGCGGCGGACCCCACTGGCAAGCCGCACCTGATCCGGATTGAAACCCGCGCCGGACACGGGGCGGGCAAGCCGACCGACAAGATCGTGGCCGAAGGGGCGGACGTGCTGGCCTTCCTGGCCCAGTGGACCGGGCTGGGCGTGCCCGGCCGCTAGGCGGACCTACTCGGCCGGATCGGCTTCGGCCCGGCCGTGGTAAAGCGGCCATAGCAACTGCTCGCGCAAGCTTGTCGGCCGCGTGCTGTACCCGGTCGGCGGGAATCCCTCTGGCCGGTGGTAATCGCCAAACAGCACGTCCCAGATCGGAAACAGCGCGGCAAAGTTGCTGTCATAGTGTTCCGGCAGGGCCGAGTGGTGGCGGCGGTGATAGGCGGGCGTATTGATCACCCATGACCAGCGCCCCAGGTTGAGCGGCACCTGCGAATGGCTGACGAAATGCCACAGCCCGATCGCGCTGTAGGCCGCCAGGGCGACCGGGGTGGGCGAGATGATCAACGCCGCCGCCGACCAGACCGTGATCGATTTGAACAGCGGATCGGCCCAGAAGTGGCGATTGGTGGTCAGCACGGACATGTTGGGGTCCGAATGATGCAGCGAATGCATCGACCACAGCAGCGGGATGCGGTGCTGCATCCGGTGGAACAGGTATTCGGCCAGATCATAGACCAGGATATAGACGATCACCGCAGCCCAGACTGGCAGGGCTGCGCTGTCGATCAGGGCCGGCCCCGGCCAGGCCTGAACCAGCTTGTAGACCGTGAAAGCGCCCGCGATCTTCAGCAGCCAGGATTGCAGGTTGATCCACCAGTCGGTTGGTGGCGCACCGATTGCCCGTTCCCACGCGATCAGGATCAGGGCCACCAGCGGGCCGGAAAAGAGCGCGAGCAGTTCAAGCATGGCCGTATACCTAGGCTTTCATGCTTAACCGATCGCTAAAGTTTTTGTTCATAAAAATAACTGAAAACCTGAACGTCGCCTAACCGGCGGGTTCAGCTTCGTGCCACGGACGAATCGCTAAACCATCCCCAACGCCCGGCTATTCTGCCCGGCGAAGGGAAGGATGAATGCCATGAAGACCCTGTCCAAAGCTCTTGTCGGCACCATCGCGGCGGGCGCGATGGCTGTTTCTTCGGCGGCTCCCGCCTTCGCCGACGGTCGCGGCCATGATCGTGATCGTGATCGTGGCGGGATCAGCGCGGGTGAGATCATTGCCGGCGCGCTGATCATCGGCGGGATTGCCGCGATTGCCACTTCGGGCAGCCGCAACGACCGTTATTACCGCGATTACCGCCACGGTGATTACCGGGACTACGATTACCGCTATGGCCGCGCCGGTTACGGTTATGACTATCGCTATCGCGACAATCCCCGCGTGGCGGTGGAGCAGTGCGTCCGGGCCGCCGAGCGTTATGCCCAGGGCCGCTACCGCGATGCCGATGTTACCGATATCCGCCAGATCCGGGACACCCGCTATGGCTTCGAGGTCAGGGGGCGGATTGCGGTCAATACCCGTGGAACCTACTGGCGCAACGGCGATAACCCCTATGGCAACGGCTGGGGCGGCGACTATCGCGGCTGGAACAACGGCCATCGCGGGTTCGATTCCGGCTGGTTCAAGTGCAAGGTCGAGCGCGGCCGGGTGGTCGATCTCGACATCGACGGGATCCGCGGGCTGTAAGGCCGGGAAACCCTGAGCAGAGGGCGGGCGGTTCAGGCTCCAGCAAGCCTGAACCGCCTAGCCAATTGTACAAAGGGGCGGATTGTGCCGACGGCAGGGGCCGCACGGCTGCCCGGCAGGAGGGTTCTTATCATGATGCAGAAGTCTTCGCGTTTGGCCGCCACGCTGCTTTCGGCGGCGGCGCTGTCGCTGGTGGCGACGCCGGCCATGGCCCGTCCGCACTGGGGGTGGGGCGGTTATCACCACCGTGACCGGGTTGATGCCGGCGATATCATTGCCGGGATCCTGATTATCGGCGGGATCGCCGCCATTGCCAGTGCGGCCAGCAACGACAAGAAGCGCAACCGCTATGAACGCCGCGACCGCTATGACCGCTACGAGCGGGACTATGCCCGCGAGGACAACCGTCCGCAGTGGCAGGACAGCACCGGTGTGAACGGCGCGATCAATCGCTGCCTTGGCGAAGTGACCCGCGGCGGTGCAGGCCAGAACGCCGAGATCGATGCGGTCAACCGCGATGGCGATGGCTGGAAGGTTGAAGGCCGCAGCGAAGCCGGGGAGTTCAGCTGCATCATCGACCGCGCCGGGCGGATCCGCAACATCCAGATCGCGCGCTGATCACAGGGAACGTGCAGGGGCGGCCTGGGCTGTCCCTGTCGTCACGCCACCACCCGGCGGGCCATGGCCCCCAGCAGGCTGCGGTCGAAGGACTGGGCCAGGTTCTCATCCCGGAACAGGGCGAGCCTGCCGGTGCCGATCCCGGTTTGCAGCAGGCCGGACAGGTCCTCGGCCAGAGTGGGTGAAACCAGCCCTTGCGCTCATCGGGCGCAGCATGGCGTTCTTGCCGTGCGGCCCAGCCGAACCGGTATTGTCGCGGGTTCAGATGGATTGGCCCGTGGCCGGGTGTGGCGGCGCCGGGACGCGCAAGCCACGGGGGATTGCCGTCAATTCGCGGCTTTTTTCCCGGTCGCGCAGCGCCTATCTGCATCCCATGACCAAGGCCGGACGCCCCGACCAGCCCAATGCCGCGACCCGTTTCAACGAGGATCGCGCGACCTATGTGGTCAAAAGCAGCCAGCCCGATCTGGCAGCCGGGGTGGCGGCGATCCGCGAGGTTCAGGCCACGCTGAAGCCCAAACCCGGCGTTTACCGGATGACCGATGCCAGGGGCGACGTGCTCTATGTCGGCAAGGCGCGGGCACTGAAGAACCGGGTGGCAAACTATACCCAGGTCGACCGGCTGCCGCTGCGGCTGAAGCGGATGGTGGCGCAGACCCGCGGGATGACCATCGTCACCACCAATTCCGAGGCCGAGGCGCTGCTGCTGGAAGCCCAGCTGATCAAGCGTTACCGCCCGCCCTACAACGTCCTGCTGCGCGATGACAAAAGCTTCCCGTTCATCCTGCTGCGCGCCGACCATGATTTTCCCCGGATCATGAAACACCGCGGCGCGCGCCGGGCCAAGGGCAATTACTATGGCCCCTTTGCCAGCGCCGGATCGGTCAACACCACGATCAACGCGCTGCAAAAGCTGTTCCTGCTGCGATCTTGCACCGACAGCTTCTTCGCGCGGCGCGACCGGCCCTGCCTGCTTTATCAGATCAAGCGCTGTTCGGCGCCCTGTGTCGGGCGGATCGACGCGGCCGGCTATGCCGAACTGGTGGCTGAGGCGCGGGACTTCCTTGGCGGCAAGAGCAGCGCGGTGCAGAAGAAGATTGAGGCGCAGATGGCCGAAGCGGCCGCAGCGCTGGACTTTGAGCGCGCCGCCATGCTGCGCGATCGCCTTCGCGCGGCAACCTTCATCCAGGGCAGCCAGGCGGTGAATGCCGAAGGGGTGGGCAATGCCGATGTCTTCGCCGTGGCGGAAAAGGGCGGCACTTATACCATCCAGGCCTTCTTCATCCGGGGCGGACAGAACTGGGGCCACCGCGCTTTCTTTCCCGGCCATACCGACGGGCTGGATGGGGCCGAGGTGCTGAGCGCCTTCCTTGCCCAGTTTTACGAGGAAGTGCCGCCGCCGCGGCTGGTGCTGGTTGACCGCGCCCTGCCTGAGGCCGGGCTGCTGGCCGAGGCGCTGGCCGGTCCGGCCGGCGGCAAGGTGGAAATTTCGGTCCCGCAACGCGGCGATCGCCGCCGCCTGATGGAACAGGCCAGCCGCAACGCGGTCGAAGCGCTGGAGCGGCGGCTGGCCGAAAGCGGCACCAAGGCCCGGCTCAACCGCGAGCTTGCCGAATTCTTTGAACTGGCCGAGCCGCCGCAGCGGATTGAGGTATACGACAACAGCCACATCCAGGGCGCCAATGCCCTGGGCGCGATGATCGTGGCCGGGCCGGACGGGTTCGTGAAGGGCCAGTACCGCAAGTGGAACATCAGGCAGGCCCAGACCAACGACGATTACGCAATGATGCGCGAGGTGTTCCAGCGCCGGTTCGCTCGCGCCCAGGACGAGGATCCCGACCGTGACAGCGGCACCTGGCCCGATCTGGTGCTGATCGATGGCGGCAAGGGGCAGATGAGCGCAGCGCGCGACACGCTGGAGGAAATGGGGATCGAGGACGTGCCGCTGATCGCCATCGCCAAGGGGCCGCACCACGGGCGCGAGGGGCGCGAAGTGTTTCATTTCCCCGACGGGCGGGAAAAGATGTTGCCGGTCAATTCAGCGCTGCTGTTCCACCTGCAGCGCCTGCGCGATGAAGTGCACCGCTTTGCCATCGGCGCGCACCGCGAAAAGCGCAGCCGGGCGATCACCGCCAGCCCGCTGGATGAGATTCCCGGCATCGGCCCGGCCCGCAAGCGCGCCCTGCTGCTGCACTTCGGCACGGCCGGCAAGGTCCGGGCGGCCAGTCTTGAAGACCTGCAACGCGCCCCCGGCGTAAGTGCCGCAGTGGCGCGGGCGGTATACGATTTCTACCATCCCGGCGGCTGAGGAGGCAGGCCTTGCCCCCGATTGAGCATGGCCATCCCCGCGAATGTGGAGACCCGCTGCGCGCTTTCCTACAAGCCGCCGCATCCGGTAAACGCGGGCCATGCCTGATGAACCCCTTCCTGCGCGCCCGGCCGACATTGCGGCGCCCGATTTTACCCCGGTGCCGATGATCCGCACCCGCCACGATGGCTGGACTGCGGCGCGCCAGACCGCGTTTCTGCGCGCGCTGTGCGTTACCGGTTCAGTATCGGCGGCGGCGCGGATGGTGGGGATCAGCCGCAAGGCGGCCTATGCCCTGCGGGCGCGGCCGGGGGCGCAAAGCTTTGCCCAGGCGTGGGACCGCGCGCTGGGCGAGGGGCAGGCGCGGGCGTTCGACTGGCTGATGGAGCGGGCGCTGAACGGTGTCACCACGATCGTGCTGCGCACCGGGGGCGCGGTCGAAGTGGGGCATGGCCCGGATCGGCGCCTGACGGCCCGTCCGCTCGGTCCTGTGCCGCCGGGGGCAGCGAAGGCCACACAAGGTGACGCAAGGTAACGCCCTGGGGCGTTTGGCTGTGCCGGATTGTTACCTTTCGCCTGGCCCCTGCTATTTACCTGCCGGCATCGATCAGGCTCTGGACCTGGCGGTAGAACGCCTCGCGTGCGGCCGGTTCGGGGCCAAGGGTCGCGCGGGTCCAGTTGGCGTTGCTGGCGATCACCAGATTGCGCTTCGGGTCCACGAAGATGCCCTGGCCGAATATGCCCTGCGCGGCGAACGCGCCATCGTCATAGGTCCACCACTGGAAGCCATAGCCGCGGCCCGGCTCGCCGATATCCTTCTGCTTGACCGTGGCCATTGCAAACCAGTCGTCCGGCACCACCCGCTTGCCCCCGGCCATGCCGCCGCCCAGCACGAACAGGCCGAAGCGGGCATAGTCGCGCACCGCGGCCTGGATGCAGCAGCCGGCAATCTCGTGCCCGGTTGCACCCAGCAGCCAGGTTGCCTTGGCCTCCATGCCGAAGGGCTGCCAGATCTTCTCCTGCAGATACTGCGCCAGCGGCCGCCGGGTGGCGGAAGAGACCAGCACCCCGACCAGGTTGGTCTCACCGGTGTTGTAATGCCACACCTCGCCCGGCGGATGGGCGCGCGGCAGCTTGCGCAGATAGCTGACCGTGGCATCCATGCCGGGTTCCGGCGCGGCATTGTTGAACCGGGCGACATCGGAACTGGGGTCTTCGTAATCCTCGTTCCACTGCACGCCCGAACTCATGGTCAGAAGCTGGCGGACGGTGACATCGTCATAGGCCGATCCGCGCAAGTCCGGGATATAGGTGCTGACCTTGTCCTCCAGGCTCTTGATATAGCCGTCCTTGATCGCCGCGCCGACCAGCGAGGAGGTGAACGACTTGGCGACCGAGAAGCTGGTCCAGCGGCCCTGGGCGCTGAAATCGAGGCCGTAGCGTTCGAACCGGACCTGCCCGTTATGGACGATGACGATTCCGGCCGAGCGCTGGGAGGCCATGAACTTGTCGATATCCGGGATATCGAGCGGCTTGCCTTGCGGGAGGGGGAAGGGCTTGTCGGACGGCGCAATCTCGTTCGCCTTGGCCAGGGCCGGCAGGCGGTCCATCGCCCGGAACGCGGCATCGCGCTGATCCTGCTTCCACATCAGGACGTCGCGGTCGGTCGGCAGGTGGGCGATCAGCTCGCGGGTCTCGCGGTCCTGGCTGGCATACCAGCCGCCGGCCGCGGCGGCGATCAGGGCCAATGCCCCCAGTGCGATGGTCACCTTGCGCATCGTGTTCTCCCCTGCTGTTCCGGCTTGCGTTCTGGTTCTTTGTTAGCTCTTTGGCACGACCTTGCGGATCATCCCTTCCTGCGCGACGCTGGCCACCAGGCGGCCCTCGCGGGTGAAGACCCGGCCCCGGTTGAAACCGCGGCCGCCCCCGCTCCAGGGGCTGTCGGTGGCATAGAGCAGCCAGTCGTCGGCCCGGAACGGTTCGTGGAACCAGACGACATGGTCCAGGCTGGCGCTGATCACTTCGCCCCGCGCCCACGACAGGCCGTGGGGCAGGGCGCAGGTGCCCAGCAGCGACATGTCGCTGGCATAGGCCAGCACCGCGCGGTGAATGCGCGGATCATCGGGCAGCGGCGCCACGGTCCGAAACCACGAATGCGATCGCGGCGCGGCGGGCTGCGGGTTCATCCAGTGGCGTCCTTCCACTGCGCGCATTTCCACCGGGCGTGGGCTCAGGAAGTGGTGCCGGGCTTCCGGACGGGCCTGTTCGGCATAGCGGCGGCGCACCATCGCTTCCGGCTCCAGTTCTTCAGGGGGCGGCACATCGGGCATTTCGGCATCGATGTGATGCAGGCCTTCTTCATGCCGCTGGAAACTTGCGGTCAGGTTCAGGATCGGGCGGCCTTCCTGGCTGGCCACGACCCGGCGGTTGGAGAACGACCCGCCATCGAAATCGCGTTCCACCCGGTAATCGCTGGGCGTGCCTTCGCTGCCGCCGCGCAGGAAATAGGCGTGGAGCGAATGGGCCGGGCGATTTTCCGGCACGGTTGCCTGGGCAGCGTTCAGCGCCTGGGCGATCACTTCGCCGCCGAACACCCGGCCAACCCCGCCCCGCTTGCGGCGGCCGACGAAATGGTCCTCGCCGTCGGGGGTTACTTCGAGCAGCTTGAGCAGGCCGGCGACCAGCCGTTCGGGTGTCGGTTCCTCATCCATGACCCGCCTTTGCTGGACCGCGCGGGCAAGGTCAATGGGTGGCAGACTGCAACCTGACTGCCGGATCGACTCCGGCCGGATTGCGGCCCAGTTCGCGGCGCAGCACTTGCTTGAACACGGCGCGCCGCAGCCTGCCGCCGATCGCGATCGACAGGCGGCCGACCGGGCGGCGTTCGCGCCAGATGTGGTCGATCATCGGATGGTCGGCGGCCGCGCAGCTATCGCACCAGCGCACTGCGGCATCGCCCAGCAGATCAAGGTTCTCGCGCTGGATCAGCACGCCGGGAGAATAGCGGGCATAGCGTTCATCAAACGCAGTCTTGTAGGAATAGGCCCCCGGCGGGGTCAGCAGGTTGATCAGCATGGCGATCGGCTGGCCGTCCAGCGACAGGGTCAGCCGCTCCAGCCGGCCATGGGCGGCAGCCCCAGCCATGGCTTCGCGCAGCAGCTGCGCGGTGCCGTGGTGCGAAGCGAGCGCCGATCCCGCGGTGCCCTTCCAGCCGGAATGCTCCAGCGCCAGGAAGGCCTCGCACCACTCGGCCAGCCCGCCCGCATCGCGGCGGCGCTCGAAATGGACTTGGCCCAGTTCCGACAGGCGCGCAAACTGGCGGCGCAGCTCCTTGCGCTTCTTGCCCGACAGGCTCTGCTCGAAATAGGCCTGGGGGGAAAGATCGGAGGCAAGCATCGCGCGCTCCTCGCGGTGGACCAGTCCGGCCAGGCGGCCTTGCTCGGCCAGCACGGCCTGCAAGGCAGCATAAAGCGGCCCGTCCAGCGGCATGATGCCAAGGTGCAGGAACAGGCTGCGCCCCGCGTTGCGATCGGCCCAGCCCAGCAGGGCGCGCCAGAACGGGCGTTCGCATCCAGCGGCGACCAGCGGCGCGCCAAGGAAGCAGTTGCCGTGGATCCAGTTGCACAGCTGCGGGATCGGCCAGCGGTAATAGCGCGGCTCGTGGCGCAGCGGGAGCAGGCCGATCAGCGCGCCTTCGGCCTCGATCTGGAGCACTTGCACCGTTCCATGCGGATCCAGCGCGCGCAGGGCGGGGAGCAGGTACCATGCTTCGTGAAACGGGTTGGGTTCTGCGGCGCGCGCGGCAAGCTGATGCCAGGCCGCACGGCGATCCGGCTGGTCAAGCTGCGGCCAGGCCGTCACCCGCACGCCGGGCACGGGCACGGTCAGCGGCGCGGCGTCATGCAGTGCGGCGCGGTCCAGCCTGTCTGCCTTGCTTGCCAAAGGAAATCCCCCGTCGGCTGCTCGGAAATTGCGGGCCGACGGGGGGTCTTACCAGCCAAGTGCCAAGGAATGGCTAACGGGCCTACTTGAGCGTCAGCAGCGGCGGGGCCTTGTCGGTGTCGGCAGCGATATAGGCCGGGTTCCAGCGGGTCAGCCAGGCCAGCGCTTCCTCGATCCACTGGATGTGGACGTCGTCATAGGGCAGGTTATGCGTGCCCTGCGGCTGG
Organism: Novosphingobium sp.; assembly: GCA_046291115.1. Classification (GTDB taxonomy): domain Bacteria; phylum Pseudomonadota; class Alphaproteobacteria; order Sphingomonadales; family Sphingomonadaceae; genus Novosphingobium. Next base: position 17,841 of record JBKBSV010000015.1, on the reverse strand, counting down.
ACGATGTATTTGAAGTCGGTCCCTTCGACCTTGCCCGACTTTCGCAGGTTGTCGACCAGGGTTTCGGCCTGCTCCATCGGGATGCGGGCATCTCGCTTGGCGGTAACGATCAGGATCGGGGCCCATTTGCCGGCGGTGTTGCGGGCCGAGGAAATACCTTCCGGATCTTCCGAGGTGGCCTGGAAACCGCTGGAGAACTTGCCCAGATTGACCGCGTCCCACCTGTTCATCTTGGGCATGTCATAGACGCCTGCCCCGGCGATGGCGCAGCGCCACAGTTCGGGATCGCGCTGCGCTCCGCGCGCAGCGGCATAGCCGCCATAGGACCAGCCCATGATGCAGGCTCGCTTGGGATCGACGATCCCCAGCCTGGCATAGTGGTTGAGCACGTCGGTCAGGTCATCCTGCATCCGCTTGCCATAGCCGCCCGGTTCGCGGCCCATCTGCTCGAAGGCGCGGCCATAGCCGCCCGATCCGCGATAGTTGGGCTGGATTACCACATAGCCGGCTTCGGCCAGCGGCTGGTTCCACGGCTCCAGCTGGTTGACGGCCGACAGCACCCCGAAGGGGCCGCCATGCGGGATTACCACCACCGGCAGGTTCTTGCCCTTGCGGTGGCGCGGATAGGTGACGATGGCCTGCATTTTCACCCCGTCGCTGGCGGTGAACCATTCGGCCTTCACCGGGTTGAGCGGCGCGTTCTTGATGGCGGTCTTGGACCAGTTGAGCAGTTGCAGCGAGCCCGCCTTGGTATCGTAGAGATAGAAGCCCCCGCCGCTCGAACGGCCCCCGACATAAACGATGATCTTTTCGTAACGGCTGTCCGCATCGACGATCGAGGCTTCGCTCTTGCCGAATACCTCGTCCAGCATGTCCTGGACTTCCTTGAGATGCGGATCGGTGAACAGACTGCGGCGCTCGCCGTCGAAAGTCTCATACCCGATCAGCCGCTTGTCCGCGCGATCCGAGATGATCCCCTGCACATCGAAGCCCGGCGTTTCAAACACGGGTTCGGACAGCTTCATCGTGGTCATGTCGAGCTTGTAGACCTTCGAGAAGCCGTCATGCCGCGAAATCGCGTAGGCAGTGTCCGTGCCGGGAATGAACAGTTCCGGGATCGGTGGTCCGGCGGTGAAGGTCTTGTCGGCATCGAGGAAGACCGTGCGGAAGGGCTCCTTCTCGTTCGAGCGGTAGAGAATGCGGAACTTGCCGTCGTCACGGTTGCGGTTGAAACCCATTCGCACCACGCCATCGGCATCGGCCGCCCAGCCGCGCACGATCGGGTTGGTGCGCTGCACCATGGTGAAATTGCCGGTCGCAACATCGACCCGGACCACTTCGGGCAGACCCCAGCGCTCGGTCGTATCCATCACCGAATCGCGCTGAAGCAGGATCTGCGCCTTGTCATGATCGATATGCAGGATGCCCCCGGCATCGCTGCCGGCCCCGCGCCAGGCCAGTTGCACCAGATTGCCGGCCTTGATGTCATAGGCGACGAGGCGGCGAAAATCCCCCAGTCCACCGCCCAGATCCTCGCGCGAGAGGACAGTGATGACGATATGACCATTGCCGACCCAGCGGAACCCGGCCATCGACCGGTCACCGGATTCGCGCGCTTCTTCCGCCTGGAGGATCTGCCTGGCGGGCTTGGCCGGATCGCGCAGATCCTTCACCACCAGCACTTCCTTGCCGGCGTTGGCCGCAAGATAGGCCAGCTGGGTGCCATCGGGCGAGATGCGCGGGCTGCGCATGTTCGATTTCTTGACGAATTCGCTCGCCGGGATCTGGCCGGTCTTGAGTTCGGCACTGGCGGCGGATTCGCCCGCAGCGCTGGCCGCCGGACCAAACCTGCCAAGCCCCAGCGCCGCACTGGCGATGGCCAGCGCGCTGATGCCATGCAAAGCAAACCGAGCAATCTTCATCTTCGCAATTCTCCCCAGGGTGCGACCCGCGGACCGTGTCCGCATCAAGATCGGGAGATTACGGCAAGTGCAGCTATCGTCAATGAAAACCCCGCCCGGATCGCTCCGGGCGGGGCATCGATTTCACCAAGGTGCAGGCGCGGCTCAGTGCCCGGCGGCCAGCGCGGCGAGCAGCAGCAGCGCCACGATATTGGTGATCTTGATCATCGGATTGACGGCCGGACCCGCGGTATCCTTGTAAGGATCGCCCACGGTATCGCCGGTCACCGCGGCCTTGTGGGCTTCAGAGCCCTTGCCGCCGTGGTTGCCGTCTTCGATATACTTCTTGGCGTTGTCCCACGCGCCGCCGCCCGAGGTCATCGAGAGGGCGACGAACAGACCGCCTACGATCACGCCAAGCAGCAGCGCGCCGAGCGCGGCAAAGCCGTTCTCCTGGCCCGCCACCATGGCGATCACGAAGTAGACCACGATCGGGGCCAGCACCGGCAGCAGCGAGGGCACGATCATTTCCTTGATCGCCGCCTTGGTTACCAGGTCGACCGTCCGGGCATAGTTCGGCTTGGATTCGTAGGTCATGATACCGGGGTTGTTCTTGAACTGCTCGCGCACGTCCACCACCACGTCGCCGGCGGCGCGGCCCACGGCGGTCATGCCCATCGCACCGAACAGGTACGGGAGCAGCGCGCCAAGCAGCAGGCCGACGATGACATAGGGGTTCTCAAGGCTGAAGTTCACCGTCAGGTCGGGGAAGAACTCCCGAAGGTCGGTGGTGTAGGCGGCGAACAGCACCAGTGCGGCAAGGCCCGCCGAACCGATCGCATAGCCCTTGGTCACGGCCTTGGTGGTATTGCCCACGGCATCGAGCAGGTCGGTCTTTTCGCGCACGCTCTCGTCAAGGCCGGCCATTTCGGCAATGCCTCCGGCGTTGTCGGTGACCGGGCCGTAAGCGTCGAGCGCCACGACCATCCCGGCCAGCGCCAGCATCGCGGTCGCGCCATAGGCGATCCCGATCAGGCCGGCGAGCTGGTAGGCGATGATGATCCCGGCAACGATCACGATCGTCGGCAGGGCAGTGGCTTCAAGGCTGATCGCCAGGCCCTGGATCACGTTGGTGCCGTGGCCGGTTTCCGAGGCCTTGGCGATCGAGCGGACCGGGCGGTAGTTGGTGCCGGTGTAGTACTCGGTGATCCAGATGATGATGCCGGTGATGACCAGGCCCAGCAGCGAGCAGTAGAACAGCGCGCGGCCGTTGAACTCGGTGCCGGGGATCATCGCTTCCATGCTGCCAAGCGCGCTGCTGGTGGCAAACCAGATGGCCGGAATGGCCAGCACGGCCGAAACCAGAAAGCCCTTGTACATCGCGCCCATCACGTTGTTCGACGAACCCAGCTTCACAAAGTAGGTGCCGATGATCGAGGTAACGATGCAGACACCGCCGATCAGCAGCGGCAGCGCCATCAGGTTGGGCAGCAGCGTGCCGGCCGCCTTCAGCAACAGTGCAGTCAGCACCATGGTGGCGCCGACTGTGACGACATAGGTTTCGAACAGGTCGGCCGCCATGCCGGCACAGTCGCCCACGTTGTCGCCGACGTTGTCGGCGATCACCGCCGGGTTGCGCGGATCGTCTTCGGGGATGCCCGCTTCGACCTTGCCGACGAGGTCGGCGCCGACGTCGGCGGCCTTGGTGAAGATCCCGCCGCCAAGGCGCGCGAAGATCGAAATCAGCGAAGCGCCGAAGGCCAGTGCAACAAGACCATCAACCACGGTGCGGTCTTCACCGCCGACAGTGTAGCCGCCCGGACCGGTCAGGTACCAGTAGAACACGGCGATGGCGAGCAGGGCAAGGCCGGCGACCAGCATGCCGGTGATCGCGCCGGCGCGGAAGGCCAGGGTCAGCCCGGCCTGCAGGCCGTTTTGCGCTGCAGCAGCGGTGCGCACGTTGGAGCGGACCGAGATGTTCATCCCGATGAAGCCGGCAACGCCCGAAAGAATGGCGCCGATCAGGAAGCCGGCAGCCGAAACTGCACCCAGCGCCCAGGCGACAATCACGGCCACGACCACGCCGACCATGGCAATGGTGGTGTACTGCCGCTTCAGATAGGCCTGCGCGCCTTCCTGGATGGCCGCGGCGATTTCCTGCATCTTTTCATTGCCCGCCGGTGCGCCAAGCACCTGACGGCTGGTTACAAAGCCGTACACGACGGCCAGTAATCCCAGCAGAATTGAGATCGTGACAAGATCCACGGGTAGTCCCCCTGTTTATGGTTCCCAGAACTTCCCGCCCGGTCAGTTTGCCGGGCAGTCGGGCCAGAGGTATAGGGCCGATTCGCCTCAATGCAACGACGGTAACCCGCTTTTTGCCTGTATTTACCCGTGCTCGTAACCCAGCGTGCCGGCGGGCGCGGTGCCGTCCAGCAGCAGCGGCTGCGGACCCTGCGGCCGGACAGTTCCGATCCGGTGATAGCCGGAGGGCAGGGCGGTTTCTGATGGGGCGCTGAACAGCAGCTGGTAATCCTCGCCCCAGCGCAGCGCCTCGTCGCGGCGGGCCTCGGGGGCGGCGATGGGGATGGCCATACGGTCCAGCGCGATCGTCACGCCCGAAGCCTCGGCCATGCGCCGGCAATCGAGCAGTAGGCCATCCGATACGTCCATCATCGCGCTGACGAGCGGGGCGAGTTCCTGCCCGCAGCCCAGCCGTGCCTGCGGGCGGCGATAGGCGCTGCTGTCGCCCTGGCCCGATTGCAGCGCTTCCAGCCCAAGCATGGCCGCGCCAACCGGGCCGGTGATCCACACCCCGTCGCCGGGCCGCGCGCCGCTGCGCGACGGCACCGGAATGGTCGTGGCCCGGCCGATCAGGGTCAGGCCGACCGTTTTGGGCCCCGCCGCGCTGACCGTATCGCCCCCCAGCAGCGCGGCATCGCCGTAATGCTGCAAGGCCGATTGCAGCCCGCGCAGAAAGGCCAGGTCATCCCCGCCAAGCTGGTAGGACAGCAGCGCTGCCAGCGGCCGGGCACCCTTGGCGGCCAGATCGGAAACGTTGGTGGCAACCAGTTTCCAGCCCACGTCCTCAAGCTCCTGCCCGGACAGGAAATGCACGCCCTCGACCATGGTGTCGTGGGTCAGCACCAGCGTTTCCCCGCCTATTTCCAGCACCGCACAATCATCGGCCAGCCCGCGCGCGGCCGGATGCGTGGCCATCGCCCGCAGGGCTTCGATGAAGGCCAACTCGCGGCTGATGCTCATCTGCGCCAAAAGCTATCGAGCACGACCAGTGCCTTGTCGAGGTGTGACGGGAACGAGGCAGACCCTTTGGGTGAAACCGGAGCAGGCGGGCATTGCGGGTTGTTCGGCATCGCTTCCAGAGCAGCAATATCCTTGGGCAAGCCGCTGTTGAACAGCTTGCCGGCATCAACGATTCCAGCGCGTTTCGCCGATCCCTGCTTGCTGCCATCGCTCAGCGTGCAGACGCGCGTCGCGCCGTAATCGTAGGTCCCGTCATTCGCGATCCACTGGGTCTGTGCGCTGACCAACCCCTCGCCAGCCATAATCCGGCACGCTTCCGGGCGGGTCCTGTCAGGCCGGCGCTGGCATGCGATCGCGATACCTTCGACCTTCAGGTGATCAAGGTTCGCCGGTGGTGCTGGCGGTGCCGCAGCGGCTGGAAGTGCTGCAGTTGCAGCAGCCCAGACCACGATGGCTCGTTTCATCGAACGACCTTTGCGACGCTGTCGAGCACACCGTTGACGAACTTGGCCTCGCGCGCCTCGAAGAAGGCGTGGGCGACATCGACATACTCGCTGATCGCAGAGCCGGTCGGCACATCGGGGCGGGCCATCAGCTCCCATGCGCCCGCGCGCAGGATCTGCAGCATGGTCTTGTCGAGCCGTTCCAGCCGCCAGCCCTCGGCCAGCTTGCCGGCGAGCAGCTCGTCGATTTCATCGCAGCGGGCGGCAACGCCTTTCACCACGTCGTCGAAAAAGGCGACGTCGGCTGCGGCATACTGGTCGCCCTCGATCTCCGCGCCCAGCCGGTGGCGGTGGAATTCGTCGAGCAGCACGGGCAGCGCGGTGCCTTCCATGGCGTGCTGATAAAGTGCCTGAACGGCAGCCAGCCGCGCCGCGGAACGGGCCTTGGATCCGGCCTTCATATGCCTAACCTTATTTCGATCGAGCGGGCGTGGGCGGTCAGCCCCTCGGCGTTGGCCAGTTCGATCGCAGCCGGGCCAACCGCTTGCAGCGCCGCCTCGTCCAGCTGGATGAAGCTGGTGCGCTTCATGAAATCGAGCACCGACAGCCCTGAGGAGAACCGCGCCCGGCGCCCGGTGGGCAGCACGTGGTTGGGCCCGGCAACATAATCGCCGACCGCCTCGGGCGTCATCCGGCCCAAGAACACCGATCCAGCGTGGCGGATCTGCCGGAACAGGCCTTCGGGATCGTCGGTGGCGATCTGGACGTGTTCGGCGGCCAGCGCATTGGCCAGCGCCGGGGCTTCGTCCAAGCTCGCCACTTCGATAATCACGCCGTGGGTGTTCCAGCTTTCGGCGGCGACGCGCGCGGTCGGCAGCATGGCCAGTTCCACCCCGACCCGGTCGGCCACCGTATCGGCAAAGACCGGATCGTCGGTAATCAGGATCGACTGGGCCGAAGGGTCGTGCTCGGCCTGGCTCAGCAGGTCGGCGGCCGTCCATTCGGGATCGTTCCTGCCATCGGCAATCAACAGGATTTCACTGGGGCCGGCCACCATGTCGATCCCGACCACCCCGTAAAGCTGGCGCTTGGCTTCGGCCACCCAGGCATTGCCGGGGCCGGTGATGACATCGACCGGGGCGATCCGCTGCGTGCCATAGGCCAGCGCGGCCACGGCCTGCGCCCCGCCGATCCGCCAGACCTCGTCCACGCCGGCCAAGTGCGCGGCGGCCAGGACCAGTGGGTTGATCTGGCCCTTGGGCGTCGGGGTGACGACAACCAGCCGCTCAACCCCGGCAACCTTGGCGGGAATGGCGTTCATCAGCAGCGAGGAGGGATAGGCCGCGCGGCCGCCCGGCACATATAGCCCGGCGGCATCGACTGGTCGCCACACCGCGCCCATCCGCACACCGGCTGCGTCGGTCTCGTCGCGGTTGGCGGGGAGCTGCTTTTCGTGGAACGCGCGGATCCGCTGCGCGGCCAGTTCCAGCGCGGCGCGCAGATCGGGTTTCAGGGCCTCGTAAGCCTCGTGGCAGACTTCGGCCGGAACGCGCCAGTCCTCGTCGCTCACCAGCCGATGGTTGTCGAACCGGGCGGTCAGGTCGGCCAGCGCGGCATCGCCGCGGTTGCGCACGTCGGACAGGATCACCTTGACATCGCGCGAGACATCGGCGGCGCTTTCGCGCCGGTCGCCCACCAGTCGCTTGAAGGCCTGCTCAAAGCCGGGATCGCGGGTCTTGAGGCGCAGCATCAGGCAGCCTTCCGCTCGGCCACCAGCGCGCGGAACCGCTCGACCAGCGCGCCGACCCGCTCATCGGTCTTGAGCGCGGCGCGGTTGACGATCAGGCGGGCCGAGACGTCGAGGATCCGGCTGGTTTCGACCAGGCCGTTGTCCTTCAGGGTGCGGCCGGTGGAGACCAGATCGACGATCCGGCTGGCCAGTCCCAGGCCGGGGGCCAGTTCCATCGCCCCGTTCAGCTTCACCACTTCGGCCTGAACCCCCATCCGCTCGAAATGGCGGCGGGTCAGGTTGGGATACTTGCTGGCAACGCGCAGGTGGCTGGCGTGGGCAGTGCTGTGTGCCTGCCCTTCCGGTTCCGCCACCGACAGCCGGCAATGGCCGATATCCAGATCGACCGGCGCATAGAGATCGGAATAGGCGAATTCCTCGACCACGTCCGAGCCGACGATGCCCAGCTGCGCCGCGCCGTGGGCCACAAAGGTCGCCACATCGAATGCGCGCACGCGGATCAGCCGCATGTCGCTGTTCTCGCAAGCGAAGGACAGGGCGCGGTTGTCCTTGTCGTGAAAGCTGGCTTGGGGTAGCACCCCGGCGCTGGCCATCAGGGGCAAGGCCTCATCCAGGATGCGGCCCTTGGGCACGGCAAATGTCAGCGCGTTTGGCATAGCGCGCGCCTTTACGGTGCAGGGCGGAAAAGGGCAAGGAGCAGCGCAAATAGCCGAGGTCTATCAGTTCACCGACATTACCGCCTCCGGCCCGGGCACGGTGGTGGCTGCATTCGACAATCAGGCGGCCTATTGTACTGCAGCGGGTGCCCACATCACCGCGCGAATCTGCGCTGCGGTACGCGATCTGCTGGAAGCGGGCGAGGGCGGGGCGCTGTTGGATCGAGTGCGCGGCTGGACTGGCGCGCCATTGGCTGATGCCCTGCCGCTGCGGCTGGCGGGCGGGCTTCATGCGCTGCACCTCAAAGGCGTGGCAGCAGCGCTGGCCGCGATCTATGACGGGCGAGAGGGCATCGACGATGCCGCAGTCATTGCCGCCGCGATCCACGTGCATGAGGCTGAACTTCTGCCCTGGCTGGACGGGCCGCCGCAGACCAACGAGGCCGGCCGTTCCAGCAACTTCATTGGCGCGATGCTGTGGCTGGCGGACAGGGGCCTGCCGCCGCGCTTCGAATGCCTGGAAATCGGATCGAGCGCGGGAATCAACCTGATGCTGGACCGTTATCATTATGACCTTGGACCTTGGCGGGGTGCAGGTCGGGCCGGAACCGGGGGTGATGCGCTTTGCCCCCGAATGGCAGGGCGATCCGCCGCCGGATCACCGGATCGAGATTGCCGGTACGCGGGGCTGCGATGTTGCCCCGGTCGATCTGACCGATCCCGAACAGGCGCTGCGGCTGCAGGCCTATATCTGGCCCGAACACACCGTGCGGTTCGAGCGGATGGCCACCGCGATTGCCGAGGCAGCCAAACGCAAGCCCGATCTGGTGGCGATGAACGCTGCCGATTTTGTTGAGGCGGAGCTGGCAAAGCCGCAGGCAGCGGGCACCACACGGATGCTGATGCATTCGATCGTCTGGCAATATGTGCCGTCCGATCAACAGGCCCGCGTAACCGCCGCGATGGAAGCGGCCGGTGCGCGCGCCACGGCAGAACGGCCGCTGGCCTGGGTCGCGCTGGAAGCCAACCGGGTGCTGCACATCCACGAAATGGTGGCGCGCTACTGGCCGAAGGGCGATGCGGGCGAGATCGTCACCCGCGCCCACCCGCACGGTGCGTGGATCGGCTGGGGCGGCAGCGAGCGGACGATCTAGCCGGTCCGCCCCAGGAACGCATCCAGCGCGGCGTTGACGGCTTCGGGCGCCTCCCAGGGCACGAAATGGCCGCAGTCCGGCACACGGACCAGGGTCATGTTCGGGACCAGTTCTTCCAGCCCGTCAAGGTTCTCCGGCGGCAGGGCCAGATCGTCCAGCGCCCAGATGACCAGCGTCGGCAGGGTCAGCGGGGGCAGGGCAGGCGGGACGCGGTCGGCCGGGATCTCGTAGGGCTCGTCCATTGCGGGCACATAAAGCGGGCTGGCCCGGTACCAGTTGATCATGGTCAGCGCCGCGGCGCGGTCTTCCCAGTCCTTGAGCAGCTGGGCGCGCTCGGCCGGCTCCATCTTGTCTTCGGTTTCCAGCCGCCCTTCAAAGCCTTTGGCAAGGATGCCGATCAGGCCAAAATCGCGGATCAGCTGATCGTTGGCGGTATCCCGAAACACGCGCATGTACTGGCTCGACTGGCGCTGGTGCCGGTTGAGCCAGACCAGGCGGGAGAAGCCGACCGGGTGCGGGGCATTGGCAATCACCGCGCGCGGAACTCGCCCGTTCATCTGCCCGGCATAGGCCACGCCCCAGGCGATCGCTCCGCCCCAGTCATGACCGATCACCGTGAATTGATCGACTCCAAGCGCATCGGCCAGCAGGAACACGTCCCCGATCAGCTTGTCGGGCGTGTAGGACTCCACCCCTTCCGGCTTCGACGATCCGCGATAGCCGCGCTGATCCGGCGCAATGCAGCGAAACCGGCTGGAGAGATGGGCAATCTGGTGCCGCCAGGTGCGGTGACTTTCGGGAAAGCCGTGGAGGAAGATCAAGGCGGGTGCATCGCGCGGGCCTTCGTCGACCACATCGAGCTCGATGCCGTTGCCAAGCGTGACGCGCTTCTGCGGCAGGACCGGTTGCAGCATCACCTCGCCCCTTCGTTCATGCGCTGGACATAGCCGGCAGCCATGAAGGCCCCGATCTGGTCGAGCAGCGCGTCGGGCGTGCGGCGGGCCTCGCCCATCGCCTTTTCCGCCCCTTCGGCGACGATGATCTCGCGGCTTCCGGCCAGCATTTCCTCAATCATCCGGGCCGCGGCGACGGCAGGCGGGATGCCGTTGTCGATGGTCTGGTCAGACACGCCGCGCTTTGATCCGTCGGCGGTCAGGGCATTGCGCGACACGTCGGTTGCCACCGATCCGGGGTAGATGTTGTGAACCTGCAGTCCCAGGTGGCCGACTTCCGCCCGCAGTGCGTCGGCATAGCCGGCAATCCCGAACTTGGCCGCGCAGTAGGCGGTGCGCATCGGCACGCCGACCTTGCCGGCGATCGAGCTGATCATTGCGATCCGCCCGCTGCCGCGCGCCACCATTTTCGGCAGCAGCGCCTGGGTCAGCGCGATCGGGGCCAGCAGATCAACCGCGACGATCCGCTCGTAAACCTCGTAAGTGGTATCGACCGCCAGACTGCGTTGCGAAATCCCGGCATTGTTGATCAGCAGATCGATCCCGCCGGACCAGGCCCACGCCCGTTCCACCGCCGGGGCAATCGCGCCGCTGTCGGTTGCTTCGAACGGCAGGATCAATGCCTCGCCGCAGTCCTTGGCCACTTCGTCCAGCGCGGCCATGTTGCGGCCGGAAAGGATCAGCCGCGCGCCCTGCGCCGCCAGCGCGCGGGCCAGCGCCGCGCCGATGCCCGATGAAGCGCCTGTGATCCACGCGGCCTGTCCTGCAAAGCTCATCCTGTCTCTCCCTGTCATTTGGTTGTTCCATGGGCTTCGGGACGGTGACGCGGCGGGGATGGGAACGAAGTCCTCCATGTCCCCCGGCACTTTCGGAGTGTCGCCCGCCCTCTCTTTATCCCGCAGCGGCCATATCGCCGTGCTGAGCCTGACGTCGCAGGGCCGAGTGCTGCGATGAAAATAGGTGAGTCTGCGATGATCTGGCGCGGACCGCACAGTCCTCGCCCCGCGGTAAAGCGGCCCCGCCTGTGGCTAACTGGGTCGATCGCTTGGAGGATCCCCATCACGCTTCGCCCGGGGCGCGGGCTGTCACCGCCAGGGCATGAACCCGCTGTCCGGGAATGTCGCCCAGCGCGGTGTTGACCATGCGCTGGCGTTGCAGGCGTGAAATCCCGGCAAAGGCAGCGCTTTCAATCTCCACCGTGAAGTGGCTTTCGCCCGATCCGTCATCGCCGGAATGGCCGCTGTGACGGGCGCTGTCGTTGATCACGGCCAGCCGGGTGGGGGCAAAGGCGGCGGTCAGCAGGCTTTCGATTTCGGATTGAATGGTGCCGGTCATGGCTTTCCTTCTAACCGATCAGACGGCATGGGGAAGAGGTGAAACAGGATCGTTTTCATGGCCGGGTGCGCGAATCGCGCCGCCCGTGCGAGTGGCCCGGCTGCACCAAGGCCGGGGAATTTCGCGCGCCGGGCGCGCGCGGGGCCAGTTTCGACGGCCCAGGGCAGTATCGCTGGTTCTGCCTCGATCATGTGCGCCAGTTCAACGCGGGCTATGACTGGTTCGAGGGGATGACAGCCGAGGAGATCCTCGCCGCGCAGCACCCGGTTCACGGCTGGGACCGCCAGACCCGCGCCTTTTCCCCCACGGCCGGTATCGATGCCGCCCCGCGCTGGGCCGATTTCAAGGACCCGCTGGAGGCGATTTCCGGCCGCGCCCGCGCCCGCCGCCCGGCAGAGCGCAAGGATGGACGGGCAGTGACGCCGGACGAGCGCCGCGCGCTCGAGGTGCTGGGTCTGGAACTGGACGCCGACCGCCGTTCCCTGCGCAAGCGCTATTCCGAATTGGTCCACGCGCTCCATCCCGACCGCAACGGGGGGGACCGGTCGAGCGAGAAGCGGCTGCAATCGGTGGTGGAGGCCTATCAACTGCTGCGCAAGGCGGCGGCCTTCGCCTGAACCATCGGCCGTGCGGGCGCGCGCTGCGGCCGGCTGGTGATGAGTCGCTATTCGCAACCGATTCCTTGTTGCAGCCGCGCGTTCGCGCGTATAGGCGATCCGGTGATATGACCGACCTGACCGCCCGCACCGACACCGCTGACCAGACCGTCCTGCCCGCACCCGACATTACTGTCGATGTGCGCGAGATGTTCGGCATCGACATCGACATGCAGGTTCCGGCCTTCAGCGTGCCGGACGAACGCACGCCGGATCCAGACGATGCCTATGTGTTCGATCCGGACACCACTCTGGCGATTCTGGCCGGCTTTGCCTTCAACCGCCGGGTTATCGTGCAGGGCTATCACGGCACCGGCAAAAGCACGCATATCGAACAGGTTGCCGCGCGGCTCAACTGGCCCTGCGTGCGGATCAACCTTGATGCCCACATCAGCCGCATCGATCTGGTCGGCCGTGATGCCATCGTCCTGCGCGATGGCCTGCAGGTGACCGAATTTCGCGAAGGCTTGCTGCCCTGGGCGCTCCAGCACCCGGTGGCGCTGGTGTTTGACGAATACGATGCCGGCCGCCCCGACGTGATGTTCGTGATCCAGCGCGTGCTGGAAACCGAAGGCAAGCTGACCCTGCTCGATCAGAACCGGGTGATCCGCCCAGACAAGAACTTCCGCCTGTTCGCCACGGCCAACACGGTCGGCCTGGGGGATACCTCGGGTCTTTATCACGGCACCCAGGCGATCAACCAGGCGCAGATGGACCGCTGGAACATAGTGGTTCAGCTGAACTACCTGCCCGCTGAGGTCGAAGCCGAAATCGTCATGAAGAAGGTGGCCGGCGTTCCGGCCGATGTGGTGGCCAACATGGTCAAGGTGGCCGACCTGACCCGGCAGGGCTTTGTGGGCGGCGATATCTCCACCGTGATGAGCCCGCGCACCGTGATCACCTGGGCACAGAACACCGAGATCTTCAAGGATCCCGGCTTTGCCTTCCGCCTCTCGTTCCTCAACAAGTGCGATGAGACCGAGCGGATGCTGGTGGCCGAATACTACCAGCGGGTGTTCGGCACCGAACTGCCTGAAAGCGTGGTCGGCAAGGGGTGAGCCTCCTTCGCGGTCTGCCCGCAGTGCTTGCGCTTCTGGCGGCCCAGCCCGCGCAGGCGGCAGAACCGGAGCCGGCGGCCTATTACCCCGAACGCGCCGACGATGCCGCCCGGCTCGATGCAGCGCTGGCTGCGGCCAGGGCCGAGGGCAAGCTGGCGGTGATCGTGTTCGGGGCCGACTGGTGCCACGATAGCCAGAGCCTTGCCAGACTGCTCACCTCCGATGCCTTCATGACCGATTTCGGCGAGCGGTTCACGGTCCTGTTCATCGACGTTGGCGTGCCGCAGGACGGGCGAGGGCGGAATCTCGATCTGGCCGCGCGGTTTGGCGTGGCCAAGATGCCGGGCACCCCGGCCATGGTGGTGGTATCGCCCCGGGGCAAACGCCTCAACGGCAGGCAGGACGCCTATTCCTGGCGCAACGCCGCCAGCCGCGACCGGGCGGAGGTGCTTGGCTGGTTCCGCAGGATCGCCGCTAAAGAATGAAGTGATCGCCCGCTGCGCGAACGGTGATTTCGCCCAGCGAGACGCCCCACGGCTGGTTGATCGCGTGGATCACCGCATCGGCAATGTGCTGCGGGGCCAGGCTGGCGTAGTCGATGTTTTCCGGATCAAGCCGCTCGGCCGGGAAAGTGCCGGCCTGCATTTCGGCCACCATCGCCATGAAATCCGGCGCGTTGTGGCCCAGGATGCCCACGCTGGCGGCCGGATTGATCACGCTGGCCGACAGGCCCGTGGCGGGCACCCCGGTCGGCTTGATGGTGGAGACCTTGATGCGTCCGCGCGATTCCATCCGCAGGCTTTCGCCCAGTGTGTTCACCGCGGCCTTGGTTGCGCCATAGACGGCCGCGCCGATCACCGGGAAATTGCCATAGATCGAACTGATGTTGATCACCTGTCCGCGGCCCTCGGCCATCATCGGATCGTAGGCGGCGACCATGCCGTTGAGCACGCCCTTGATGTTGATGTCGATGCACCGCACCCAGGCCGGATAGGCGGCCTCGTGATCGGAAAAGAACGCCAGCGGCATGATCCCGGCGTTGTTCACCATCACGTCGATCCGTCCGAACGCCTCGATCGCCCGGCCAACCAGCGCGCGGACCTGGGCCAGATCGGTGACATCGGTCTGCACGGCCGTGGCCTTGCCCCCGCCGGCGACGATGCCGGCCGCGACGGCCTCAGCCGCCGCCGCGTCGATATCGCCCAGGGTGACAGACGCACCCAGCGCGGCGGCCTTTTCCGCTACCAACTTGCCGAAGCCGCCGCCGCCGGTGATGACGATGGATTTGCCCGCGATGGGATCGCTCATGCCGCCCTCTCCTGCTCAGTCGTTTGGAGTGACGAGATACTTCCCGCCGGTGCGCCGCGCGTTGTACATGGCGACTGCATCCTTGGTCAGCATGTCTTCGAGGTTGCCCCTGCGAGCATAGTGGCTGGCGAAAGTGGTGGTCAGGTCCTTCATCACCCGCGCCCGCATTCTCCCGACCACTTCGGGACCGGCCTTCATCATGAACGGGGTGAGCAACCAGCCGGCCAGGTCCCAGGTCAGGCCGAAGGCGCGGTTGAGGATCGTCGGGCCAAGGTCCAGCGCACCATAAATGTAAACCTTCTTCGGCGCTGACGAGCCATAACGGCTGAACGGTGCGCCGCGGCTGGCGGCGGCTTCCATCGCGGAAAGGAACTGGCTGGCAACCGTCCCGCCGCCGATCGGATCGAAGCCCAGCATGGCCTTGGTCTCGGCAATCGCGTCGATCAGCCTGGGCATGTAATCGGCATCGGTCATGTTGAGCACGTGGGTCGCGCCGAGGTCTTTCAGCAGCTTCACCTGCACTTCGCTGCGGACCACGTTGATCAAGGGGATCCCGTCTTCCTGGCAGATCTTGACCAGCATCTGGCCAAGGTTGGATGCGGCTGCGGCATGGACGATGCCGGTGAAGCCTTCCATCTTCATTGTCTCGACAAAACCCAGCGCGGTCATCGGGTTGACGAAGGAACTTGCGGCCTGTTCCGCAGTCACGCCTTCATCCACGGCAAAGGCCATTTGCGCTTCGGCAATGGCATAGGTGCCATAGGCGGTGCCGGGTACGCAGGCGATCCGCTTGCCCATCAGGTGTTCGGCCCCTGCGCCGGCTGCAACGACGATTCCGGCGGCTTCGTTGCCGGCCGGCATGGCCATGCCGTGGCGGGCCTTGAACGCGCGGGTTGCGGCTTCCGGCATTTTCGCCACGACCTTGCCGGGCGAATATTCCGCATTGTCGGTATCGGCGCTGGCGAACAGCAGGCCCAGGTCGGACGGGTTGATCGGCGTCGCCTCGACCTTGATCAGCACCTGGCCGGGCTTGGGGTCTTCCCAGGTCTTGTCATTGAGCTGGACGGTCAGCGTGCCGTCCGCGTCGAGCTGGGTGGTAAGTTGCTTGCCGGTGAAGGCCATAGGTTGTCTCCCGAATCCGTTGCACCGTCATGGCGTTGCGGATTGCAACCTAGTGTTTCAAGCGTCCGGGTAAAGCGCCCGCACGAAATAAAGCCCCGCGCTTGGCGCGTTGAGGCCCAGTGCCTGCCGATCGCGCGCGGCCAGCGCTTCGGCCACCTGTTCCTCGCGCCAGCGGCCCATGCCGACCAGCGCCAGGCAGCCGACCATCGAGCGGACCTGATGGTGAAGGAAGCTGCGCGCGGCGGCGCGGATATGCACTTCCTGTCCCGTTCGCTCCACGCTGAGGAGGTCGAGGGTCTTTTCCGGGCTTTGCGCCTGGCAATGGACCGAGCGGAAGGTGGTGAAATCGTGCCGCCCGACCAGCGCCTGCGCCGCGCGGTGCATCGCTTCGGCATCAAGTGGTTGCGGGACCTGCCAGGCCCGGTTGGTATCCAGCGTCAGCGGCGCGCGGCGGTTGGCGATGCGATAAAGGTATTCGCGCCCAATGCACGAGAACCGCGCGTGCCAATCATCCGGCACCACCACGCAGTCCAGCACTGCGATCGGGTTTGGCCGCAAATGATAATTGAGCGCTTCCATCAGCCGGAACGGGGCAATGTCCTTCGCCACATCGACATGTACCCGCATCCCCAGCGCGTGGACCCCGGCATCGGTCCGCCCGGCGGCGTGGAGCGTCACCGTCTCTCGGATCGTGGCATGGATCGCCTCCTCCACCGCCTGCTGCACGCTTGGCCCATGGGCCTGGCGCTGCAAGCCGAAGAACGGCGTGCCATCGAATTCAAGGGTAAGGGCGAAGCGGGTCAAGCGAGCCTGGCTCCCGCTGCAATCGTCCAGCCGCGCAGCATCTCTGCCGTCGCCATCGCTGGCCGACCGGCGCGCTGAACGCGTGTTGGCCGAATGGCGCCGTGAGCGCAGGCGATGGTCAGGGCATCGTCCAGCACTTCGCCCGGCGCGCCGCTGCCTTCGGCCAGCTCAGCCGCCAACACCTTGCAGCGTTCGCCCTGGTATTCGAACCAGGCACCGGGCGCCGGGGTAAAGGCGCGGATCTGGCGTTCCACCTGCTCGGCGGGCTGCGCGAAGTTGAGCCGGGTTTCGGCCTTGTCGATCTTCTTCGCATAGGTCACGCCCTCGTCCGGCTGGGGCCGCTCAGGATAGGCGGACAGATCGGCCAACACCGCGACGATCAGCCGCGCCCCGATCTGGGCCAGTTCCGCGCTCAATTCGCCAGCGGTCTTGCGGGCAATTGGCGTGCGGCTTTCCAGCAGCACCGGCCCGGTATCCAGCCCGGCTTCCATCCGCATGATGCCGAGTCCGGTTTCCGCATCTCCAGCCAGGATCGCCCGCTGAATCGGCGCGGCGCCGCGCCAGCGCGGCAGGAGCGAGCCGTGGAGATTGAGGCAGCCATGCCGCAGCGCGTCCAGCACCGCCTGCGGCAGGATCAGGCCGTAGGCAGCGACCACGGCAATATCGGCATTCAGTGCGGCAAACGCCGCCTGCTCCTCCGCGTCTTTCAGGCTGACCGGGTGGCGCACGTCTATCCCCAGCGCCTCGGCCGCCCTGTGCACCGGCGTGGGGGTCAGTTCCTTGCCGCGGCGGCCGCCGGGGCGGGGCGGCTGGGTATAAGCGGCGACCACCGCGTGCCCGGCCGCCACCAGCGCTTGCAGCGCCGGGACTGCGAAATCGGGGGTTCCCATGAAAATCACGCGCATGGTGGCTTTGCCTTTCCTGAAGCCGCGCCCTATCTGTCGGGCCATGGCATCGCAAGAGATCGAAACACTCGCTCAGGCCCTTTCCCGCCTGCCGGGGCTTGGTCCGCGTTCGGCGCGGCGGGCGGTGTTGTGGCTGATCAAGCGGCGCGAGACGGCACTGCTCGGCCTGCTTGAAGCGCTGGACGCGGTCCGTGCCGGGCTGACCGAGTGCCAGATTTGCGGCAATGTTGATACGACCAACCCCTGCGGCATTTGCGCCGATCCGCGCCGTGATACCCGCCAGCTGTGCGTGGTGGAGGACGTGGCCGACCTCTGGGCGCTGGACCGGGCGCGGCTGTTCACCGGCCAGTACCACGTGCTGGGCGGGCGGCTCTCCGCTCTGGAAGGCGTCCGGCCGGAAGACCTGAGCATCGGCAAGCTGCTGGAACGGGTCAGCCGGGGAGGGATCGACGAGGTGGTGCTGGCCATGAACGCCACGCTGGAAGGCCAGACCACCGCGCATTACATCGCCGAGCGGCTGGAGAACTACCCG
>JBKBSV010000014.1:0-31462 GCA_046291115.1 Novosphingobium sp. | reverse complement strand
TTTATTCCGCAATTACACGCTCGACAGCTAACAGGCCCAGCGGTTAGCCTGTTTACATGAAAGTGTCTTTTTCCACAGGCCTGCTGGCGCTGCTGGCCCTGGCCGCACCGGCCCTGGCCCAGCCCGCCACGGTCGCCGTCGCCTTTGACCGCCAGACCGTCCGCCCGGTCCTGGCGGAAGGGCTGGCCGATCGCGCCAATGGCCGCGCGGTGACCGCGGCGGACCCGGTGCGGATCGCCTCGATTTCCAAGCTGGTCACCGCGCTGGGCGTGATGCGACTGGTCGATCGCGGCCAGCTCGATCTCGACCGCGATGTTTCGGACTATCTGGGTTACCGCCTGCGCCATCCGGCCTTTCCTGATCGCAAGATCACCTTGCGGCTGCTGCTGTCGCACCAGTCCGGCCTGATCGATGCGGATGAACGTTACCTGATCCCGCTCGGCACGCCGCTGCGCCAGCGGCTGGAGGATCCGCGCGTATGGGACAGGGATCACGCCCCCGGGTCCGGCTGGTTCCACTATACCAACCTCAACTTCCCGGTCATCGCCAGCGTGATCGAGCGGGTGACCGGCCAGCGCTTTGACGTGGCCCTGCACGCCCTGGTGCTCAAGCCGTTGGGGCTTGATGCCTGCTTCAACTGGGGTGCGGGCTGCTCGGCGGCAGCCTACAAGCGGGCGGTGGTGCTCTACCGCTCGAGCGGTGAAGTGGCCCGCGATGACCTCAAAGGCTCGCCCCCGGCCTGCCCGGTCTATGTCGAGGCGGGAACCCCCTGCCGCTTTCACCCCTATACGCCGGGCGAGAACGGCGCCTTGTGGAGCCCGCAGGGCGGCTTGCGGATTTCGATGCAGGATCTGGCCCGGATCGGCCAGGTGCTGGCGCGCCGCGGCAAGGGTTTCCTGTCCCCCCGCGCCTTTGCCGAGCTGACCCGGCCCCAGTGGCGCTTTGACGGCAGCAACGGGCTGGGCGAGGACGGCACCGCCAGCGGGTTCTTCTGCGCCTATGGCCTTGCGGTCCACACCATCGGCAGCAAGGGCAAGGGCTGCCACGATGACCTGTTCGGCGATGGCCGGATCCGGATCGGTCATTCCGGCGATGCCTATGGTCTGCGCTCCGGACTGTGGGTCGATATGAAAACCGGGCGGGGTCTGGCCTTCTTCACCAGCGCGGTGCCATGGGATGCGCCTGCCGGCCGCAGCGCCTTTACCGCAGCCGAAGAGTCCGTTGTGGAAAGATCGAAGCGCTGAGCGGTTTTCCTAAGTGGCTGAAATCTGCCATAGCGCCGGTCTGCCCGGCGGCTCCTCGTGCGGAGCCCCGGCACTTTTTTATCCCCTGGACCCTGTGAATTTTGTCAGCTTCCGCACCCGACCTGCTTGACCTGCTGCATTCGACCTTCGGTTTTTCCGCCTTTCGCGGGGTGCAGGACCGCGTGGTCGGCCGGGTCATGGCCGGGCAATCGACTCTGGCCGTCATGCCAACCGGCGCGGGCAAGAGCCTGACCTATCAGCTGCCCGCCGTGGCCCTGCCCGGCACCTGCGTGGTGATTTCCCCTTTGATCGCGCTGATGCACGATCAGCTGCGCAGCGCGCAGGCCAACGGAATCCGGGCCGCCAGCCTGACCAGCGCCGATAGCGAGAATGACCGCGAAGCTGCGATCGATGCGTTCCGCGATGGCGGCCTCGACCTGCTCTATGTCGCGCCGGAACGGGCCAGCCAGGGCCATTTCCGCGCGCTGCTGTCCAAGGCGCCGATCAGCCTGTTCGCAATTGATGAAGCGCACTGCGTGTCCGAATGGGGCCACGATTTCCGCCCCGATTACCGCCTGCTGCGGCCCCTGATGGACAGTTTTCCGGCGGTGCCGCGCCTGGCCCTGACCGCCACTGCCGATGCCGCGACCCGGGCCGATGTGCTGGCCCAGCTGGGCATTCCCGACGAAGGCCTGATCGTGGCCGGGTTCGACCGACCCAACATCCGCTACGCCATTCGCCACCGCGACAATCCGGTGCACCAGCTTTCCACCCTGATCGCCGAGCAGCCAGGGCCGGGTATCATCTATGCCCCGACCCGCAGGAAGACCGAGGAACTGGCCGAAAAACTGGCCGCAGCGACCGGGCGGACCGTGCTGCCCTATCACGCCGGCCTTCCGCCTGAGGTCCGCGCCGCCAACCAGGCCGCCTTCGTGGCCAGCGAAGACATGGTGATGGTTGCCACGGTGGCCTTCGGGATGGGGATCGACAAGCCTGACGTGCGCTTCGTCGCCCATGCCGGGGTGCCGAAATCGATCGAATCCTATTACCAGGAAACCGGCCGCGCGGGCCGCGATGGCGATGCTTCGCTGGCCTTGCTGCTGTGGGCGGCGGACGATTTCGCCCGCGCCCGGATGCGGCTGGGCGAAATGGAAGAAGCCCGCCGCGAGGGCGAGCGCAAACGGATCGACGCGCTGGCCGCGCTGGTTGAAACCGCCGGCTGCCGCCGTGCGCTGCTGCTGCGCCATTTCGGCGAGGATCCGCCCCGGGCCTGCGGCAATTGCGACAACTGCCTTGAGGCACCGAGCGTCGCCGATGCCACCGTGCTGGCGCAGAAGCTGCTGTCAGCCGTTTACCGGACCGGCCAGACCTATGGCTTCGGCCATATCGAAAAAGTGCTGTGCGGTTCAGCGGATGACCGGATCAGCCAGCGCGGCCATGACCGGCTGAGCGTGTTCGGGATCGTTTCAACCGAGGAAGCGCCCCTGCTGCGCCCGCTGGTGCGGGCCTTGCAGGCGCGGGGCAGCCTGGTGCCGACCGAGCATGGCGGCTTGGCGCTGGGCAGCGATGCCAAGGCGATTTTGACCGGCGAAGCGGAAGTGATGATCGCCCTTGCCCCCCGGCGCGAGCAGACCCGCAAGGGTCGGCGCCAGCGCGGTGCCGGGGTCAACCCGCTGGACGACCCGCTGTTCGAGGCGCTGCGCGCCTTGCGCCGTGATCTTGCCGCCGAGGCCGGGGTGCCGCCCTATGTGATCTTTCACGATTCAACCTTGCGCGAGATGGCCAAAACCCGCCCCGCCAACCTGGCGGCGCTGGGCGAGCTGGGCGGCGTTGGTGCCCGCAAGTTGGCAGCCTATGGCGAGGCATTCCTGTCTGTGATCCGCCAGCATTGACCGCAATTATTGCGAATCATTCGCATTATTTGGCTTGACAGGATCGCCGCGCTGCTGTCTCGCGGCGATCTCGAAACGGACTGGGAATGACGAGCATGGCCGCATTCGAGACTTTGCTATCCCCTGTGATCCTGTTCTTCGCGCTGGGCGCGCTGGCCGCAGCGGCGCGATCAGACCTGTCAGTGCCCGAACCGCTGGCCAAAAGCCTGTCGCTCTACCTGATGGTGGCGATCGGCCTGAAAGGCGGGGTGCAGGTGGCGCAGGCCGGGTTCTCGCCGCAATTGCTGCAAGTCTCGGCCGCCGGCATCGCGCTCAGTTTCGCCCTGCCCTTGCTGGCCTTTGCCCTGCTGCGCACGCTGGCCCGGCTGGACCGGCTCAACGCCGGGGCGGTTGCGGCGCACTATGGTTCGGTTTCGATCGTCACCTTCGTGACCGCATCGGATGCCTTGACCCGCGCCGGAATGGCCCCCGCCGGCTACATGGTGGCGGTGATGGCGCTGATGGAAACCCCGGCGGTGATCACCGGTCTGCTGCTGGCGCGGGGCAGCGGCACACTGAGCGGCGGGCAGCGCGGCAAGCTGCTGCGCGAAGTGCTGCTCAACGGCTCGGTCGTGCTGCTGCTTGGCTCGTTCCTGATCGGTCTGGTCATCGGCAAGGCGCGATTCGAGCCGATTGCCCCGGTCTTCGTCACCGGCTTTACCGGCCTCCTGTGCCTGTTCCTGCTCGACATGGGCCTGATCGCGATGCGCCGCCTGCGCGAAAGCCGCGCGCTCAACTGGCCGATGGTCATGCTGGGGATAGCCATTCCGGTGCTGAACAGTGCAATCGGTCTGGGCGTGGCGGCGCTGCTCGGGCTGGATCCGGGCACCGGTGCGGCGCTTGCCATGCTGGCCGCCAGCGCGTCCTATATCGCAGTGCCCGCCGCTGTCCGTCTGGCTCTGCCCGATGCCGATCCCGGCATCTACCTGGCAATGGCGCTGGCGGTCAGTTTCCCCTTCAACATCCTTGTCGGGATCCCGCTGATGCTTCAGCTTGCCCCGACCGTGCTTGGCTAGGAGTGCGCCGATGATCCAGACCTTCACCCGCAAGCGGATCGACATCCTGGTCGACGCCCCGCTGTGCGATTGGCTGGTGGAACAGGCAGCGGCGGCCGGCATTATCCACCATTCGATCCTGCCGGTCGAATCGGGCCTGGGCCGGACCGGACCATGGCGCACCGAAAGCTTTGGAACGGTGGCCAAGCGGATGTTCCTGGCGCTGACCAACGAACACAAGGCCGCCGCCCTGCTGGAGCGGATCGCCCCTGATATCGAGCGCTATGGCCTGGTCGTCGCGCTGCAGGAGGTTGAGGTGGTGCGCGGCGAACGGTTCTGACACCGCCCGCCACGCAGCCCCATCAGATCAAGGCCGGATCTCGTCGTGCGGCAAGTGCGGGGCCGCATCCTCGCCGTGGCGGGTGGCCCACAGCGAGTAGAGCACGCCGCCCGCGATCAGGGCCGCAGTCACCCCCAGGCTCAGTACCGGCGGAAACTTCGCGCCGCCCATCACGAAGTCGGCGATGAAGATCTTGCAGCCGATGAAGATCAGCACGGCTGCCAGCGCATACTTCAGGTAATAGAAGCGGTGGACCATGGCCGAAAGCGCGAAATAGAGCGCGCGCAGGCCAAGGATCGCCATGATGTTGCTGGTATAGACAATGAAAGTGTCGGTGGTGATCGCGAAGATCGCCGGGACACTGTCCACCGCGAAGACCAGGTCGGCCAGGTTGATTACCACCAGCGCCACGAACAGCGGGGTCGCCGCAGTGACCAACTTGCCGGTCTTGGCATCCGGCATCTTCACGAAGAAGTGCTGGTTGTGCAGCTGCTTGGTCACCCGCATGTGGCTGGAAATCCATTTCACCACCGGGTTCTTCGCAACGTCGGGATCGTGATCGCCCGCGAAGATCATCTTGAACCCGGTAAAGATCAGGAAAGCCGCGAAGAGGTACAGCACCCAGTAAGCCTGCTCGACCAGCGCCGCGCCCAGCGCGATCATGATCCCGCGCAGCACGATCACGGCCAGGATGCCCCAGAGCAGCGCGCGGTACTGGTACTTCGGCGGAATCGCGAAGAAGGTGAAGATCAGGCTGATCACGAAGACGTTGTCGATCGACAGCGCCTTTTCGATGAAGAAGCCGGTGTAATACTTCATCCCCAGATCGGCGCCCTTCTCGATCCACACCCAGACCCCGAAGGCCAGCGCGATCGAGATGTAGAACGCCGAAAGCCTGAGCGATTCGGCTATGCCCATCTCGCGGTCTTCCTTGTGCAGGATGCCAAGGTCGAAGGCGGTCAGGGCGATGACGATGCCGATGAACGTCATCCAGAACCAGACTGGCGTGCCGAGCCAGTCGGCCATCAGGAATTCCATGTACTCGTACCCCTGTTCAGCTCACAAAATAGGCCGGCGCTCCCGCATGGGAAGCACCGGCCAGGCTGGGTGGATGGTTCAGGCCCGTGATCGAGCCGGCCGCTGCGCCAGCCGCGCCAGGCGGTCCTTGATTGCCAGTTTCAACTTCTTGAGTCGGGCAATCTCGAAAGGATCGGGCCAGCGATTGGCCTGCAGGCGCCGCAGCGCCTCGTCCAGCCTCTGGTGCCGTTCAAGCAGACGAAAAACACGGTCAGACATCGTTGGATGCTCCTCTCTCGCACAAGACAAGTACGATCGGATGCACCGCGCCGGGCCGTTGATGGGTAGGGAGGGGGCAAACCCGGACCCAGGCATCGGTGCATCCGATGCGGTCCGACATCACGCTGCGCCTGGCCAGGATGGGGGGATGGCCATGAGCGCGGCGCCAGAGGGGCCCGGTTCCGCGAGACCCTTATACGAGCGATTCGTTCTGATTTCAACCCCTGCTTGACCGCCGCACCGAATCAGATATTAATATGATATCATTTTAAACGGGGAGTTTCCCATGACCGTCTCGCATGAAGCCATGGCCGCCAGCACCGAGCGCCGGGCCTGGTCAACCAGCGGCTATCTGATTTTCGTGGCCTTGCTGGCCCTTCTGGCTCTCACCATCTGGCGGATCGTGGCCTTTGCCGGCAGCGATCCGGCCGATGACGAGGTGTTCGGCCTTGTCGTTTCGACCGGGCTGATGACCGTGCCCCTGGTGATCATGGCCAGCGGGTTCTACATGATCCAGCCCAACCAGGCCGCCGCGATCACCTTGTTCGGATCCTATCGCGGCACCGATCGCAACACCGGGCTGCGCTGGGTCTGGCCGTGGATGGGCAAGACCAAGATCTCGGTCCGGGCCAACAACCTGGTGTCCGAACGGATCAAGGTGAACGACCTGCGCGGCAACCCGATCGAAATGGCCGCACAGGTGGTGTGGCGCGTGGTCGATACCGCCCAGGCGCTTTACGATGTCGACGATTACAAGGCCTTCGTGGTGGTGCAGATCGAAGCGGCGGTGCGGACCATTGGCTCGCGCTATCCCTATGACGATTTCACCCACGCCGAAGTGACCCTGCGCGGCAACCATGACGAAGTCGGGGCCGAACTGCGCAAGGAACTGATCGCGCGGCTGACCATGGCCGGGATCACGGTTGACGAATGCGGCTTCACCCACCTCGCCTATGCCCAGGAAATCGCCGGGGCGATGCTGCGCCGCCAGCAGGCCGAAGCGGTGATCGCGGCCCGCACCAAGCTGGTTGAGGGCGCGGTGACCATGGTCGAAATGGCCCTGACCCAGCTGAGCGAGAAGGACGTGGTTCACCTCGATGACGAGCGCAAGGCGGCGATGGTATCCAACCTGATGGTGGTGCTGTGCGGCGAGCGTGATACCCAGCCCGTCGTCAACGCCGGCAGCCTCTATTAATCACCAGCCATGTCCGGACCGACCAAGAAAGCCTTCCCGCTGCGGCTCGATCCGGCGCTCTATGCGGCGCTGGAGCGGGCCGCGACAGCCGATTTCCGCTCTGTCAACGCCGAAGTGGAAGTGCTGCTGCGCGAGGCCCTGGTCCGGCGCGGGGTCAAGGTCGCTCCGGCCAAACCACCCCGGCGCGGCCGCCCGCCCAAGGACCGCGAGGGCACCGCGTAAACCTTTGCCCGCGCACCTGTCTTGCCACGGGACGCGGGCAACGGCCTCATGGATTCTTAAACGGCTGATGCTAGCCCGGCGGTATGAGAAAGTTCGTCCGCTACCCATTGATCGCTCTGGTGGTGGCGCTCGCTGCCGCGCTGCCCGCCGCTTTCGCCTCGGCCCAGACTGCCCCGCCGTTCGTGGTGGAGGAAACCGGGCACGGCTTCGCCCGCTTGCAGGATGCGGTCAACGCGATCGGCGATGGAACTGGCACGATTCGCGTGGCGAATGGCCGCTATGGCGATTGCGCGGTGCAAGGCGCCGGTGCGATCCGCTACATCGCCGCCACGCCGGGACAGGCCGTGTTCGATGGCGGGGCCTGCGAAGGCAAGGGCACGCTGGTGCTGCGCGGTCGCAAGGCCGAGGTCGAAGGCCTGGTCTTTGCCAATATCCGCGTGGCCGATTTCAACGGCGCCGGGATCCGGCTGGAAAAGGGCGATCTGGTGGTCCGCCAGGCGTGGTTCCGCGACAGTCAGCAGGGCATTCTCGCCGGGGTCGACACGGCCAGCGCGATCAGCATCGACAAATCCACTTTCACCCGGCTTGGCACCTGCGAGGGGCCGGGCGGCTGCGCCCATTCGATCTACATCGGCGATTACGGATCGCTATCAGTCACCCGCAGCCGGTTCGAGGCCGGGCGCGGCGGACACTATGTCAAGAGCCGCAGCCGGCAGGTGGCCGTGATCGGGTGCAGCTTTGACGACAACGCCGGGCGCGAGACCAATTACATGATCGACCTGCCGGGCGGATCGAGCGGACGGATCGCCAACAACTGGTTCGTTCAGGGCCAGTCGAAAGAGAACTATTCAGCCTTCATCACCATCGCCCCGGAGGGGCGGCAGTACAGTTCGGCCGGGCTGGTGGTGGAAGGCAACGACGCGCGCTTTGCCCCCGGCGTCAGCCGCAGCAGCACATTCGTTGCCAACTGGACCGACGATCCGGTGCGGATCGGGGACAATCGCCTCGCCCCCGGCATCAAGGTGAAAGACCGCCGTTAGCTGAGGATATGCCCGGTCCGATCGCGCTTGGTATCGAGATAGCGGGCATTGTGCGGGTTAGACGGCAACTGGTGCGGGACCCGTTCGGTCACGGTCACGCCGGCGGCGACAAGCGCCTCGACCTTGGCCGGATTATTGGTCATCAGCCGGATTGCGGCAATGCCGAGCAGGTCCAGCATCCGCGCCGCGACCGGGAAATCGCGGGCCTCGGTCGGCAAGCCCAGGCGGTTGTTGGCATCGACCGTATCGAACCCCTGGTCCTGCAATTCATAGGCGCGCAGCTTGTTGATCAGGCCGATCCCGCGCCCTTCCTGGCGCAGGTAGAGCAGGACGCCCCAGCCACCCCGCTCGCGGGCCTCTGCCGCCATGGCCCGCAGCGCGGCATTGAGCTGCGGCCCACAATCGCACTTCAGGCTGCCGAGGATGTCCCCGGTCAGGCACTCGGAATGGAGCCGCACCAGCGGCGCGCGGTCACCGGTCTGCTGGCCGATCACCAGCGCAACGTGTTCGCGCAGGTCATTAGCGGCCCGGAAGGCGATAATTTCGGCATCTTCGGCTACGGCCACCGGCAGGCGGGCGCGGGCGGCGATGGTCAGGTGGGCGGTGTCCTTCCATCCGGCCAGATCGGCTGCGGACAACACCACGGCTTCGCCCGCCGGTTCGGGACCGACCAGATAGGCCGGCAAGATCCCGGCCAGCCGCGCCAGTTCCATCGCCGCTGCGGCCGCTTCGCGCCAGTCGAGCGGTTCGGCCAGGAACGGGCCTTTCATTGGCCTGGTCAGGTCCAGAGTCGGATCGGCCAGCGCGCGGGCAGAAGCCAGATCGAACGGCTCGGCCCCGCGGATCAGCACCGGGGCCTCCGGCACGGCGGCCTCACGCTGGTTGGCCAGCTTGAGCGTCACCGCCCGCGCCGCCGAGATCAGCATGGTCCGCGCCCGCGCCTGCCCCAGTCCGGTTTCTGCGGGAAGCAGCGCAATGCGGCCATCAAGCATGATCGGCCAGCCGTGGCGCAAGGCGTCGAGCGCCTGGGCGACGCGGCGGGCGGCGCTGCTCACAGGTCAAACTCCGTGATCAATGGCACGTGATCGCTGGGCTGGTCCCAGCGGCGGGTTTCCTCGACGAAGCGATGGCTGCGGCTTTGCGCAGCAAGGTCTGGCGAGGCCCACATGTGATCGAGCCGCCGGCCCCGGTCCTTGTCCTGCCAAAAGGTGCGATAGGACCACCAGGTCCAGTTGCGCTCTGGCGCAGGGATGTGCTTGCGGCCGAGATCGGTCCAGCCGTGGGCATCGCGCAGCCGCCACAGCGCCTCGATCTCCACCGACGTATGGCTGACCACCTTGATCAGCGCCTTGTGATCGTAAACGTCGCACTCCAGCGGCGCGATGTTGAAATCGCCGACCAGCAGCGTCGGCCGGTCAAGCGTGTCCGACCAGCGGGTCATCCGTTCCAGAAAATCGAGCTTCTGGCCGAACTTGGGATTGGCTTGGCGGTCTGGAATGTCACCGCCGGCGGGGATGTAGACGTTCTCCAGCACCAGCCCCTCTCCTGCCCCGAGCAGCTCCACGCCCACGTGGCGTGCTTCGCCATTGGCCTGCCAGTCATGGCGGGCCACTTCGCGCAGCGCAATCCGGCTGACCGTGGCGACACCATGATAGCCCTTCTGCCCGTGGACCGCGCGGTGGCTGTAACCCAGCGCCTCGAAAGCTTCGTGCGGAAAGTGCTTTTCGTCGGTCTTGATCTCTTGCAGGCACAGCACGTCGGGCTGCTCCTGTTGCAGGAAGCGCAAGACTTGGTCGATCCGCAGGCGGACCGAATTGATGTTCCAGGTGGCAATAGAGACCATGCGGTGGCTTTAGTGCCGAATCCGGCTGTCGCAACACCCCTTGCGCGCGATGCCAGGCCCGGTGGGTGTGGAGCGGGGCAGGGTGGGCAAGAATGGCCGTTCGCAAGAACCGGCGCGCAGCAGCCGTGATGACGCTGGGCAGCGACAGCGCAGCGGGCCGCCGTTCGCAGCCCGCCCAGACCCATTCCAAACTCGCCTGAGAGAAAACCCCTGCTCCGGGGGCATTGGAGCAGGGGTTCCTTTGTGCGTTCGTCACGCTTGACAGAGCGGCCCGTCAGGAGGCTCGGGCAACAGGGGGGAAACCCGCCTCAGGCCGCTTTGTCGGGATCAGTTTTAGGCCGTTTTGGCTTGCTCGCCCATGAACAATCGTGACGGCCTTGTCGCAAATTGTCGCAAGTCCGACACGGTCCGCGACGGACCGCCCACCGTCATCGACGAGTGGTGGGCCGCGGATCGTTGAAGCGGAACATGCTATCGGCCACGGCCAGCCCGTATTGGTGATTCGACAAGTTGACCCGGGTCAGGTTGTTCTGCGAATCGAGCGCGGCCCAGCTGCTCAGTTCCAGCCCGCCGGGGGCCGAAGGCTTGCGCACGAAGACCAGCGTGATCGTTCCGAATTCCGGGTGGGCCTTGTCATGTACTTCGACGCTGACGATGTTGGGGCTGCTGACCGGCTGAAGCTTGCCATACTTCATGACGTCGCGCTTGGGATCGAGCAGCGCGCCGAGCGGAGTATTGCCGATCGGCCAGCGCTGCTCCTGGCGCACCTGGTAATCGACAAAGGTCAACGCGCGGCCATCGCCGACGATCAGGAACGGCACGCCCTTTTCATACTGGAAGCGGACCCGGCCGGGTCGCTTCAGCGTCATCACCCCGTTCAGCCGCTTGCCGGCCCGGTCGATCTGGACAAAATCGGCACGCAGGGTGGAAATTCCGCGCAGCGCGGCAACGGCCTGGGCCAGATCGCCGCTTTGGGTCTGGGCTGCGGCTGGCGCGGCGGGTCCGAACGCCAAGGGCGCGGAAACGACAAGCGCCGCCGAAACGGCGGCACCTGCGAAAAAGCGGATCGGAAGTTTCATGCTGTTCATGGGGCGGGCCTTAGCCGCGCTGCCTTGAATAGCGGGTGAACCTTACTTGATCTTGGCTTCCTTGAACTCGACATGCTTGCGCACGACCGGGTCATACTTGCGGAAGCTCATCTTCTCGGTCGTGTTGCGCGGGTTCTTCTTGGTGACATAGAAGAAGCCGGTGTCGGCAGTCGACACGAGACGGATCTTGACGGTTGCGGGCTTCGCCATTGCGCTATTTCCTTTTGCTCAGGTCACCCTGAACTTTCGATTCGATGCCCTAAGGCGCTGAAAACTGCGGAGGCGGCACAGCTGCGCCGCCCCGGAAGGCCGCGCCAATGCGTCAGGATGGCGCGAAAGTCAACTGTTCCCGCGCTTTTCCTTGCCTTCATACGGCGCGATCGGGCCCAGCACGGCAAAGCTTTCCTGCGCCGGCTCGCGCTCCAGCGGTTTGAGCTCCAGCGGTTCCGGATCGACCCGGGTATCGGGCAGCCGGTCAAGCAGGTCGCGAATCAGAGTCAACCGACCGCGCCGCTGGTCGTTGAAATCGACCAGGGTCCACGGCGCAACCTTGCTGTGGCTGGCTTTCAGCATCGCCTCGCGCGCCTGGGTATAGGCATCATACTTCTCGCGTGCGGCCAGATCGACCGGTGAGAGCTTCCACCGCTTGAGCGGATCTTCCAGCCGCTCGGCCAGACGCTTTTCCTGCTCGGCCTGATCGGTGGTCAGCCAGTACTTGAACAGCAGAATCCCGTCCTTGACCAGCAGCTCCTCAAAGGCCGGGACCTGCTCGAGGAAGGCTTGCGATTGTTCCGGCGTGCAATAGCCCATGACCTTTTCCACCCCGGCGCGATTATACCATGATCGGTCGAACAGGACGATTTCACCCGCTGCCGGAAGGTGCGCGGTGTAGCGCTGGAAATACCATTGTGTGCGCTCTGCCTCGCTGGGCTTGGGCAGGGCCACCACCCGGCACTGGCGCGGGTTGAGCGGGCCGGCCACGGCCTTGATCGCTCCGCCCTTGCCGGCCGTATCGCGCCCTTCGAACAGGACCACGATCCGCGCGCCCGTTTTCGCCGCCCAGCGCGCCATCGCCACCAGTTCTTCCTCCAGCGGAGCATAGAGGCGCGCGAACTTCTTCTTTTTCAGCCTTTTCATGGCGCACAGGATGCGCCCGCGCCGCAAGGCACGCAAGCCGGCAAAACGCGGCATTGCTGTCCCGATCCGGTATGGTTACAACCGCAACCATGCTGGATGCCGACTTCACCCGCCTGCCCGAACCCGGACCCGACGTCTTCACCGCCCCACTGAAGCGTCCTGCCCACGTCGGCGAGGACTGGCTGGAACCGGCCCAGCGCGCCTATTCCCTGGCCGAAAATGCAGTGTGGGACGATCTCTTCGCCCGGCAGATGGAAGTCCTGCCCGGCCGCGCGGCCAGCGCCTTTCTGGCCGGGCTCGACAAGCTTGACCTTGGCCGGGGCGGGGTGCCGGATTTCGGCCGCCTGTCGGAAGAACTCGGCGCGCTGACCGGCTGGTCGGTGGTGCCGGTACCGATGCTGATCCCCGATCACGTGTTCTTTTGGCACCTGGCCAACCGACGCTTTCCAGCCGGCAATTTCATCCGCACCCGCGAGACGTTCGATTACATCCAGGAACCCGACGTGTTCCACGATGTGTTCGGCCACGTGCCGATGCTGACCGATCCGACCTATGCCGATTACATGCAGGAATACGGCCGCGCTGGGTGGAAGGCGATGCGCTACAACCGGCTGAAGGCGCTGGGGGCGCTCTATTGGTACACGGTCGAATTCGGCCTGATCCAGGAACCGCAAGGCCTGCGCGCCTATGGCGCCGGGATCCTCTCCGGCCCGACCGAGGCGGTGTTCTGCCTTGAGGCACAAAGCCCCAACCGGATCATGCTGAGCGTCGACCGGGTGATGCGGACTGCCTATGTGATCGATGATCTGCAGCCGACCTATTTCGTGATCGAGAGTTTTCAGGAGCTGTACCACGACACGGTCGAGCGCGATTTCGACCGGCTCTATCGCAGCCTTGCCCCCGGCTTCACCTATGCCAACAGCGCGGTGATCGACATCGACGACGTGCTGCACCGCGGCACCCAGGAATATGCCTTGCGCGGCGGGCGCGGCAGCGGGGCCACGCCGGTTTAAAGCGCTTTTCGGGCCAGAAGGGGGCAAGGCAGTACAGCCTTCCCCCGGCACGCCGACGCCTTCGCGCCGATTCGCGCGAAGGTGGTTGATGAAACACAACCGCACCGCCGCCTTGCAGCGCCAGGTGGCCGTGCGGTCCGGTTCGATTGACGCTGAAAAGAGCCGCCGTGGGGATGGCAGGCCCTGAGGATGCAGGAAAACCGGGGGCCCAGGTTACGGCCAGAGCAGCCACACCGCCAGCGATCCCGCGACGATCCGGTACCAGGCAAATGGGGCAAAGCCCGAGCGGCTGACGAAAGCGACAAAGGCCCGGATCACTGCCAGCGCGACCACGAAGCTGACCACGAAGCCAACCGCGATCTCGCTCCAGCCGACCACCCCACTGCCGGACATCAGCTCGGCATGATTGTCCCACAGTTCCAGCGTGGTCGCCCCCAGCATGGTCGGGATCGCCAGGAAGAAGCTGAATTCGGCCGCGGTGCGGCGCTCGATCCCCATGGCCAGCGCGCCCATGATTGTCGCGCCGGAGCGACTGACGCCGGGAATCATCGAAATACACTGGAACAGGCCGACGCCCAGCGCCTGGCGCGCCGGCAGTTGCGCCACGCCGCTGGGGCCGCCGGGCCTTGCCCACTTTTCGATCGCGAGGATCGCGATGCCGCCGAGGATCAGCGCCCAGCCCACGATCATCGGGCTGCCCAGCATGATGTCGATATAGTCCTTCAGCAGCAGGCCCAGCACGGCCGAGGGCAGGAAGGCGAGCAGGATGTTGCGGATGAAGGCCAGGCTCATCGGCTCCAGCCGGAGGAGGCCGGTGCCGACCGCCCAGAAGGTCCGCCAGTACTGCACCACCACGGCGAGGATTGCGCCCAGCTGGATGACGACATTGAACGCGGCCCAGGTCTTGGCGTCATAACCGAAAATCTCGGTCGCCAGGATCAGGTGGCCGGTAGAGGAAACCGGGATGAATTCGGTCACACCCTCGACAATGCCGAGCAGGATTGCTGTGACTATCGGGTCCATTATTCCGCTTCCTGCTCTTCCTGCTGGGCCGCGAAGGCGCGTTCGTCGAATTGCAGCGAGGCGAGGCGCGCGTAAAGCCCGCCGGCCCTGGTCAGCTGGTCGTGGGTGCCGGTCTCGACAATCCGGCCGCCATCCATCACCACGATCCGGTCGGCCCCGCGCACAGTGGCGAGCCGGTGGGCGATGACCAGGGTGGTGCGGTCCTGCATCAGCCGGTCCAGCGCCTGCTGGACGAGCTGTTCGCTTTCGGCATCGAGCGCGCTGGTCGCCTCGTCCAGCAGCAGGATCGGGGCCTTGCGCAGCACCGCGCGGGCAATCGCCACGCGCTGGCGCTGCCCGCCGGACAGTCGCGCCCCGCCTTCACCGAGGAAGGTGTCCAGCCCTTCGGGCAGGTCGCGCAGGAAGCCCTCGGCATTGGCGGCGCGGGCTGCATCCCAGATTTCCTCGTCGCTGGCCTCCCAGTTGCCATAGCGCAGGTTATCGCGCGCGTTGGCTGCAAACAGCACGGCTTCCTGCGGAACCAGCGCCATGCGGTGACGCACTTCGGCCGGATCGACTGCGGTCAGCGGCACGCCATCGAGCTTGATGGTCCCGGCCTGCGGATCGTAGAACCGTTCGGCCAGCTGGAACAGGGTGCTTTTGCCCGCACCGGAAGGGCCGACGATCGCCACCGTCTCGCCCGGTTCGACAGTGAGCGAAAAATCGCTGAGCGCAGCCACTTCCGGCCGGGTCGGATAACGGAAAGTGACATTTTCGAAGCTCAGCTTGCCGCGCGCCGGGTTGGGCAGGGCCAGCGGCCGCTCAGGCATGGCGATTTCGGGCTTTTCATGGAGCAGTTCGGACAGCCGACTGGCCGCCCCCGCACCGCGCAGCAAATCGCCATAGACTTCGGTCAGCGCCCCGAACGATCCGGCCACGATCACTGCGACGAACACGATCTGTACGATCGTGCCGCTGGTAATGGTCCCTTCGGCCACCCCGATCGCGCCCTGCCAGACCAGCACCACGATCGCCCCGAAAATCGTCACGATCCCCAGCATGGTCATCACTGCGCGCAGCAGGATCCGCCGCTTGGCCGTGGTGAAGCTCAGTTCCACCGAGGCCTCGAAGCGTTCCTGTTCGCGCGCTTCCTGGTTGAAGGCCTGAACGATCTTCATCGCGCCCAGCACTTCGGCCACGGTTGCGCCGATATCGGCTACCCGGTCCTGGCTGGTGCGCGAAATGGTGCGAATCCGTCGCCCGAAGGCCAGCAACGGAAACAGGATCCCGACGATCCCGATCAGCAGCCCGGCGGTCAGCTTGGGCGCGAGCGAGAACAGGATCACCACCCCGCCCACGCCCATGATCAGGTTGCGCAGCGCCACCGAAACCGTGGTGCCGACCACCTGCTCGATCAGCGCGGTATCCGAGGTCATCCGGCTGGAAATCTCGTTCGGGCTGTTTTCCTCAAAAAAGCCGGGCGAGAGACGCAGCAGATTTTCCTGCACTTTCAGACGGATATCGGCAATAACCCGCTCCCCCAGCCAGGATACGAAATAGAACCGCACCGCCGTTCCCAGCCCCAGAACGCCGACGATCAGCAGCAGATAGCGGAACCAGCGGCCAATCGTCTGGACATCGCCGCCTTCGCCAAACCCGCGGTCAACCACCAGCCGGAAACCGGCCGGGATCGCCAGGGTAGCCGATGCGGTGACCAGCAGGGCCAGCAGCGCGAAGATCACCTGGCGGGGATACTTGGCGGTTTCGCGCCAGATCATCCGCAACGGGCCAAGGCTGCGCGCCGGGGGCGGCTCGGTGCTTTTGCTCTCGGCGCTGGGTGCGGGGGATGCGCCCTCGTGTTCGGCTTGCATGGCCGCCGCCCTAGCACACTGGCGGCAGGGTGAAAGAGGCTATCGGCAAACCGTGGTGCGATGCGGCATGCTATTGTGCGTTGCACAATCGGCCAAATGGGGCCACGATGGCGCAAACGAGGGAGTTCGCAGCACGTGTTATATACCGCATACGAATTGCAGCGTTCGTGGCTGAACGCCGCCAGCACCTGGGCGTCGGTGGGGGCCGAAATGCTCAGCAATCCGGCCCTGCCCTTCGGCTATGGCCCAGGCGGATCGACGCTGGCCTCGGCGCTGGAAGTCTTCGCCCACGCCGCCGCGCCCTATGGCAAGCCGGACTTTGATATTGAATCGGTCGAAGTGGACGGTGCCAGCCATCCGGTGACCGAGGCGATCGTCATGCACAAGCCTTTCGGCAACCTCTTGCGCTTCACGCACACCGGCCTGCCCAAGGATGCACCGCGCCTGCTGATCGTCGCACCGATGAGCGGCCACTTCGCCACCCTGCTGCGCGGCACCGTGGCCCGCATGCTGGAACGCTGCGAAGTGTTCATTACGGACTGGGCCGATGCCAAGATGGTGCCCCTGTCGGCCGGCGAGTTCGACCTCGATGACTATATCGACTACCTGATCGAATTCTTCGAACACATCGGCCCCGGCGCCCACGCCCTGGCCGTGTGCCAGCCTTCGGTCCCGGCCCTGGCGGCAACCGCGCTCATGGCCGAGGCGGGGCATCCCTGCCGGCCGCTGACCCTGACCATGATGGGCGGCCCGATCGACACGCGCGAGGCGCCGACTTCGGTCAATGACCTGGCCATGCAGAGGCCAATCGAATGGTTCCGTCACACGGTGATTGCCACCGTGCCGCTGCAATATCCGGGCGCGGGCCGCCGGGTCTATCCGGGCTTCCTGCAGCTGGCCGGGTTCATGTCGATGAATCTCGGCAACCACATGCTCAGCCACTATCACATGTTCAAGCACCTGGTGGCAGGCGATGGCGAAAGCGCCGATGCGACCAAGGCGTTTTATGACGAGTACCGCGCGGTCTGCGATCTCAACGCCGCCTATTACCTCCAGACCGTGGAGGAGGTGTTCCAGAAACACAGCCTGCCGAACGGCACCTTCGTCCACCGCGGCAAGACCGTGGACCTGGGCAAGATCAAGGACACCGCACTGCTGGCCGTGGAGGGTGAACGCGACGACATTTCCGGGATCGGCCAGACCAGGGCCGCGCTGCACCTGGCAACCGGCCTTCCGGAAGCGAAGAAGCAGTATCACCTGGCCCCGGAAGTCGGCCACTATGGCATTTTCAACGGCAGCAAGTGGCGCGAGAAGATCGCCCCGATCCTCGAAGCCTGGATCGCCAGGCACGACCGCCCGGCCTTGCACGCGGTGGCCTAGGCACCCGGCGGGGCGGGCCTGACCGGATCGCCCTGCACTTTCAGATAGATCCGCCGCAGCACCCGCCAGGCCAGGATCATCAGCGCCAGTGCCAGCGCCAGCAGCACCGCCGCGACCACCCCGGCCACGAGCGGATGGCTGTAGGCAAGGTAGAGCAGCCCGGCGCTGGCCAAATCCTCCGCAGTCGATACGGCGATATTGCTGAAGGGTTCCGGGCTGGTGTTGACCACGGCCCGCGCACTGGCCTTGCCGCCGTGGGCGAGCAGGCTGGCCCCGCCGCCCAGCAGGAAAGCCACCGCCTGGGTAACCGGATCGGACGGGTCGATCACTGCCAGCGCCAGCAGCGCGCCGCCCACCGGGCGGATGAAGCTGTGCACCGTATCCCAGACCGAATCGAGCCACAGCACCTTGTCGGCAAAAAATTCCATGAACGCGGCCAGGCCAGCCGCGCCCATCACCCAGGGATTGGCCAGCACCTGGAGCGCGGCCAGGTGTTCCGGCAGCGGCAGCGCGCCCAGCCGCATGGCCAGACCCGTGGCCAGGACAGTCAGGTAAAGCCGCCAGCCCGACAGCAGGCTGATCGAGGCGGCAATGCCGAGAATTTCGGCAATGCCCAGAGTTTCGGTCATTCCGGCGCTCCCCTTCTGGCCTGACCTGTTGGGACCGGAAGGATGCGCGCGCCGACGGGAAATGGCAAGTTCAGCGTCGATCAAGCGCCGGATCGAGTTCCTGCCCCGGATCGAGCTGAACCCCGAAGCTGTTCAGCATCATCGAGACCTGGGTATATTGGCCAACGGTCATCACCAGGTCCATCTTCTGCTTGTCGGTCATGAATGACAGCGCCGCCCAGCTGGCGTCGGAAACATGGAAATCCCGGGTCAGATCGTCGGTTGCGCAGAGCATGGCGCGATCGGCCTCGTTCCACGAGGGATCGTCCGGCCCGACCTTGATCGCGGCGATCTCATCCCTGGTCAGCCCGGCATCGAGGCCAATCCGGGTGTGCTGGGTGAATTCATAACCCGAACCGCAATTGAACCCGGTGCGCAGGATCACCAGTTCGCGGTCCCGTTCGGACAGGCTGTTGCGGCGCGACAGGATATAGCCGCCCCAGGCAAGGAACGCCGTCAGCGCCCTGGGGGCATGAACCAGCGTGCGGAAGATGTTGAGCACTGTCCCTTCGGACTTGGTGACATCGCGCCGGATTCCGCTGAACACCGCCAGCGCCTCGCGCTGGGCGGCGTCGATCGTGGCAAGATCGACCGGAGCAATGCGAGGCGCCGACAGCCGCATCAGAGCACCTCGAACAGCCCGGCCGCGCCCTGGCCGCCACCGATGCACATGGTCACGACCACGTACTTCGCGCCGCGGCGCTTGCCTTCGATCAGGGCGTGGCCGGTGCAGCGCGCCCCGGTCATGCCGAAGGGGTGGCCGATCGAGATCGAGCCGCCGTTGACGTTGAGCAGCTCATCGGGAATGCCCAGCTTGTCGCGGCAGTAGAGCACCTGGACGGCAAACGCCTCGTTCAGTTCCCACAGGCCGATGTCGTCCATCTTGAGGCCGGTGCGTTCGAGCAGCTTGGGGATCGCGAAGACCGGGCCGATGCCCATTTCGTCAGGCTCGGTGCCGGCAACCGCCATGCCGACATAGCGGCCCAGCGGGTTGAGGCCACGCTTTTCCGCAACCTTGGCTTCCATCACGACGCAGGCCGAAGATCCGTCCGACAGCTGGCTGGCATTGCCGGCGGTGATGGTATGGCCTTCGCCCATCACCGGCTTCAGGCTGGCCAGCCCCTCCAGCGTGGTGTCCGGACGGTTGCAGTCGTCCCGGTCGGCGGTGACTTCCTGGTAAGAGACTTCCTTGGTCTCCTTGTTCACGATCGCCATGGTGGTGGTGCAGGCGACGATCTCGTCCGCGAACTTGCCGGCAGCCTGGGCCGCAGCGGTGCGCTGCTGCGACTGGAGCGAATATTCGTCCTGATATTCGCGGCTGATGTTATAGCGCTTGGCCACCACTTCGGCGGTGCCGATCATCGGCATGTAGATGTGCGGGTGCATTTCCAGCAGCTCGCGGTCCGGCTCGACGAACATCTTGCCGCTGCCGACAACCTTGGAAATGGTTTCCAGGCCGCCCGCAACGCAGATGTCCATGTTATCGATCACGATCTGCTTGGCCGCGGTGGCGATGCTCATCAGGCCCGATGAGCACTGCCGGTCGATGGTCATCGCCGGAACCGTAACCGGAAGGCCCGCGCGCAGCGCGGCGAGACGGGCCACGTTGCCGCCGGTCGAACCCTGCTGGGCGGCGGTGCCGATCAGCACGTCGTCCACTTCGCCGCCCTCGATGCCGGCGCGCTCAACCGCGGCGCGGATCGAAAAGGCGCCAAGAGTGGCCCCGGTGGTGTTGTTGAACGCGCCGCGCGCCGCCTTGGTCAGCGGGGTGCGGGCAGTGGAGACGATGACGGCGTCACGTGACATGGGAAATTCCTTGTTTGGTCTGAAAGTGTCAGCCCCCTGGGGAGGGTCTGGATCACACGAAGAACAGCGTGATCCATTCGCAGATCAGCGCGGGCTTGTCCTCACCCTCGATCTCGATGGTCACTTCGTTGGTCTGCTGCCACTGGCCGGGGCGCTTCTCGACCAGTTCAAGCAGCTTGGTGTGGCTGCGCACGCGCTTGCCGGCGCGCACCGGGCTGATGAAGCGGGTCTTGTTGCCACCATAGTTGACGCCCATCTTGATCCCGTCGACCCGCGCGCCCTCGGTCATCGCGCCGAGCACCGGCAGCAGCGAGAGGGTGAGGAAGCCGTGGGCGATGGTGCCGCCAAACGGGGTCAGCTTGGCCTTTTCCTCGTCAACGTGGATGAACTGAAAGTCGCCAGTGGCTTCGGCGAACTTGTTGATGCGGTCCTGGGTCACTTCGAACCAGTCCGAAACGCCGATCACTTCACCGGTCTTGGCTGCGAGCTCCTGCGGGGTCATAGGCCTCTCCTTGCTGCGAATGGGGTCGCTGGAAAGGCGTTGTCATGGCCCAAGCTTGGCCGCAGTGCAACGCGGTTTGGACTGCCGCTACGGCAAGGCGGCGCAGCCTTAGGACCGGACCGGGCGAATCACTTGGCCGCAAGCGCTGGAGAGCGGAGCGCCCAGCGCGGCGGATGCCGGTTGAGCCAGCGCTGGGCCGGTTTCTCCAGCATGTAATAGAGCGCGGCCGAAGCGGCCAGAACCAGCAGCAGATAACCCGCGAGGCTGGCCCAGCTGAGCTGGAGCGAGGCGTCGACAAAAGCGATCTTCCACAGGATGAACAGGAAGAAATGCACCAGATAGGTCGAATAGCTGACTTCCCCCAGCCAGGTCAGCAGTCGTCCGCCCAGCAGGGAAACCAGCGGCCCGCGCCCCAGCGCCAGGGCCAGCAGC
The DNA here is from genome assembly GCA_046291115.1 of Novosphingobium sp. Classification (GTDB taxonomy): domain Bacteria; phylum Pseudomonadota; class Alphaproteobacteria; order Sphingomonadales; family Sphingomonadaceae; genus Novosphingobium. Next base: position 10,457 of record JBKBSV010000014.1, on the reverse strand, counting down.
AGCGTGAAGAACAGCGCCGGGACAAGGGCCGTCTCCGGCACGCCCAGCGCCCAGCCAGCCAGCGCGATGGCCATGCCGGCCAGTGCGGCCAGGGTCGCACCATGGCGCAGGCCCGACCAGCGCTGCCACAGCTGGCACATCAGGCAGCCGAGCGTGAAGCCGGCCAGGCACCGCCACAGGCCCATGCCGGGGATGTCATCGCCAAGGCCATGATGGCCGCACGCCGCGAACAGCAGATGGAGCAGCGCGGCCACGCCGCCGGCCAGCAGCACCAGCGCCCAGATCGGCACCCTGTCCCACCGCGCGGCCAGGACCAGCACGGGGAACAGCAGGTAGGCGGCAAATTCGGTGCTGATCGACCAGGCCGGATGGTTCCAGGTAAGGTCCGGGGTCAGCCCCCAGTTCTGCACCAACAGCAGGTGCAGCGGCAATTCGGCCAGCGGATAGCCTGCCGCATCGCGCCCGGTCAGCCCCAGCACGGCGACAAAGGCCACGAAGGCGGCCAGAATGGCAGCGTGCAGCGGCCAGACCCGGGCGAACCGCCGCCACAGGAACAGCCGGGTCTCGGCCCAGCCGCCCTGCGCGATCCGCCCGGCATAATTGTACCAGATGACAAAGCCCGAGAGGATGAAGAACAGGTCGACTGCGAGATAGCCCTTTCCCATCAGGCCGATCAGCTCGGGCGGCAGGATCGCGGTCAGCGACAGGCGAATATGATACAAGACCACACCCCAGGCCGCGATCCCGCGGATCCCGGTCAGCGCATCGAGATGGCGGGGCGAGGATGCACCGCTCATGCGGCCGAGACCCTGAGCGGCGGCGGACCGGTGCGTAGCGGCTGGCGCGCCGGCGCGCCGATCCGCTTGGCATAGGACCACAACCCGCACTGCACCGCGATCAGCATGAACATCACCGGCTGGAAGGCGATGCCGATGAACAGCGCGCCCAGCAGGTAGATCAGCTGCGCCATCTGCAGGGCATTGGCCAGCGGAGCGATCCAGGCTAGATGTTCGGCCTTTTCCCTGCCCCAGCGGCGACGCAGGCGCTCCATCTGCCACAGGCCGAGGAAATGGATCCAGGCCCACAGCAGGAAGCCGGGATAGCCCTGTTCGCCCAGCATCTCGAAATAGGCCGAGTGATAGGCCCGGGCCTTGTCCTCGTGCAACTGCACGTCCAGCTTGGCGTTGTTGTCCGGCCCGGTTTCCCTGACCGTTTCGACCTGGAGGCGGTTGCCGCGATAGGCATCGAACCCGCCGCCGAAGGGGTGATCCTTGACATAGTCGAGCGTCCACATCCACACCGCCACACGGGTGCTGGCCGACTGGTCCGACTTGTGATTTTCGATCGTGTTGATCCGTTCCAGGTAGCTGGCCGGCAGGAACGGCACCGCCGCCACCGCCGCCGCCGCCGCCGCCCCAAGGTAAAGGAATCGCCGCTTGACCGAACGCAGCGCCAGGACACCGAGCAGGCCAATGCACAAGAGGCCAGTGCGGGTCTGCGTGCCGACCGGGATCAGCAGGGCGGCAAAGGTCAGCGCAGCGGCGAACAGCAGCACCAGCCGCCGCTGCGGGAACAGCGTGGTATGGCGCGCCACCCACCAGATCAGCGGAATGATCGCGATCGCCATGGTGGACAGGGTCGATCCTTCATAGATCCCGGCGTTTTCGGCCACGAAGGTGCGCAGCAGGCCATAGCCGCCACCGCCCGCCGCGGTCTTGATCCCGCCGGTGATCAGGATCCCGCCGATGGTCAGCACGATCACCGTCACCACTGCTTCAAAGCGCAGGCGGGTGCGCAGGGTCAGCGGCAGGAAGATCGCGAACAGCAGCGCCTTCCACACCCACGACCATTTCTCGGCCGCTGCGACCTGGAATTCGGCCATCATGGTGGTGAGACCGCAATAGACCAGCAGCAGCACGATCAAGCCCTGGCGCAGGGTGAAGCGGGTATCGCGCTTGTCATCAAGGGCGATCCAGCCGCCGAAGGCCAGCACAAACGCAATCAGCGAGATCGGCAGCGAAGCGAGCAGCGACCAGCTGATCTTCTGCGGGGTGAGAATGTCGATATAGATGAAGGCCAGCACCCAGACGAAGGGCTTGCGCAGGCCAAGGGCCAGAAACGCCAGGGTAAAGCCGGTGATCGCCAGATCAAGCACGCAGCCGCAGCTCCGGCTTGGGCCGCCTGGCCGGTGGTTCGTGCGGTTCTTGACCCTGTTTCGGCGGCGCCGGATCGGCATCCAGATCCTGCCGCGCCAGCAGCTTCCAGCCGGCCAGCACCAGCAGGCCGTGCGACAGGGCAAGGGCAAAGTAATCGACCATGGTGGCAGCGGCTTAGCAGCGCGGAGTTGACGGCGCGTTAAGCCTTGTTGCCCTAGAGGATCGGGCCATGACCCGGATCCTCCACGTCCTCGATCACTCGCTGCCGCTGCACAGCGGCTATACCTTTCGCACCCGCGCGATCCTGAAAAGCCAGCAGGCCGCCGGGCTGGAAGTGCGCGGGATCACCGGGCTGCGTCACACCGGCGAGGGGCCGGACGCGGAACAAGCCGACGGCATCCTGTTCCACCGCACCCGCGGCAGTGCGACCGGCCCGGCGGGCTATCGCGAATGGCGGGAGATAAATCTGCTGGCCAATGCGATCGTGGCCTTGGCGCAAGACTGGCGGCCCGACGTGCTCCACGCCCATTCCCCGGCGCTGTGCGGCAAGGCCGCGCTGATTGCCGGCAAACGGCTGGGCCTGCCGGTGGTCTACGAAATCCGCGCCTTCTGGGAAGATGCCGCCGTGTCCAATGGTACCGGCAGCGAAGGCAATCTGAAATACCGCCTGACCCGCGCGCTGGAAAGCCACGTGGTTGCCGGGGCCGATCATGTCGTGACGATCTGCCAGGGGCTGAAGGACGATCTGGTGGCGCGCGGGGTGGCACCGGGCAAGATCACGCTCAGCCCCAACGGGGTGGACCTTTCGCTGTTCGGAGCGCCCGCCGCGCGCGACGAGGCCCTGGCGGCGGAGCTGGGACTGGGCGAGGGCCCGGTGGTGGGCTTTATCGGCAGCTTTTATGACTATGAAGGGCTGGACGATCTGATCGCCGCCATGCCCGATCTGACCGCGCGGCTGCCGGGGGCAAAGCTGCTGCTGGTCGGCGGCGGACCGATGGAGCAGGCGCTGAAAGCCCAGGCCGAGGCCTCTGCCGCGCACGATGCGATCCGCTTTGTCGGCCGGGTCCCGCACCGCGAGGTGGAGCGCTATTACGCACTGGTCGATGTCATGGCCTATCCCCGCAAGAAGAGCCGCCTGACCGATCTGGTCACGCCGCTCAAGCCGCTGGAAGCGATGGCCCAGCGCCAGCTGGTCGCCGCATCCGACGTGGGCGGCCACCGCGAGCTGATCGAGGACGGCGTCACCGGCACCCTGTTCCCGCCCGACGATCCCGCTGCCTGCGCGCAGGCACTGGCCGGCCTGCTCGGCGCGCCGGAGCTGTGGGAGGCGCGCCGCGCCGCCGTGCCCACGTTGCGGAAAAACACAACTGGGCCCGCAATGTGCATCGTTATCACGATGTTTACCAAACCTTGTTAGCCCGAACTGTCGATTGCCCGGTGTCCACCGCTGCCTGATGGCGGCGCGGCGCCGGAAGGGATAACGAAAGGGATTGGCAGGCGTGGCCAGACAGAAGCGTAAAGCGGGAAGCAAGCCGATCACATCGCACCAGCTGTTTCCGGCGGTCGTGGCGCTGTGGTTCGGGGCGCTGTTCGGCCTTGGTAGCCTGGCCGTGCGCCCCTCGCTGCTGGAATCGGCAGTCATTGCCAGCCGGATCGATCTGGTCAGTCCCGCCGCCGCGCCGCCGCTGGGCGTGACCGCGCGGATCCTGGTTGCGCTGGTGCTGGCCGCAATCGGCAGCACGATCGGCCTGATCATCGCCCGCCGCCTGGCCCGGTCCAAGCCCGATGTGCGCGAGCGCAAGCGAACCAGGCTGGCCGACCGCGACGAGGCCGCGCCGCGCCATACCAACCGCCCGGCCCATGCAGAGGCCAAGGCCGACGAACCGGCTGGCAGCGTCCCTGCCCAGCGTCGCCGCGCCCTGACCATCGAACACGGCGAAGAGGACTTCGTGCCCCACGAAATGGCGCCGCTGCCCGGCGGCGCTCCGCAGATTCTGGACATCTCCAAGGTCGGCTTCGAAGCGCAGGCACCCCAAGCCCCGCTCGATCCGGACACCTATCAGGCCGCGCCGGCAAGTCGGGAGTTCCAGCCGCAACCCCTGGCGGAAGCGCCGCCGCCGGCCGGACACGCGGCCATGGCCGATCCGTTCCCGGCAGACGCACCGCGCCAGATCTTCGGCCAGCCGGTCAAGGGCGAGCATGTTGACCAGAGCTTTGTCCAGGCCGCCGGGTTCAAGACCAGCGTGTTCCAGGCCGAAACACCAGAGCCGCTGTTCCCGCCGCGCTGCAGCGCACCCGAAGCCGATCCGGTCGTGCCGCAGTTCACCGTGCCCCCGGCCCCGCCGGTCGAGAGCTTTGCCGTACCGCCGATCACCGAGGCCACCTTCGCCGCAGCCGATTCGGAGGAGCAGCCCGCCCCCGGGCCGGTTGCCATGGCGCCGAGCGCCACGCCGCCCGAACCGCTGCCCAGCCCGGCCGGGCTTGGCATGACCGATCTGGCCAGCCGTCTTGCCGAATCGATGGCCCGCCGCCGCGCGGCCCGCGCCGCAGCAGCGGGTGGCGTAACGGCACAGGTTGCCGCCGCGCCGGCTCCGGCGCCGGAACCCGCCCCGGTGCCAAGTGCAGCGCCGATCCTGCCGAAAGCGCCAAGCCCTGCCCCCTTTGCCGCGGCCAGCGCATCCGAACCGGCTCAACCGGTGCCGGCCGCGCCCGCGCCGGCTGCCATCCCGGCGGCGATGCGCCCGCTCGACCTTGACGGGTTCGAGGAAGAAGGCGAGCCGCTGAGCAGCCTGCTGCCGCCGCGCCATATCGCCATGCCCGCTGCTGCGCCGGCGGCCGCACCGGAACAGCCGCCCTTTGCCATGCCGCAGGCGATCACGCCTGGGCCTGACCCACAGCCCGAAGCGGAATCGGCCGAGGAAACGGCCGAGGAAGAGCCCGTGGCCGAAGACCGCTTCGGCTCGCTGCTGGGCGTGCCGATCCAGCCGTCCGGTCCGCGTGCCGGTCTGGTCCGGATCGCGGAACCCGAAGCCGACAGCACCGAGATCGAACCGGTGGTGATCTTCCCCGGACAGATGGCCAGCCCGCAGGCCGAGGAAACCGCCCCGTTCCGCCCTTTCGATGCTCCGGCCCATGCCGAACCGGGCCAGCCGATTGCCGCCGGCAACGCCGCGCCGTCGGTCAACCGTGAGGAAGCCGAACGCGCGCTGCGCATGGCGCTCGCCAACCTGCAACGCATGAGCGGCGCGGCGTAACCGTCCGCGCCGCGCAGTGATCGCGATCACTGCATAGCTATGGGGCCGGACGCCGCCGCGTTCCGGCCCCTTTTCGCAGTTGCAAAAGACTGTTCCTGTCGCCATGGGAGAGGTCTGCGCAATTTTTGCTGCCTTTTGCGGCGGAAAATCTTGCGCTTAATTGCCGGAATTCTGCGACTTGTGCGGTCCGCGCGCCCGAATCGCCGCTTTTCCGGGGTGTTGACAGGATGGGACTATCAATGGGTTTTCCGGCGCCTCAGGGCCTTTATGATCCGCGTAACGAACACGACGCCTGCGGCGTGGGCTTTGTCGCCCACATCAAGGGCGCCAAAAGCCATGCGATCGTCACCCAGGCCCTGGAGATCCTGAAAAACATCGACCATCGCGGGGCGGTCGGTGCGGATCCGCTGCTGGGCGATGGGGCCGGCATCCTGATCCAGATCCCCGATGCGCTCTATCGCCGCTGGGCCGATGCCGAAGGGCTGAAGCTGCCCCGGCCGGGCGACTATGCCGTGGCCATGTGTTTCCTGCCGCAGGACGAGGCGAGCCGCGAATTCATCGTCGGCATCTTCGAAAAGTTCATCGCCAAGGAAGGCCAGCGCCTGATCGGCTGGCGCGACGTGCCGGTGACGATCGACGGGCTGGGCAAGGCGGTGCTGGAGCAGATGCCGGTGATCCGGCAGTGCTTTATCGCCCGCGGCGACAATTGCGAGGATCAGGACGCGTTCGAGCGCAAGATCCTGGCGATCCGCAAGCAGACCCAGAACCCGCTGGCCGCCCTGGCCGAAAAGCACGGCCTGCCCGGCCTGACCGAGCTGTACATGCCCAGCTTCTCCAGCCGCACCGTGGTCTACAAGGGGCTGCTGCTGGCCACCCAGGTCGGCAGCTTCTATGACGACCTGCGCGATCCGGACTGCGTTTCGGCGCTGGGCCTGGTTCACCAGCGCTTTTCCACCAACACCTTCCCCAGCTGGAAGCTGGCGCACCCCTACCGGTTCATCGCCCACAACGGCGAGATCAACACCGTGCGCGGCAACGTCAACTGGATGAATGCGCGCCGCCGCACCATGGAAAGCGAGCTGCTGGGCGCCGACCTCGACAAGATGTGGCCGCTGATTCCCCACGGCCAGTCGGACACGGCCTGCCTCGACAACGCGCTCGAACTGCTGCTGGCGGGTGGTTACTCTCTGGCTCATGCGGTGATGATGCTGATCCCCGAAGCCTGGGCCGGCAACCCGCTGATGGATGCCAAGCGCCGCGCCTTCTATGAATACCACGCCGCGCTGATGGAGCCGTGGGACGGCCCGGCCGCCGTGGCCTTTACCGATGGCCGCCAGATCGGCGCAACGCTGGACCGCAACGGCCTGCGCCCGGCCCGTTTCCTGGTGACCGACGATGATATCGTGGTCATGGCTTCCGAAAGCGGTGTCCTGCCGATCAAGGAAGACAACATCGTCCGCAAGTGGCGCTTGCAGCCGGGCAAGATGCTGCTGATCGATTTCGAACAGGGCCGGATCATCGAGGACGAGGAGATCAAGGCCAGCCTGGCCGAGGCCGAGCCCTATGAATCCTGGCTGCGAAGCGCACAGTACAAGCTCAAGGACCTCGACCTGATCGAGCCGGAGCTGGCCCAGCTGCCGGTGGAAACCACCAGTCTGCTCGATCGCCAGCAGGCCTTCGGGTACACTCAGGAAGACATTTCCAAGTTCCTGGAGCCGATGGGCCGCAACGGTGACGATCCGATCGGATCGATGGGCACCGACACGCCGATTGCCGTGCTGTCCAACCGGAGCCGCCTGCTCTACGACTATTTCAAGCAGAACTTCGCCCAGGTCACCAATCCGCCGATCGACCCGATCCGCGAGGAACTGGTGATGAGCCTGGTTTCAATGATCGGCCCGCGCCCCAACCTGCTGGGGATGGAAGCCGGCACCCACAAGCGGCTTGAAGTCGACCAGCCGATCCTGACCAATGACGAAGTAGCCAAGATCCGCTCGGTCGAGGCGGCGCTGGACGGCGCTTTCCGGACCGAGACGATCGACATCACCTGGGATGCCAGGACCGGGGCCGATGGCCTGGAACTGGCAATCAAGGAAATGTGCTGGGCCGCAACCGAAGCGGTGCTGCAGGACAAGAACATCCTGATCCTGTCCGACCGCGCCCAGGGTCCGGACCGGATCGCCATGCCGGCACTGCTGGCCACCGCAGCGGTGCACCACCACCTGGTCCGCCAAGGCCTGCGGATGCAGACCGGGCTGGTCGTCGAAACAGGGGAAGCGCGCGAAGTGCACCACTTCTGCGTGCTGGCGGGCTACGGCGCGGAAGCGATCAACCCTTATGTGGCCTTCGAAACGCTGGAAGAGATCCGCGTGAAGAAGGAACTGCCGCTTGATGCCAGGACAGTGCAGAAGAATTACATCAAGGCGGTCGGCAAGGGCATCCTCAAGGTCATGTCCAAGATGGGCATTTCGACCTACCAGTCATACTGCGGGGCGCAGATCTTCGATGCGGTTGGCCTGTCTTCGGCCTTCGTGGACAAGTATTTCACCGGCACGGCGACCACGATCGAGGGGATCGGGCTGGCCCAGGTGGCCGAAGAAACGGTTCGCCGCCACCAGGCCGCCTATGGCGACAATCCGATCTACAGGAACATGCTGGACGTGGGCGGGATCTATGGCCTGCGCCTGCGCGGCGAGGAACACGCCTGGACGGCCGAGAACATCGCCGCCCTGCAGCACGCGGTGCGCGGCAATGTGCCGGACAAGTACAAGGCCTTTGCCCAGTCGATCAACGACCAGTCGAGCCGGATGCTGACCATCCGCGGGCTGATGCAGTTCAAGCCGGCCGACAAGCCGCTTGACATCAGCGAGGTCGAGCCGGCCAGCGAGATCGTCAAGCGCTTTGCCACCGGGGCGATGAGCTATGGCTCGATCAGCTGGGAAGCGCACACCACTCTGGCGCTGGCGATGAACCGGATCGGCGGCAAGTCCAACACCGGCGAGGGCGGCGAGGATCCAAAGCGCTTCCAGCCGCTTGAGAACGGCGATTCGATGCGCTCGGCAATCAAGCAGGTGGCCAGCGGACGGTTCGGCGTGACCACCGAATACCTGGTCAATGCCGACGACGTGCAGATCAAGATGGCCCAGGGCGCCAAGCCCGGCGAAGGCGGCCAGCTGCCCGGCCACAAGGTTGACAAGACCATCGGCGCAACCCGTCATTCCACCCCCGGCGTCGGCCTGATCAGCCCCCCGCCGCACCATGACATCTATTCGATCGAGGATCTGGCCCAGCTGATCCACGACCTGAAGAACGTCAATCCGGCCGCGCGGATCTCGGTCAAGCTGGTGTCCGAAGTGGGAGTAGGCACGGTGGCCGCGGGCGTTTCCAAGGCGCGGGCGGACCATGTCACGATTTCCGGCTATGAAGGCGGGACCGGCGCTTCGCCGCTGACTTCGCTGACCCACGCCGGTTCCCCCTGGGAAATCGGCCTGGCCGAAACCCAGCAGACCCTGATCCTCAACAACCTGCGCAGCCGGATCTGCGTGCAGGTCGATGGCGGCCTGCGCACCGGGCGCGATGTGGCCGTGGCGGCGCTGCTGGGGGCAGACGAGTTCGGCTTTGCCACCGCGCCGCTGATCGCGGCCGGCTGCATCATGATGCGCAAGTGCCACCTCAACACCTGCCCGGTCGGCGTGGCGACGCAGGACCCGGTGCTGCGCGCGCGCTTCAACGGCCAGCCGGAACATGTGATCAACTATTTCTTCTTCGTTGCCGAGGAACTGCGCGCGATCATGGCCGAACTGGGCTTTCGCACCGTTGCCGAAATGGTCGGCCGGGTCGACCGGCTCGACATGCGCAAGGCGATCGATCACTGGAAGGCCAGCGGCGTCGATCTGTCGCGCATCCTCCACCAGGTCCCGCTGGGCGACAGCCCTTCGCTGGGCTGGAGCGAGACGCAGGATCACGGGCTGGACAAGGCGCTCGACAACGCGCTGATCGCCGCCGCCACCGATGCACTGGAGCGCAAGTCGCCGGTGGTGATCGAACGCAAGGTGATCAACGTCAACCGCACTGTCGGGGCGATGCTGTCGGGCGAAGTGGCGCGTCGTTATGGCCATGCCGGCCTGCCGGACAACACCATCAAGGTGAAGCTGACCGGGGTTGCCGGGCAGAGCTTTGGCGCCTGGCTGGCCCACGGCGTGACGCTCGACCTGACCGGCGATGCCAACGACTATGTCGGCAAGGGCCTGTCGGGCGGGCGCGTGATCGTCCGCCAGCCACCCCATGTCGAGCGCGAGGCGACCGAGAACATCATCGTCGGCAATACCGTGCTGTATGGCGCAATCGCCGGGGAAGCCTTCTTCGGCGGGGTGGCCGGGGAACGCTTTGCCGTGCGCAATTCGGGCGCGGTAGCGGTGGTTGAAGGCTGCGGCGATCATGGCTGCGAATACATGACCGGCGGGGTGGTTGCCGTGCTGGGCAAGACGGGGCGCAACTTTGCCGCCGGAATGTCGGGCGGGATTGCCTATGTCTATGACCCCGACGGCAGCTTTGCGCAGCTGTGCAACCCGGCGCAGGTCGACCTGCTGCCGGTTTCGGCCGAGCGCGACGAGGATGACGGCGCCGGCCGGCCGCAGCAGCGCCCGCAAGGCGTGCACGACAGCGGCATGGGCGATCCGCTGCGGCACGATGCCGAGCGGCTGAAAGTGCTGCTGGAACGCCACCACCTCCACACCGGATCGAAGCGCGCCCGCGAACTGCTCGATGACTGGGCCGCAGCGGTCGGCAAGTTCGTCAAGGTGATGCCGCGCGACTATGCCAAGGCATTGCAGCAACTCGAGGCCGAGCGGCTGGCTGCCGCATCGGTGGCCGCGGAATAAGGGTCAGGATCATGGGCAAGGAAACCGGCTTTCTCGAACTTGACCGCCAGGACCGCAGCTATGCGGACCCGAAGGAGCGAGTGAACCACTACAAGGAATTCGTCATTCCCCACCCCGAACCGGCGCTGAGGGCGCAGGCTTCGCGGTGCATGAACTGCGGGATTCCC
>JBKBSV010000115.1:0-5299 GCA_046291115.1 Novosphingobium sp. | reverse complement strand
GAAGTCACCCAGCTTGGCGTCCTTGTCGAGCTTCTGGGCCTGCTTCAGATCAACCTGCTTGAAATAGTCGTCTACTTCCTCGACCACTTCGACCACGCGCCACAGGCGCAGGTCGCCGGTGCGCGGATCAAGCTTGGCGCGGATGTCGTTCTCGGCACCGTAGCGCGCCCGCGCCGCCTTCTGAATCGCCTCTTCCATCGCCTCGATGACGATCGCCTTGTCGATCAGCTTCTCGTTCGCAACCGCAGTGGCGATTGCGAGCAGTTCGGCGCGGTTGGCGGAAATCGGACTGGCCATGTTCAGTCTTCCTGTTCTTCTTCAAGAATTTCGTCAGCCCCGCTGGTGTCGAGCGGGCGGGTAGCGGCAATCAGCTTGTCGGTCAGGACCAGCTTGGCGGAATGGATATCGGACAGCGCAAAGGAAACCGTCCCGGACTTCTTGTCGGCGATCGTCACAGTCTCACCCGCGATCCCGACCAGATCGCCCTGCAGCGACTTGCGGTTGCCAGCAACCGGATTGATCAGCTGCACGCGCGCTTCATGCCCGGCCCAGTTGGCAAAATCCTGCGGACGGGTCAGCGGACGGTCGATGCCCGGAGAGCTGACTTCGAGGCGATAGGCATCCGCGATCAACACTTCGCCCTGTTCCTCCAGCGCGTCGAGCGCATCGGAAATGCGGTGCGACAGCGCGGCGCAATCCTCGATCACCAGCTGGCCGGTCTCGGGCCGCTCGGCCATGATCTGAAGCGTATATTCCTCGGCATCGGAAAGTGGGCCGATTTCCCCGCCCTTGTAATAGCGCACACGCACGAGATCGAAACCGAGGGCCCTGGCCTCCGGTTCGACAACCTCGATGATCCGCGCGATATCCGCCATGAAAACTCCATCTGCCCCGCGAATGTGACAAAGCCAATTTGCGCCGGCCCCTTGCGGCGCCAGCCCCTCTTTTGTGTCACAATTTCGGGATTGCTGCGGCCTTATGCGCGAATGCCACGAAAAGCAAGCCCTTGTTCAAAGTCGCCGGCCATTGCTGTCCAGCGCCGCCCCCGGTTGCTGTTTGACTGGCAATAAACCCTGACCAGACGGGCGGCCGGGAGGCTGGCATCAGCTCCGCTCGCTAAGCCCGTGCTTCTTCATTGCGTGGCGCAGCTGATCATAACTGAGGGCAAGTGCCCTGGCGGTTTGGCGCTGGTTATAGCGGTGGCGGCCCAGCGCAGCTTCCAGGATTGCCTTTTCATGGGCATCGACCGCCGCTTTCAGATCGGTCACCTGATCGAGGCTGGCCGCAGATGCCGCAGGTGTCGCAGCGGGCCGTGCGGCGGCAGGCGGGGCATCACTGACAGCGCGCGGCAGCGGTGCGGGCTTCCACGGGCTGTCGAACGGATCGAACACCACATGATCGACCGGCTCGTCCCCCGTCCCCCAGCGATAGACCGCGCGTTCCACCACGTTGCGCAGTTCGCGCACGTTGCCCGGCCACTGGTAATCCTCCAGCGCGGCCATCGCCCGGTCGGAAAAGCCGGGCCAGGCATCCCAGTGCAGTTCTGCCGCCATGCGCCGCCCGAAATAGTCGGACAGCACACGGATATCCCCTTCCCTCACCCGCAAGGGCGGCAGGGTGATGACCTCGAAGCTGAGCCGGTCAAGCAGGTCGGCGCGGAAGCGGCCTTCTTCGGCAAGGCGGGGCAGATCCTCGTTGGTAGCGGCGACAATCCTGACATCGACCTTGATCGGACGCGACGATCCGATCCGGGTCACCTCGCCATATTCCACGGCCCGCAACAGGCGCTCTTGCGCGCCCAGCGACAAGGTGGCCAGCTCGTCGAGGAAAAGCGTGCCTTTGTCGGCTTCCTCGAACCGGCCGGCGCGCGCTTTGGTAGCACCGGTGAAGGCACCCTGCTCATGACCGAACAGTTCCGCCTCGATCAAGGTTTCCGGCAAGGCCGCGCAGTTGAGCGTGACCAATGGTTCCTGCCAGCGGCGCGAGAGCTGGTGGAGCCGTTCGGCGATCAGCTCCTTGCCGGTTCCGCGCTCTCCGATCACCAGCACCGGGCGGCCCATCGACGCGGCGCGGCTGGCGCGTTCGACCGAGTCCAGAAAGGCGGTCGACTGGCCTACGAACTGCGTGTTGCGCTCCATGACCAATATCTAGCGAAAATTCCCAATATCGCGCAACTATTCCCAGATGTCGTTCGTCGATTGGTGTCAAGAGGCGTGGATTTCCGCCCTTTATCCCATTTGGCACGGGCCTTGCGGAGTGATGATCAAACCCGCTTCAAAGGCCCAGACCATGTTCAACACCCTGCTCAACAAGACCAGCACGCTCGACCGGGCAGTGATCCTGTCGGTCACGACGATGCTTTCGTTCAACATCGTGGTCCTGACCAGCCAGCTGCAGGCCGCGCCCCAGGTTGCCCAGGTTCCGGGCGCAACGGCGCAGCAGGCCTGAGCCCGGCGGTGGTCCGCAAGATGGGACACGACCCCTTCAACCCGCTTGGGCCGGGATCCCAGGCAAGCCCCGATGGCGGCTCCCAGTCCCCCCGCCGCCCAGGGATTCCGGCCCAGACCGACGACCCGTTCGACCTTGGCCCGATTGGCCAGGCCCCGCCCCGGCGCGCCTCGCGCTTCGAGGCCGAGGTCGAACGCCTGCGCCGCACGCCTACCCCTGCCGCATCTTCCACCGGAGTACCCTGGATGGGCATTTTCAGCCGCACCCGTGACATCATTGCCGCCAATTTCAACGAGCTGCTCGACAAGGCCGACGATCCTGAAAAGATGATCCGGATGATCATCCTCGAGATGGAGGAAACCCTGGTCGAAGTGCGGGCCAGCGCGGCGCGGACGATCGCGGATCAAAAGGAAATGCAGCGCCACACGGTCAAGCTGGACCGGCTGCAGGCTGACTGGGCGGACAAGGCCCAGCTGGCCCTGTCCAAGGACCGCGAGGATCTGGCCCGGGCCGCGCTGGTCGAAAAGAAGAAGGCCGCCGACATGGCCGATCAGCTCAAGGCGGAAATCGCCGTGCTGGACGATGCCTTGCGCGCCTATGAGCTGGACATCGAAAAGCTGCAGAACCGCTTGCGCGAAGCCCGGGCCCGCCAGGTCGCGATCGCAGCGCGGCTGGAAAGCGCCGAAAACCGCGTCAAGCTGCGCGCGCTGCTGGCCAGCGAGCGGGTGGATGAGGCGATGGCCCGGTTCGACCAGCTGGAACGCCGGGTCGACTATGCCGAAGGCCGCGCCGATGCGCTGGGCCTGGCCGAGCAGTCAAGCAAGCCGAGCCTGGCCGACGAGATCAATGCCCTCGCCGGGCAAGACAAGATCGACGAGGAACTGGAAGCAATGAAGCGCGCCCTGAAGGGCGACAACAAGGAGGGCTGAGGCCATGGATCTCGGCGAATCGATGAGTCTGGTCATGGTCCTGATCGGTCTGCCCTGGCTGATCCTGCACTATGTCACCAAGTGGAAGACCGCCCCGACCCTGACCGTCAATGACGAAGCCCTGCTGGAAGACCTCTATCAGCTGGCTCGGCGGCTGGAAGACCGGATGGACACGGTGGAACGGCTCGTTGCCGCCGATCATCCCGACTACCGCCAACAGCGCCAGCTGACCGACGGCAGCGACACCCTGGCCGAACTGGACGACCTGAAGGCCATCAGACGCCCAAGGGCCCGTCGCGGCTGAACCGCTCCATAACCGACCAACGAACTGCAATCCGCCGCAAGGCCCGATTGGCCCGGCAACACAGAGGGGAACAACGATGAATAGCCCGAGGACCAAGTTTTACCGCGACAAGGTCAACGGCAAGCTGATGGGCGTCTGCGCCGGGATCGCCGACTATGCCGGGGTCAATTCCCTGTGGGTCCGGCTGGGGTTCATCGGCCTCAACGTCATGACCGGTTTTGCCGTGCTGCTGCCCTACTTCATCATCGGCCTGCTGGCCGACAAGAAACCGGCTCACCTTTACAGCGACCGGCAGGAGCAGCAATTCTGGCAGGGCGTGCGCCAGTCCCCCACCCGCACCGCGCGGGAAGTGCGGGGCCGCCTGCGCGAGATCGACCGCCGGCTGGCTGAAGTGGAATCCTTTTATGTCAGCAGCAACCCGCGCCTCTCGGCTGAAATCGAGCGGCTGCGCTAACCCTGGGCCTGCAGGAGGAAATCACCATGGACAATCTGGCAATTCTGGTCCCGTTGGCACCGTTCATCATGGTTGCCTTCATTGTCTGGACCAAACATCAGTCCAAAATGGCCGAACTGCGGATCAAGGAAACCGCGGAAAAGGCCGCCCAGTACGCCAGCCACGCCAGCGAACTGGAAGAGCGCGTGCGCGTGCTGGAGCGGATCGTGACCGACAAGGGCTATGACGTCGCCAGCCAGTTACGGGAGATGAGCGATCACAGCTAGAGTCACGAACTTATCTACGCCAGCGAAAAGGACCTGCGCAAGTGAGTGCCGATCAGGTTCTGCAACTGATCGGGATCCTGGCCCCCACGGCCGTGATCATCGTCGGGGTCATCACCGGCGGGGTGATCTATTCCAACCGGATGAAGATCAGGAATGGCTATCCGCTGAACGGCGCCTGGGGCCAGGCAATCTATCCCAAGACCACCAGCGAGGACGGCGAGCGGATCAAGCTGCTGAGCCAGGAAAACGCCCAGCTGCGCGCCGAAATCGGCAGCCTCAAGGACCGGCTTGGCAATGTGGAGCGGATCGTGACCGACAGCGGATACCGCCTGACGCACGAGATCGAAGCGTTGCGCGGTGATAGCCTGCGGGACAGCAACTGATGGACATGGGAACCGCCATGGTGATCGCCGCGGGGATCGGGGCCTGGTATTCGCTCAAGTCAAAGGGGGTCCACCCGCTGCGCCGACGCAGCATGGACGGGGAACCGCGGGCCGAGGCCGCCGCGCCGGCGGGCAGCGCGCGGGAGAGCGAGTTGCAGCAAGACATCGAACACCTGCGCGAGCGGATCGAAGTGCTGGAACGGATCGCTACCGACGGGCGCAGCACCCGCGCGCTTGCCGCCGAGATCGAAAGCCTGCGGGACCGCTAGCACCGCGGGAAGACTGAAGGGAGAAACGCCATGATCAGCGACTATCTCTTGCTTTCGGCCACGGGCCTGATGGCCGTGACCATTGTCGCCGCCGCCTCGCTGAAAGGCTGGCAAGGCTGGCTCCAGCTCAAGACCCGCGAGCTGGAGCTGCACCAGCCCGAGATCGAGCGCGCGGCCAGCGGCGGCGCGGCGCGGATCGAGATTGCCGACCTGAAGGACCGGATCCGCAAGCTGGAAGCCATCGCG
>JBKBSV010000013.1:0-32661 GCA_046291115.1 Novosphingobium sp. | reverse complement strand
CCCGCCCCGGCGGGTCTCGACCCGGACCTGCCGGCGGCGAGCGCGGCGCTGGCCGCCGCGCTGGTGGCCAAGCGCGGCCCGGGCGGCGCGCCGCTGGCGCTGGTGGTCCAGCCGCGCGCGCGCCGGGCGCTGGCCGCGCTGCTGCGCCCGCGCGCGCCGTCAGTGCTGGTCCTCTCGATTGCCGAACTGCCCGCTGCCCAGCCGATCGAGGTCGTCTCCGTGATCGGCTCGGCTGAGCCCCCACTGCCCACCCAAATCAGCGATCAAACCGAAAGAGCCGTTGCATGATCCACGATCACAAAAGCTTGAAGCAAGCCTATCGCGGCGATCAGGCCGAGCGGATCCGCCGCTTCGTGCCGATGGTCCGGCGGCTGGCCTGGCATGTCCACGGCAGCGGCCGGCAGGGAATCGAGCTGGAAGACCTGATGCAGGCCGGAATGGTGGCTCTGACCGAGGCGGCCCAGCGCCACGCCGGGCCGGGCGAGGACGGCTTTGCCGCCTATGCCAAGCTCCGGGTGCGTGGGGCGATGGTTGATCTGGTCCGCCGCGCCGTGCCCGGATCGCGCGGCGGGGCCGAGCGCCGCCGGCTGCTGGCGGATGCCGAACTGCGACTGCGCAGCGAACTGGGGCGCAAGCCCAGCGAGGCGGAACTGGCCGCCGCATTGGGGCAAAGCGAGGCCGAATTGGCCCAGGCGCGCGATTCGGCCCGCCCGGTCAGCTTCGAGTCGCTGGATGAAAGCTACAGCGACAGCGACCCTGCCTATGCCGATCAGGGTCCGGATGCCTTTGCGATGCTGGCCGATGCCGAACTGCGCGAGGCGCTGCTCGTCGCAATTTCGGACCTGCCGGCGCGGCTGCAACTGGTGATCCAGCTTTACTTCCTGGAGGAACTCAACCTGTCGGAAATTGCTGAAACGCTTCAGGTTTCCGTGCCGCGGGTGCACCAGCTGAAGGCCCAGGCGCTGGACCGCTTGCGCAGCGCCCTGGCTGGGATTGCAGAGATTCTGTGACTTGCACTTTCGTTACTTGGGGCGCACAGTTGCGCCATGTCCGCCTGCGAAACCTGCGTAGTACGCAACCGAGCAATCTGCTCGTCGCTTGACGACGAGGAGTTGAAGGCCCTGCACGCCATTGGACGAAGGCGAACGCTTGAGCCCGGCGAGTCGCTGATGTGGGAAGGAGAGGACTCGGTCCTTGTTGCCAATGTCATTGACGGCGTGCTCAAGCTTTCCACCGGGACCGAGGACGGGCGCGAACAGATTGTCGGGGTGGTCTATCCCAGCGATTTCATTGGCCGCCCGTTCGGATCGACTTCCGGGCATGGGGTGACCGCGCTGACCGAAGCCATGGTCTGCGTGTTTTCGCGCCGTGATTTCGATGCCTTTGCCCGCGAACATCCGGCGCTGGAGCACAAGCTGTTGCAGCGCACGCTGGCGGAACTGGACCGCACGCGGCGCTGGATGCTGCTGCTGGGGCGCAAGTCGGCCGGGGAAAAGCTGGCCTCGTTCCTGCTCGAAATGTCGGAACGGCTGGTTCAACCAGGCTGTGTTGGTGTGCCCGATACGCCGCTCAAGCGCTTTGCCCTGCCGTTCTCCCGCCAGCAGGTGGCAGACGTGCTGGGCCTCACGATCGAGACGGTCAGCCGCCAGTTCACCCGCCTCAAGGCCGAGGGGATCATCGATCTGCCCTCTCGCCGCGAAGTGACGATTCTCAACCGCCAGGCCCTGGAAGCGGAAGCGGGCTAGACCCCGAAAACAACCCTAAAAAGAAAGGGAGAGCCCGCGTCCGCCTGCGAAAGCTGGATGCGAACTCTCCCCAAAGATCCCGCCATGCCCGGCGGGAGGGAACGGGGCGGCCACTTGCGCGGCAGCCGCCCTATCCCGGTCAGAAGCGGAAGTAGACCCCGCCAGAAACCACCCACGGGTCCAGCTTGTGCTTGGTTTCAAGCACGTTGGTTGACCCGGCATAGAACTTGGCGGTGGTGCCGACCCAGTACTTCTTGGCATCGAGCGAAAGGCCCATGCCAGGGCTGACGGGAATATCGACCCCGCCTTGCACGGCCACGCCGACGTCGCTCGACAGGTCCACATCGGTTGCGCCAAGGGCCGCGGCAGTGGTGTCGGGCTTGGCATCCAGCATGATGAACCAGGTCGGGCCGACGCCGACATAGGGTTTGATCGGGCCGAGCGGCACGTGATACTTGAGCGTGACCGTGGCCGGAATGATCAGCACGTCCTTGACCAGCGGCGCACCGGCGATCGAACCGGTGCCGGTAACCTTGTGCTTGGTCACGCAGCAGATGGTTTCGATCGAGATGTTCGGGGCGGCATAGTATTCGACCGCGACGGTCGGCACGACGTTGTCGTTGGCGACAGTGCCCGGGGTAGCGCCCAGAGCGGCGGCGACCGACGGAGCCGCGCTCACGATCTGGTCGATCTTGCCGTCGGGCAGCACACCGGTGGCCAGCACCTTGATCTGGATCTTGCCTTCATCGTTGGCCAGGGCGGGCGAGGCCAGCATGGTCGCGGCCGCAAGCGCCGCAGCGATCGTCAGCTTCTTCATCTTCATTCCCTCATTGTGCGTCGCAGCGGCCGCCCTCTGCGGCCCAGGGTTTTTGCGACGTCGGGCGGCCCATGCACCCATGTTGCGATCGCAAACATTGATCCGGCGCAAAAACGCCCAGTTTTCGAGGAATCCGCTACCGGCCCTGGCAATTTGATCCGGGTCAATGCCGAAGTGCGATGAAGGGTTGAAACAGGCGAAGGACGAGTATATTAGCAAGTCCTTATCTAACCCGTTCGATTGAGGGGAAGGGGCAAATGGAATCTCTAGTAGCCCGCGCTGGCTGGTGGCTGGCAGCGCTTCTCGTCGCCGTGTTCATGTTTGCAAATGCGCAGGACGCGCCGTTTGCCGTGCACATGGCGGTTTTCGCCTTGGCGGCGCTTGCGGGGCTGGTGCTCAGCCTGCGCAACACCGACTACAAACTTGCCGCAGCCGGAATGAAACCGGTGGTGGATCAGAGCCGTTATGATGACGGGCTGGTCCGGGCCGGCGTGATCCTGACCACCTTCTGGGGGTGTGTCGGGTTCCTGGTGGGGCTTTATATCGCCCTCCAGCTGGCGTTCCCGGCGCTCAACCTGGGCTTTGAATACACCACCTTCGGACGGCTCCGGCCGCTCCACACTTCGGCCGTGATCTTTGCCTTTGGTGGCACTGCGCTGATTTCGACCAGTTTCTATGTTGTCCAGCGCACCTGCCGCACGCGTCTCGCTCTGCCGAGCGTGGCGAAATTCGTGTTCTGGGGCTACCAGCTGTTCATCGTTCTGGCCGCGACCGGCTATGTCATAGGCGTGACCCAGGGCAAGGAATATGCCGAGCCGGAATGGTATGTCGATCTGTGGCTGACCATCGTCTGGGTTGCCTATCTGGCGGTCTTCGTCGGCACGATCATGAAGCGCAGCGAACCCCACATCTATGTGGCCAACTGGTTCTACCTCAGCTTCATCGTCACCGTGGCGATGCTGCACCTTGTCAACAACGTAAATCTTCCGGTCTCGCTGTTCGGATCGCTCAGCTATCCGCTGTGGGGCGGGGTGCAGGGCGCGCTGGTGCAATGGTGGTATGGTCACAACGCGGTGGGCTTCTTCCTGACCGCCGGCTTCCTTGCCATGATGTACTACTTCGTGCCGAAGCAGGCTGAACGCCCGATCTACTCCTACCGGCTGTCGATCGTGCACTTCTGGGCGCTGATCTTCCTCTACATCTGGGCCGGTCCGCACCACTTGCACTACACGGCGCTGCCGGACTGGGCGCAGACCCTGGGCATGGTCTTCTCGATCATGCTGTGGATGCCCAGCTGGGGCGGCATGATCAACGGCCTGATGACGCTGAACGGCGCCTGGGACAAGGTGCGGACGGACCCGATCATCCGCATGCTGGTCATGGCGCTCGCCTTTTACGGCATGTCGACGTTCGAAGGACCGATGATGTCGATCCGCGCCGTCAACAGCCTGTCGCACTATACCGACTGGACGATCGGCCACGTGCACTCCGGTGCGCTGGGGTGGAACGGCATGATCACCTTCTCGGCGATCTACTTCCTGGTGCCGCGCCTGTGGGGCCGTGAACGGATGTATTCGCAGCGGATGATCAACTGGCACTTCTGGCTGGCGACCATCGGCATCGTCTTCTACGCCTCCTCGATGTGGGTGGCGGGGATCACCCAGGGCCTGATGTGGCGCGAATACGGCGCTGACAATTACCTGGTCAACTCGTTCGCCGAAACCGTGGCCGCGCTGCACCCGATGTATCTGGCCCGTGCCTTCGGGGGGATCCTGTATCTCACCGGCGGGCTGATCATGGCCTACAACGTGTGGCAGACGATCGCCGGCAACCTCCGTCAGGAACTGCCGATGCGCCAGGCCGAGTACGACCCCAATGCCGACCGTCCGCTGGTCGCAACGCCTGCCGAATAAGGGGGACTGAAAAATGACGACTGAAACCAAAGATCCCTGGGGCCGGCACAAGAAGATCGAGCGCAACGTAGCCCTGCTGGGTGCGCTCGCCTTCGGTGTGGTAACCATCGGCGGGATCGTGGAAATCGCCCCGCTGTTCTGGATCGACAACACGATCGAGAAGGTGGAAGGGATGCGTCCCTACACCCCGCTGGAGCAGGCCGGGCGCGACATCTATATCCGCGAAGGTTGCTATGTCTGCCACAGCCAGATGATCCGTCCCTTCCGGGACGAGGTCGAACGCTATGGCCACTACAGCCTGGCGGCGGAATCGATGTACGACCATCCGTTCCAGTGGGGCTCCAAGCGCACCGGGCCGGATCTGGCCCGCGTGGGCCTGAAGTACTCGGACGAATGGCATGTCCAGCACCTCAAGAACCCGCAGAGCGTGGTGCCTGAATCGGTCATGCCGCAATATGCCTTCCTGGCCCAGAAGGACCTCAAGGTGGGCAATCCCGCCGCGCGGCTGACCGCGCTTTACCGGGTCGGCGTGCCCTACACGGCGACCGACATCAAGATGGCTGAAACGGACCTCAAGTCCCAGGCAGATCCGATGGCGGACAACGCCGACCTGCAAAAGCGCTACCCCAAGTCGCAGGTGCGTGACTTTGACGGGCAACCCGATCGCCTGACCGAGATGGACGCACTGGTCGCCTATCTCCAGGTGCTGGGGACCATGGTCGATGTCAACGCGCCGGCCGCCCAGGAAGCCCTGAAGCAGGAGCGCGGCCGGTGACCGGACATTCCACCTATGAAACGCTGCGGCACTTTGCCGACAGTTGGGGACTGGCGGCGATGGTCGTCGCGTTCCTGGCCCTGTCGGCATGGCCTTTCCGGCCCGGCGCCAAGAAGGCCAACGAAGAAGCCGCGAACATGATCTTCGCCGAAGACAGCCTTGGGGGTGACGACAATGGCGAATAAGCGAATCGACGAGTCCACCGGCATCGAAACTGTCGGCCACGAATGGGACGGCATTGAAGAACTGAACAACCCGCTGCCGCGCTGGTGGGTGTGGACGACCTATCTGACGATCATCTTTTCGATCGGCTACATGATCGTCTATCCCGCCATCCCGATGCTGAAAAGCGGGACCGAAGGCCTGTGGGGCTGGTCCAGCCGCGGCCAGTTGGCAACGGAAATGGCTGAAGGCGCAGCCAAGCGCAAGGCCGCCACCGACGCGATCGCTGCCACTCCGCTGGAAGCGCTGATCAAGGACGAAAAGCTGATGCCGCTGGCAGTCGCCGGCGGAGCCGCCGCCTTCAAGCAGAACTGCGTGCAATGCCACGGTTCAGGCGCGGCCGGCGGTGAAGGCTATCCCAACCTCAAGGACGATGACTGGCTGTGGGGCGGGACGATCACCGATATCCACACCACGCTGGAGCACGGGATCCGCGCTGCCGACTATCCGCAGACCCGCACCAGCCTGATGCCGAGTTTCGGCAAGGACGGCATCCTGACCCCGGCCCAGGTGAGCGATACGGCCGCCTATGTCCTGTCGCTGTCGGGCAAGCATCCGAACGATGCGGCAGCCCAGCGCGGCGCGGCCAACTTTGCCGCCAACTGCGTGGCCTGCCACGGACCCGACGGCAAGGGCCTGCGTCAGTTTGGCGCGCCGAACCTGACCGATGCGGTCTGGCTCTATGGCGGTACGCCCGAGAAGGTTACGGCCTCGATCCACAAGGCTCATGCCGGGGTCATGCCCGGTTGGTCCAAGAAGCTGGATGGCGTGACAATCAAGATGCTGGCTGCCTATGTCTATTCGCTGGGGGGCGGAGAAGAAAGTGTAGCTGCGCCAGCCACACCTGCGCCAGCCACACCTGCGAGTGGAACCGGAAATGCTAAGCCCTGATCCAGTCAAGCCGGCTCCGTCCCTTTATGCCAAGCGGGAGCCCGTCTATCCAAAGGCGGTAGACGGGCGCTTCCGCCGCTTCAAATGGGCGGTGATGATCCTGACTCTCGGGATCTACTATTTAACGCCGTGGATCCGCTGGGACCGGGGCCCCTACGCTCCGAACCAGGCCGTTCTGGTCGATCTGGCGCACCGCCGGTTCTTCATGTTCGGGATCGAAATCTGGCCGCACGAATTCTATTTCGTGGCTGGTCTGTTGATCATGGCGGGGATCGGCCTGTTCCTGATTACCAGCGCGGTCGGTCGGGCCTGGTGCGGCTATGCCTGTCCGCAAACGGTCTGGACTGACCTGTTCCAGCATGTCGACCGCTGGATCGATGGGGATCGCAACGCTCAGAAGCGGCTCAATGCGGCGCCGTGGAGCGCCCACAAGGTGTTCAAGCGGGCCTTGAAGTGGTCGGTCTATCTGATGATCAGTTTCTGGACCGGCGGCGCCTGGATCATGTATTTCGCCGATGCGCCGACCCTGACGGTCGATTTCTGGACCGGCCAGGCCGCACCGGTCGCCTATGCCACGGTTGGCGTTCTGACGCTCACCACTTTCGTGCTGGGCGGCTTCATGCGCGAGCAGGTCTGCGTCTACATGTGCCCCTGGCCGCGCATCCAGACCGCGATGCTCGATGAAAAGAGCCTGATCGTCACTTACAAGGACTGGCGCGGGGAACCGCGCGGCAGCGTCAAGAAGGCGGAGAAGAACCCCGGCGCAGTGGGCGATTGCATCGACTGCAACGGCTGCGTCAACGTCTGCCCGACCGGCTACGACATCCGCAACGGCCCGGACATCCGCTGCATCACCTGCGCGCTGTGCATCGATGAATGCGACAAGGTGATGAAGGCGATCGGCCGTCCGCGCGGCCTGATCGACTATGCCACGCTGGAAGACTGCGAAGCCGAGCGCAAAGGCGAGCCGCCGCGCCCGATCACCAAGGCGCTGTTCCATACCCGCACCCTGGTCTATACCGGGATCTGGGCGACGATCGGCCTTGCCCTGCTGTTCGCGCTGGGCACCCGCGAGCGGATCGACATCAAGGTCCAGAAGGACCGCAACCCGCCCTATACCGTCCAGTCGAGCGGGGAAATCCGCAACGATTATACCGTCAAGCTGCTCAACATGCAGGCCCGCCCGCGCGACATGCAGGTGCGGCTGGAGGGGCTGCCGGGCGGCAAGTTCTGGACCAACGACACCCCCCGTGCCCAAGCCGCGCGCGAGCTGACCGTCAAGGTTCCCGCTGACCGGGTCGAGCCGCTGCGGGTCTATGTGGTGGCCCCGGACGGCACGCCGGCACAGGGCTTTTCGTTCCAGCTTAAGGCGCTGGACGAGGAAGGCGGCGAAGCCAAGACCGAGGTCAAGTTCGATTCGCCCGTCACGGCAGAGGAGCAGGCGCAGTGAAAGCGTTCACCACCGGACCGTTCACCGGCAAGCATTTTGCCGCGATCATCGTCACCTTCTTTGCCGTGGTAATCGCGGTCAATGTCTATATGGCCCGCGCCGCCAGCGCCACCTTCGGTGGGGTGGTGGTCGAAAACTCCTATGTCGCCAGCCAGAACTTCAACACCTGGCTGGCCGAAGCGGAGCGGGAAAAGGCCCTTGGCTGGACGGCCACGGTCACCCGGCTCAGCGATAACCGGTTGGCGGTGACGCTGGGCGGGGCTCCGGGCGAAGGGGTTGAACTGGCGGCAATCGCCCGCCACCCGTTGGGCCGCGCTCCGGACCGGGAACTGCGTTTCTTGCGCCAGGCCGATGGCAGCTTCGTTTCGGACAGGCCGCTGGATGCCGGGCGCTGGCGGCTGCGCCTTGATGCCCGCGCAGGGGCCCAGCGCTGGCGCGAGGAACAGGACATCCGGTGAACGCGCTTTCGCCTGAAACGGCGGCCCGGGCCAGCGAAACGACCGTCCTGGTCGTGCCGGGGATGCATTGCGCCGGCTGCATGGCCAAGGTTGAACGCGCGCTGGCCGCGGTGCCGGGGGTCAGCGCGGCCCGTGTCAACCTGACCGCCAAGCAGGCGCGGGCCGAGCATGGGCCAGAGGTTGCAGCCGCGCAGCTCATCGCCGCGCTTGAAGCGGTCGGCTTTGCCAGCCAGCCGCGCAGCGACGACCTGGCCCGCGCTCCTTCGGCGGTAAAGCCGCTGCTGGCTCCGCTGGGGGTGGCCGCCTTTGCCTGCATGAACGTGATGCTGCTGTCGGTCTCGGTCTGGTCCGGGGCCGATGGATCCACCCGCAGCCTGTTCCACTGGATCTCGGCCCTGATCGGGATCCCGGCGATCGCCTATTCCGGCATGCCATTCTTCAAGTCGGCCTGGGCCGTGCTGAAGCACGCGCGGACCAATATGGACGTGCCGATCTCGATCGGGATCGTGCTGGCCACCGGGCTCAGCTTCTACGAAACGCTGACCAATGGTCACGACGCCTATTTCGACGGCGTGCTGATGCTGATCCTGTTCCTGCTGGCCGGGCGCACGCTGGACGCGATGATGCGCGACAAGGCCCGGGCCGGGGTCGATGCCCTGCTCAGCCAGGCTGCGCCGGGGGCGAGCGTGATTTCGGCCGATGGCACGCCGCAATGGATCGCTGCAGCAGACCTGCTGCCCGGCATGGTCATGCGTGTTGCCGCCGGAGAACGGCTGGCCGCCGATGGCGAAATCATCGGCGGGACTTCGGCGTTCGATCAGTCGCTGCTGACCGGGGAAAGCGCTCCGGTGCCGGCTGGGGAAGGGGCTATGGTCCATGCCGGGACGCTCAATCTTGATGCGCCGGTCGATGTCCGGGTCACCGCCGCCGGGGCCGACACCTCGCTGGCGGAAATTGCCCGGCTGATGGATGCCGCGGACCAGCCGCGCTCGGTCTATGTCCGCATCGCCGACCGCGCCAGCCGGCTCTATGCCCCGGCGGTGCACACGCTGGCCGCGCTCAGCTTTCTTGGCTGGATGCTGGCCGGGGCCGGGACCTATCATGCGCTGGTCATCGCCATCGCGGTCCTGATCATCACCTGTCCCTGCGCGCTTGGCCTGGCCGTGCCGGTGGCCCAGGTGGTCGCGTCGGGCGCGTTGATGAGGGAAGGGATCATGGTCAAGGACGGCAGCGCGATTGAGCGGCTGGCCGCGGTTGACCGGGTCCTGCTTGACAAGACCGGTTCGCTGACTCTTGGCAAGCCCGAACCCGATCCTGCCGTGATTGCCGCGCTGGACGGCGATGCCGCCGGTGTCGCGCTGGGTCTCGCCTCGCACAGCCGTCATCCGCATTCGCGCGCGATCGAGGCCGCGCTGTTGGCCCGCGGCCACCGCGCCGTGCCGGTCAGCGGCGTAGCGGAGACGGCCGGCATCGGCCTGTCCGGGCAATGGAACGGACGGGCGGTTTCGCTGGGCCGCAACGAAGCCGCCGATGTCGTCTCGACCACGCTGAAGATCGAGGGCCGCGAACCGGTCCTGATCCCGTTTACCGATCGGCTGCGTCCCGATGCGCACGAAGCCCTGGCCCGGCTGAAGGCGATGGGTCTCCAAGTCTCGCTGCTGTCAGGCGACAATGCCGCCGCCGTTGCCGAAGTGGCCCGCGAGGTTGGTCTGCCGGCCCAGGCCGCAGCCGATCCGGCGGCCAAGCGCGATGCCATTTCCCGCCTTCAGGCCCTGGGCCACAAGGTGCTGATGGTCGGCGATGGGCTGAATGACGGTCCGGCGCTGGCTGCGGCCGATGCCTCGATTGCGCCGGGCAGTGCCAGCGATGTCGGGCGGCAGGCGGCGGACCTGGTGTTCCTTGGCGATTCGCTCAATGCCCTGCCGCGCGCGGTGCTGGCCGCGCGGCGGACCATGACGGTGGTTAAGCAGAATTTCGCGCTGGCGATCGGTTACAACCTGCTGGCCGTGCCGCTGGCGATTGCCGGTTATGTCAATCCGATGATCGCGGCAGCGGCCATGTCGGGCAGTTCGCTGGTGGTGGTCGCCAACTCCCTGCGTCTGGCGAGGGCGACCAAATGAACGGGCTGATCTTTCTCTTGCCGGTTGCGCTGGGGCTGGGTCTGGCGGGGCTGATTGCCTTCTTCTGGGCGCTGAAGCGCGGCCAGTTCGAAGATCTGGACGGGGCTGCCAACCGCATCCTCTATGATGACGAGGAAGGACCACACGGATGATTGGCCCCCGCTTCGGCATTGTCGCGCTGATCCCGGCGATGCTCAACCTGACCATCGCCAGCAGCGGCGGCACGATGAAGGTGCAGATCTGTACTGGCGATGGCCGCCTTCACACGGTCGAGATGCCGCTGGGCGATGGGTCTGGCGGCAGCAAGCAGGGCCTTTGCTGTGCCAAGGGCTGCCACAGCGGCAACAACCGCAAGCGGGCTGCGCTCAGAAATTGAGATTGCGCAATGATCCCCGTTGCGGGGAGTGGCAAGGACAGCGCGATGTGGACGTATTATCCCGATCTGCTTGAAACGCCGGTGCCGCGCTACACCAGCTTTCCCACTGTGGCCGAATTCGGCCCAGCGGTGGGGGCGGAGGATTGCGTTGCCGCGCTGGCGGCGACGACCGGGGATATCTCGCTTTATCTCCACATTCCGTTTTGCGAGCAGATCTGCTGGTATTGCGGCTGCAACACCGGCAAATCCAACAAGGTCCAGCGCCTGTCGAGCTATCTTGACGCGCTGCACCGCGAGATCGCGATCGCCGGGGTGCGGCTGGGCCAGGGCAGCGCGGTGCGGCGGATCGCCTTTGGCGGGGGCAGTCCCAATGCCATTTCGCCGACCGACTTTGTCCGGCTGGTCGATGCCCTGACCCTCCACATGCCGCTGGAAGACCCCAGCTGGTCGATCGAGCTCGATCCCCGCACCCTGCCCCCCGGCTGGGGGCAGGCCATGCAATGGGTCGGGGTGACCTATGCCAGCCTTGGGGTGCAGACCTTCGATCCCGCGCTTCAGGCGGCGATCGGGCGGGTCCAGCCCGATGCCGATATTGCCCGCGCGGTCGATCTGCTGCGCGCCAGCGGGATCACCTCGCTCAATTTCGATCTGATGTACGGCCTGCCGGGCCAGACGCTCGCCATGCTGGAAGCCAGCCTGCAACGCACGGTGGAGCTGGGCGCGGACCGGGTGGCACTGTTCGGTTATGCCCATGTCCCGCACATGCTGCCGCGCCAGCGCAGGATCGACGGCAGCGCCCTGCCGGATCAGGCGGCGCGCTTTGCCATGGCCGAATTCGGCCATCACTTCTTTGTCGGCGCAGGCTATGTGCCGGTCGGCTTCGATCACTTTGCCAGGCCCGGCGATCCGATGGCGCGGGCGGTGCGCGATGGCACGCTGAAACGCAACTTCCAGGGCTTTACCGACGATCGGGCGCGCACCCTGGTCGGGCTTGGCGCCTCTGCAATCGGCTGCTTCCCGGATTTGCTGGTGCAGAATGAAAAGAACGCCGGGCGTTACCGGATGCTGCTGTCGCAAGACCGGCTGCCTGCGGCCCTCGGCATCCGCCGCAGCGCCGACGATCAGCGCCGCGGCGCGGTGATCGAGGCGCTGCTGTGCCACGGAAAAGCCAGCCTCGACGCCGAACTTGCCGCCGAAGCGGCGCCGCGGCTGGCCCCCTTCGCCGAGCGCGGCCTTGCCCGCCTTGACGGTCAGGTGCTGACGATCGAGCCGGGCGGCCTGCCCTATGCCCGCACCATCGCGGCGCTGTTCGATCCCTATCGGCAGGATTCGGTCCGGCGGTTCAGTTCGGCGGTCTGATCGGCGCAGCTAGCCGAAAATCAGCATCTGCATGGCCACGACTATCAGCAAGACCGCGACGAACTGGCGGAAGCAGGCTGCGGGCAAGCGGCCGACGATCCACCGGGAAGCCCAGGTTCCGCCAATCATCGCCGCGCTGATCAGCCCGGCCAGCGGCCAGAACTCGGCGCCGAGTGCCAGCCGAGCGCCGTAAACGGCAAATTTGACCCCGTGCATGACCAGCGCCGTCATGGCTTCGCTGGCGATATAGGCTACCGGCGGCAAGTTGAGCGACAGGAACAGGCTGGCCCCGATCGGACCGGCGCTGCCGATCAGGCCCGAAAGAAAGCCGGTCAGGCTTCCGCCTGCAACCAGCCATGCCGGAGCGATACTGCCTTGCCCGCGGCCGGCAAGGCGAAGCACGACGAACAGCAATATGCCGGCTCCGATCAGCCTGGTGATCAATTCCCTCGGCAATTCGACGAAGAAGAGCGCCCCGGCAACCGCGCCGGGAATCGCACCCAGCAGGAACAGGCTGACCGGCGGCCAGCGCACCTCGCGCCAATTGAAAGCCACCCGTGCCAGATTGCCCACCAGCTGCCCAAGCGTCAGCAAGGGCACCGCGGCTTCCGGCCCCACCGCGCGGGTCAGCAAAGGCAACAGCAGCAAGGCTCCGCCGAAACCGGCGGCTCCGGAAATGGCCGCGGCCAGGAACGCCCCGGCGAACAGGATCAGATGGATTGTCACTGCCTGGCCGTTCCATTCCGATCTTGGCTGCCAAGGTGGTCATGTAAGGCACGGGGCGGCCGGCGCCAGACAAAAAAGAGGAGCGGCCATTGGATGAGGGCCGCTCCAGGTGGGGAGAACTGTCGATGTCGCGGCGAGCAGCACTGGCCGCCCTGTCCCTGAGCCCTACCTTCCGCTAGCGCCGGCCCGATTGCCTTGACAGAGGTCAAAGTCAGACAAATTCCAAAGCCCCTTGCACCTTTTAAGTGCCCGGTTAAACGGGTGGCAAAGGGAGAACTGCCATGGACCTTTCGCTGAACGGACGGACCGCGCTGATCACCGGGGCCTCGTCCGGCTTCGGCGCGCACTTTGCGAGGCTGCTGGTGCGTGAAGGCGCGCGCGTGGTGATCGGTGCGCGGCGGGTGGACCGGATCGCCGCGCTGGCGGCAGAGCTGGGGGATGCCGCGCTGGCGGTGGCGATGGATGTGACCGAGGAAGCCTCGATCATCGCCGCCTACGACGCGGCCGAGGCAAAGTTCGGCACGGTCGATACGGTGATCGCCAATGCCGGCATCGCTGCGCCGGGCCGTTCGACCGATCTGCCGACCAGCGAGATTGCCGCCGTGGTCGGCACCAATTTCACTGGCCTGTACCTGACCGCGCGCGAAGGGGCGAAGCGGATGATCGCCGCCGGGTTCAAGGACAGTGAGCGCGGGCGGATCGTCCTGATCGGCTCGATCACGGCGGAAATGACCGGGCAGGGCGAAAGCGCCTATGCCGCGATCAAGGCCGGGGTGGCGCATCTGGGCCGCCAGTTCGCGCGCGAATGGGTCCGCCAGGGGATCAACGTCAACACGATCCAGCCCGGTTATGTCCATACCGAGATCCAGGGTGACTGGTTCGATACCCCCGCCGGGCAGGCCCACCTCAGATCGTTCCACCGGCGGCGACTGACCCCGATCGAGGCGCTGGATGCGCCGCTGGTGTTCCTGTGCAGCGATGCTTCGCGCCATGTGACCGGCGCGACCATCACGGTGGATGACGGACAGGTGCTGTGATGGATCAGAATACCCCGGTTATCATTGGCGTTGGCCAATATTCCGAACGAGTGGGCGAGCCCGGCTATGCCGAGATGAGCCACATGGACCTGGCCGGCGCGGCGTTGTCGGCGGCCTTTGCCGACGCGCAGGCCAGACGCAAGCTGGGCCCGGCTCTGGATACCATCGCCGCGATCCGCCAGTTCGAGATTTCGGCCACGCGCTATAGCGCGCCCTTCGGCCATTCCAGCAACCCGCCGCGATCCATCGCCCGGCGCGCCGGGGCCAATCCGGCCCGCGCGATCCTCGAAGTGGTCGGCGGGCAGGGGCCGCAGCGGCTGGTCGGCGAATTGGCGGCAGAAATTGCCGCCGGCCGGTCGAAGATGGCGGCGATTGTCGGGGCCGAGGCGATTTCGACGATGCGCGCGCTGCTGGGCCGGGGCGAAACCCGCAACTGGAAGGAACTGCGCCGCGGCAGCATCGAGGATCGCGGGCCGGGCTATGAAGGTGTGGTCGATGTGACCTCATTGCGGCACGGGGTTGGCGCACCGATCGCCGGCTATGCCATTGCCGAGAATGTCCGGCGCGAACGGCTGGGCCTGTCGCTTGAGGCCTACCGGCTGGAAATTGGCAAGCTGTTTGCGCCTTTCACCAAGGTTGCCGCGGCCAACCCGCACAGCGCCGCACCGACCGCGCGGACGCCGCAGGAACTCGCCGAACTGACCGAGCGCAACCGCCTGGTGGCCGAGCCCTATGGCCGGCTGGTGGTGGCGCGCGATCAGGTCAACCAGGGCGGGGCCATCGTCATCGCCAGCGTGGCCGAGGCCCGGCGGCTGGGCGTGCCGGAAGAGCGCTGGGTCCACATCCACGGCGTCGCCGACTGCGCCGAACCGTCGATGCTGACCCGCGAAAGCCTGGAGAAAAGCCCGGCGGCGGTTGCGGCCATTTCAACCGCGCTAAGGCTTGCCGGAAAGGATTGGTCAGACCTTTACGCAATCGACCTTTATTCGTGCTTTGCCATCCCCGTTTTCAACCTGCTCGATGCCTTTGGGCTGGACCGGGACGATCCGCGCGGCTGGACGCTGACTGGCGGGCTGCCGTTCTTCGGCGGGGCCGGGAACAATTATTCGGCCCATGGCATTGCCGAAGCGGTCCAGCGCTGCCGCGCCGCGCCGGGCAGCTTTGCCCTGGTCGGGGCCAATGGCGGGATCATGAGCAAGTACGCCGCCGGGATCTATTCGACCGAGCCGGCCAACTGGACCAAGAGTCGCTGGAAGAGCCTCGACAAGATCACGGGCAAGTTCGGCGTGCTGAATGCCCACGATGGCGAGGCCGAAGCGGAAAGTTTCACGATCCAGCCCGGCAAGGGCGGCGAAACCGCGACACTGGTGGCGCGGGTGGGCCAGTCCCGTGTTCTCGCCAACAGCACTGATCCGGCCATCTGTGCCGAACTGCGCGCTGGTCAGGTCAGCGGCCGCAAGGCCAGGATCGAGGCCGGCGAGAACGGGGTGAACCGGTTCTGGTTTATTTGACCAGGTCGGTCAGCGTGGCAGCAGTCAGCACCTGCGGCAGGATCTGTGGCTCGCCCCCGCCGGCGGGATACCAAACGTAAAGCGGCACGCCCGCCGCGCCGTGCCGGGTAAGGTAGCGGGTGATCGCCGGATCGCGCCGGGTCCAGTCGCCGCGCAGCACCACCACCCCGCTCGCCGCGAAAGCCGCGCGAGTTTCCTCGCGCTCGATCGTGGCGGCTTCGTTGACCTTGCAGGTCAGGCACCAGTCGGCCGTGAAATAGGCGAAGACCGGCTTGCCTTCGGCCCGCGCTTTGGCCAGCGCTTCCTCGGTGAATGGCTGGCTGGGCAGGACCAGATCGACCGCATCGCTGCCTTCGCGGACCATGCCGGGCAGGCCCGCTGCGCCGAAGGCCAGCACCACGGCCAGCATCGCCCACCAGCGCCCGCCGGCCGCGCGGCCGAAGCGCTGCCGCCGCCCGAGCAAGACCAGCAGCGCCACCACGATCATCGCGATCAGCCCGGCGGCGAAGGCAAAGCCACTGCCGGCCAGCCGCGCGCTGAGCCAGACCAGCGCCAGCGCGGTCAGCCCCATCGGCACGGCCATCGCTTTCTTGAAGGTCATCATCCACGCGCCCGGTCTGGGCAGCATGGCCCGCAGCCGGGGAACATAGGCGATGGCCAGGAACGGCAGGGCCAGCCCCAGCCCAAGCATGGCAAACAGCGCCAGCGCTTCCCCGACCGGCAGCAGCAGCGCCGCGCCCATCGCCGCGGCCATGAACGGCCCGGTGCAAGGCGTGGCGGCAAAGGCGGCGAGCAGCCCGGTGGCAAAGGCCCCCGCGGCTCCGTCATGCGGTGATCCTGCACTGGCAAACCCGGGGACGACGAATTCGTAGATGCCCAGCAGGTTGGCGGTGATCGCCACTGCCAGCAGCAGCAGCGCAGCTACCACCAGCGGTTCCTGAAGCTGGAACGCCCAGCCCACTTCCTGCCCGGCGGCGCGCAGCGCCAGCAGCAGCACGCCCAGCGCCAGACAGGCCAGCACCACCCCGGCGGTATAGGCCAGCCCTTCGGACCGGGCCTGCCCCTCGCTTTCCCCGGCGCGAGCCAGCGACAGCGCCTTGAGGCTGAGGATCGGGAACACGCAGGGCATGACGTTGAGCAACAGGCCGCCGGCCAGCGCGGACAGC
This sequence comes from Novosphingobium sp., assembly GCA_046291115.1. Lineage (GTDB taxonomy): Bacteria > Pseudomonadota > Alphaproteobacteria > Sphingomonadales > Sphingomonadaceae > Novosphingobium. The sequence goes on along the minus strand of JBKBSV010000013.1, from coordinate 16,095 downwards.
AGTAGCAGCCACAATGCCGGGGTCTGGGTGCCACCCACCGGGGTTCCGCCTTGCGGCACTGCGCCGGGTTCGGCCCGCACGGTCACGCCATTGGCGGCGCCATCCAGGCGCAGCACGCCTTCAATTGCGGACGGGCTGAGCGGATCGAACCGGGCGCGCGGCAGATCGACCAGCAGCAGATCACCATCGCGGGAAAAGGCCTGCGGCGCGGCATAGTCGACCGTGCGCTCGGTGGCGATGAACAGGTGCGGGGCCTCAAGCCGGACCGAAGCGGGCAGGGGAATCGCCATGCGGACCCGTCCGCCTTCGATCGCAAAGCGCGCCGTGCTGCCCAGCGGCGCGGGCAGGGCCATGCGCCATCTATCGAACCGGGCATCGGGAGCGCCTGGCTGGCCGACCGTGACTTCGGCGGACAGTTCCGCTTCTTCCGGCACACAGACCTGATCGGTGCAAGCCAGCCAGCCCAGCTTGACCCGGATCGGCAATCGCGCGCCGGGGCGGGCATCGGCCGGCAGGGTCAGCGGCAGCAGAACGGCATATTCGGTTTTGTAAACGTGGTTCATCAGGCCGGAAATCAGAAGCGTATCCGGCACCGGATATTGCAGCACGCCGGTTCTGGCGCCGGCCGGCAGGGTCCACTCGGTGGTCATGCCAAGGCCGGCATCGCCGGGATTCTGCCAGTATCCGTGCCAGCCCGGCTGCGGGGTCATCAGGAAAGCCAGCGTAACCGTGCCGCCGGGTGCAGCGGGGCCTTCGACCAACAGCTGCGGGCGGATATTGGTCGGCTTGCCCTGTGCCAGCGCCGGCATGGCCAGCAGCAGCGCAAACAGCTGCAACAGTCCGGTCACAAGGCGGCGATAGCTGCTGAACATGACAGGCCGGTTCCTTCCATGCGCCCCTTGCGCTTGGGCAGCGCTGGGGGCAACAGGGCCATGCTGTCAATATGTCCGTTTCTGCAAGGATCAGCGATGCGCCGCCTTACTGCCCCGATAGCCGTCCTCTCGCTGGCGCTGGCCGCCTGTTCTGCCGCTCCGGCCGGGGAGGTGCAGACCGTCAGCGCGCAAGCCGCCCGGCAAGGCCCGCCGCGGCTGATCGTGGCGGTTTCAATCGACCAGTTCTCGGCTGATACCTACGCCCAGTACCGTGCCCGCTACCGCGGCGGCCTCGCCCGGTTCAATCAGGGCGTGGTGTTTCCTTCCGGCTATCAATCGCATTCCGCGACCGAGACCTGTCCCGGGCATTCCACCCTGATGACCGGGGTTCATCCGGCCCGCAACGGCATTATCGCCAACACCTGGTTCGAACCGGACGGTCCGCGCGGCGATCAGCCGATCTACTGCGCCGAAGATGCAACCGATCCGGCCAGTTCAGCCAGGAACCCGGTCGTCTCGGCCCGCCACCTCAAGGTGCCGACGCTGGGCGAGCTGCTGAAAAGCGCCGATCCCGATACCCGTAACGTCGCCGTTTCGGCCAAGGACCGCGCGGTGATGATGATGGGCGGGCACAGGATTGATGCTGCCTGGTGGTGGAAGGGCGGAGCCTTTGTCAGCTACCGGGGTGTAGCCCCCTCGCCGGCGGTCCAGGCCGTCAATGCCAGGGCGGCCGCAACGATCAAGAGCGGGGCTCCGGCTCTGCCGATCCCGGCCTGGTGCGCCGCCAATGACGAGCCGGTGCCGGTTGGCAAGACCACGCTTGGCACCGGCCGCTTCGCGCTGGAACCCGGCAAGGAAAGCGCCTTCCGCATCTCGCCGCGGATGGACACGGCGACGGTCGATCTGGCCATCGGCCTGATCGACGAAATGGGCCTTGGCCGGGGCAAGGCGCCCGACGTGCTGTCGGTTTCGCTTTCGGCAACCGATTATGTCGGCCATGCCACCGGGGTTGCAGGCGCAGAAATGTGCATCCTGCAAAACCAGATCGATCAGGATCTGGAACGGCTGTTCGCTCACCTTGATGCCAGGGGGATTGATTACCTGGTGGTGTTGAGCGCCGATCACGGCGGGCTCGACATGCCGGAACGGATGGACCGGCAGGCCTATCCGGCGGCCGAGCGGGTCGACATGGCTTTGACTCCGGACAACCTGTCCACGGCGGTGGCCAAGGCAACCGGGCTCAGCGTCGAAGGCCCGCTGGTGTTCGGCGATGCGCCGATGGGCGATCTTTATATCAGCCGCAAGCTGGCGCCGAAGGACCGCGAAAAGGCGGTGGCGGCGCTGCTGACGATCCTGCGCGCCCACCCGCAGGTGGCGGCAGCCTACAGCGCGGCGGACCTGGCGGCATCGCCGCTGCCGGCCGGCAATCCCCAGGACTGGAGCCTGAAGGACCGCGCCCGCGCCTCGTTCCATCCGGGGCGTTCGGGCGATGTGGTGATGCAGCTGGACCGGGCGATCACCCCGATCCCCGAACCGATGCCGGGGGCCTATGTCGCCACCCACGGCAGCGCCTGGGACTATGACCGGCGTGTGCCGATCCTGTTCTGGCGGCGCGGGATTCGCCCGTTCGAACAACCGCAGCCGGTTGACACGGTCGATATCGCGCCGACCCTGGCCGCGATCCTGGGCCTGAAAGTGCGGGACGGCACCTTTGACGGGCGCTGTCTCGATCTCGATGGCGGGGCGGGGAATACCTGCGGCAACTGAGCGCAGATTCCCGCTTGGTCACGCTTGTTTCAGGCCCGCAGCGAGCCTAATGCAGGCGGCATGACAGACAAGCGCGATCTCGTGATCCTGGGTGGCGGGCTGGTCGGTATGACCCTCGCTCTCGCGGCGGCCCGGCAGGGCATAACCAGCCACGTGATCGACAAGGCCTTGCCTGAAGAATTGACTGCCGAAGGCGTCGATGGCCGCGCTTCGGCGATTTCCACCGCCAGCTGGAACCTGTTCTGCAACATCGGGCTGGAGCAGCGCCTCGCCCCGCTCGGCTGCCCGATCGAGGCGATTGCGGTGACCGACGCGATGCGGCCCGGCCGGATCGATTTCAAGCCCGAACCGGGCGACGGCACGCTGGGCCGGATGTATGCCAACCGCGACATCCGCATCGCCCTGTTCCAAGCCGCGCGCGAGGAACCGGCGATCAGCTGGTCCAGCGGGGTCGAGCCGGTGACACGCCAGCGCGGCGAACACGGGGTATCGGTGACGCTCAGCGACGGGCGGACAGTCCAGGGCTCGGTGCTGATCGGCGCGGAAGGGCGGCAAAGCCCGACTCGCAAGGAAGCCGGGCTGTCCTCGGCCCGCTGGGATTACCGCCACCGTGCCTTCGTGACCGCGATCACTCACGAAAAACCGCACGACGGCGTGGCCTGGGAAATCTTCTATCCGGCCGGGCCGCTGGCGCTGCTGCCGCTGCTCGATCTGCCCGATGGGCGGCACCGCAGCGCGGTGGTCTGGACTTTCGATGAACGGGACGCGGCCGGCGTTGCCGCGCTGAGCGATGCGGTGTTTCTGGGCGAAATGGCCAGCCGGCTGGACGGGATCTTCGGCAGGATCGAACTGGCCGCGCCGCGGATGAGCTACCCGCTCAACTTCCACCATGCCCCGCACATTGTCGGACACCGGCTGGCGCTGGTCGGCGATGCGGCGCATGGGATGCACCCGATTGCCGGGCAGGGCCTGAACCTGGGCCTGCGCGATGTCGGCGCCTTGGTAGAGGTGCTGGCCGAAGGGATGCGGCTTGGGCTCGATCCCGGCGATGCCCAGGTGCTGGCCCGCTATGAACGCTGGCGCGCGCTGGACAACACCGTGGTGATGGCCACGACCGATGCGATCGTTCGCCTGTTCGGCGTACCCGGCCGCTTGCCCAGCCTGGTCCGGCGGATCGGCATGGCCGGGGTCCAGCGTTCCGGCTGGCTCAAGCGCTTCTTCATGGATGAAGCGCGCGGCATGTCGGGCGATCTGCCCAGCCTGCTGCGCGCCTAATTTACAGTCCTAGAACGTCGCTTCGCGCGCGGTCGTCGTCGCGGTGGGCGCAGGCGCAGGTGTGGCTTCTGGCGCGGGCAGCACACCGGGGGCAGGTTGGCGGACCTCTTCCCCGGTCCCGGCCTTCAGCCGTTGCGGCTCGGCCAGTGCGGCCTGTTCGATCTGATCGAGCGCGCTTTGCGCCTCGACATAGCGCTGGGCCCGTTCAAGCCAGCCGCTGGCCGCCTTGCCGCCGGGCAGACGGGCCACTTCGGCGCGGGCGGCATCGACCTGCCCGGTGCGCAGCAGCAGCCTGGCGCGGTCAAGCCGCGCGGCCGGGGCGGAGGTGCCAGGGGCATCGCTGTAGACCACGAACAACCCGCTCAACTGGCGGCGGAACCTGGCCCAGGCGGTTTCCTGGGGGTCTTCGCCGGTCAGCTGCGGGGCCAGCGCATCAAGCTCTGCCGCCAGCCGGTCCAGCGTGATCGGATCGCGCGCGGCGGCAATCACGGTGTTGACCGCTTGCGGACGGGCCGCGCCAAAGCGCAGCCGCAGCTGTTCTTCCAGATAGCCCAGCGGGTTTCCGCGATCGATCGCGCGGCGCGCGGCCAGTGCCACCAGCAGGGCTTCGGCGCGGGCCGTATTGCCCTCGGCCGCCGCGGCCTGCAGGTCGATCCGGGCGAGCCGCTGTTCCAGCGCCGCCACCTGCTGTTCCAGCAGCACGCCGCTGGCCGGTGCGGCCGTTGCACTGGGGGAAGGGCTGGGCTGGGCAAGGTTTCCGGCGGTCAGCTGCGGATCGGGCCTGCCGGGCAGGGTTACCCGCCCGTCCCAGATCAGCCAGCCGACCAGCGCGGCCCCGCCCAGAAAGGCCAGCAACGCTGTGCCAAGCACGGTCTTCAGGATCCCTCCCGATCGCGGCTGGGCCGCTGAACTATGGTATTCTTCGGTCATCCCAGGCCCTGACAGTGGCGTTCAAGGCCACGGGTCTTGGCACATCTGGCGCGCCAATGCCAGCAAGGCCTTGTCTTCCGGGAAGGGCGCAGCGGCAACTTCACCCCAGCCATCGCCGGCCGCCGCCGCGATCCGGGGGCCCAGCGCCGCCAGCCGCAAGGGCGCGCGGCGGATCCCGTGGCGGACACATTCGGCGGCAAGGTGCCGCGCGGCTTCTGCCGAATGGAGCGCCACGATCGCAGGGGTGCGCAGCAGCGTGACCAGCTCGGGCGGCATGGCGCGCGGCACGCTGGCATAGACGACGCGCTCTTCCATGGTGACGCCGTCCGGCACAGTCAGGGCAACACGCTCTTCCCCGGCAAGGCGCAGCAGGCGGCGATGTGCCGGGTCGAGGCTGTCCAGCATGGCCTGAAGCCCGCCCGCGCCGGTCTGTGCCACTGCAAAGCCTGCCGCGCGGGCGGCGGCGGCGGTCGCCTCGCCCACGGCATAGACCGGCAGCCCGGTCAGGCCGCGCAGACCCCGGCCGCCATGCCGAAAGACCATGGCGCTGCCCACCAGCAGGGCATCGAACCGATCAGGCGCCGGCGCTTCCCACGACCGGGCGACCACCTCGAACAGCGGAAAGCCGTGCGCTTCCAGCCCCGGCATGGCCCGCGCCGCGCTCAGGCTGGCGGAGCAGCCGGGTTCGGGGCGGACGATCACCAGTGGCACGGCCATGTCTGTTATCCTTGCGGTGGATCGAAATGTGCGCGGATGGCCGCGCCAGCCCGGGCCAACAGCTGGGCGGCCAGCCGCTGCGGGCCGTCCGTATCGCCGGGAACGAAGGACAGCTCGCCCTCTACCCGTTCGGCCCCGTCGGGGCTGAGCAGGGCGGCGCGCATTGTCATGCTCGCACCATGCATACGGGTCAGGACGCAAATCGGGCTGTGGCAATTGCCGCCCAGTGCGGCAAGCAGCGCGCGTTCGGCCTCCACCGCATGGCGGCTGGGCAGATCGTCGATCCGCGCCAGCAAGGCGCGGGTTGCGGCATTCCCACTACGGCATTCGATAGCAATCGCGCCCTGGCCGGGGGCAGGGAGCCATTCTTCCGGATCGAGCGGCGAGCCGTAATGCGCCATGCCCAGCCGGTTGAGACCGGCGAGCGCCAGCAGGGTCACGTCGGCTTCTCCGGCCTGCAGCTTGGTCAGGCGGGTCTGGACGTTGCCGCGAATCCCCACCACCCGGCAATCGGGCCGGGCATGCAGCGCCTGCGCGGCGCGGCGCGGAGCGCTGGTGCCGATCCGCGCGCCGGGCGGCAGATCGGCGAAAGAGGCCGCACCCACCAGCACATCGCGCACGTCCTCGCGCGGCAGGATTGCGCCGATCGCGATCTCGGCCGGGCGGATCGTTTCCACGTCTTTGAGCGAGTGGACTGCGATGTCGATTTCGCCGCTCAGCAGCCAGGCATCCAGTTCCTTGGTCCACAAGGCCTTGCCGCCGATCTCGGCCAGCGGCCGGTCCAGCACCTTGTCACCGCTGGCAGTGACGGGAACGATCTCCACCACCAGGCCGGGGTGGGCGGCGCGCAGCCGGTCACGCGCTTCATGCGCCTGGGCCATGGCCAGCGGAGAGGCACGGGTGCCGAGTTTCAATGGGGGACGGTCAGCCATCGCGCCTTGTCCTATTGCGCAATCCGGCTAAGGGAAAGTGGGCATGGGGATTGTCCTCGGAATTGAATCGTCGTGTGACGAAACCGCGGCCGCGCTGGTGGACAGTGATCGCCGTATCCTGGCGCAGCGGATTGCTTCGCAGGACGATGCTCATCGCCCCTATGGCGGGGTCGTTCCGGAAATTGCCGCCCGCGCCCATGCCGAACGGCTGAGCCCCCTGATCGCCGCCACGCTGGCCGATGCCGGAGTGGACCTTGGCGAGGTTGATGCGATTGCCGCCACGGCCGGGCCGGGCCTGATCGGCGGGGTGATGGTCGGGCTGGTCACGGCCAAGGCGCTGGCCATGGCCGGGGACAAGCCGCTGATCGCGATCAACCACCTCGAAGGGCACGCGCTCAGCCCGCGGCTGGCCGATGCGGCGCTGCAATTTCCCTATTTGCTGCTGCTGGTTTCGGGCGGGCATTGCCAGCTGCTGATGGTCGAAGGGGTGGGCCGGTACCGTCGGCTTGCCACCACCATCGACGATGCGCTGGGCGAGGCGTTTGACAAGACCGCCAAGATTCTCGGCCTCGGTTTTCCCGGTGGCCCGGCGGTGGAGCGGCTGGCGCGCGAAGGCGATGCCGCTGCCGTTCCCCTGCCGCGCCCGTTGCTGGGCAGCGCCGAGCCGCATTTCAGCTTTGCCGGCCTGAAAAGCGCGGTGCTGCGCGCCAGGGATGCCGGGGTCTATCAGGCCGCCGATATTGCTGCCTCTTTCCAGCAGGCCGCGATCGATTGCATCATCGACCGCACCCGCCGGGCGCTGGGCGCGGCGCAGGGGGCAACCGCGCTGGTCGTGGCGGGCGGCGTGGCGGCCAACCAGTCGGTCTGCGCTGCGCTGGTCGATCTGGCCGCGCAGCAAGGCTTGCCGTTTGTCGCGCCGCCCCTGCCGCTGTGCACCGATAATGCGGCGATGATCGCCTGGGCCGGGGTGGAGCGGATGGCCGATCCGGCCTTTGCCGCCGATCCGCTTGATTTCGCGGCTCGGCCGCGCTGGCCGCTCGATCCGGATGCTGCGCCGGTGCGCGGTGCGGGGGTGAAGGCCTGATGGCGGCAATCGGCGTGATCGGAGCCGGAGCCTGGGGCACCGCCCTGGCCCAGGTCATGGCCAGCGAGGGCAGCGAAGTGCTGCTGTGGGCGCGCGAGCCGCAACTGGTGGCAGAGATCAACGCCAGGCATACCAACAGCCTGTTCCTGCCTGCTGCGCGCCTGGCCAAAGCGATCCGCGCCACGGGCGACCTGGCTGATCTGGCTGCGGTGCCGGTGCTGCTGGTGGTCACTCCGGCGCAGCATCTCGCCGCGGTTCTGGCCGGCCTGCCCGATGCGCCGCGCGATCTGGTGCTGTGCTCCAAGGGGATCGAGGCCGGCACCGGGCGGCTAATGGCCGATGTTGCGGCAGAGGCTGCGCCCGCGGCGCAGATTGCGGTCCTGTCCGGCCCGACTTTCGCGCACGAGGTTGCCGCCGGCCTGCCGACCGCCGTGACGCTGGCCTGCGGTGGCGGCGATGCGCAGTGGCAGCGGCTGGCCCCGGCGCTGTCGCGGCCGTCGCTGCGGCCCTATTATTCCGACGATGTGACCGGCGCGGAAATCGGCGGGGCGGTCAAGAACGTCCTCGCGATTGCTTGCGGCGTGGTCGAAGGGCTGGGGCTGGGCCAGAACGCCCGCGCCGCCCTGATCGCGCGCGGCTATGCCGAGATGGTCCGCTTCGGGCTGGCGCTGGGCGCGCGGGCCGAGACGATGGCCGGCCTGTCCGGCATGGGCGATCTGGTGCTGACCTGCTCGTCCACTTCCAGTCGCAATTTCTCGCTCGGCAAGGCGCTGGGCGAAGGGCGCAGCGTGGCCGAGGCACTGGCGGGCAAGGCCAGCGTGGCTGAAGGCGCGCACACCGCCCCGGTGCTGGTGGACCTGGCGCGGCGCCATGGCGTGGCCATGCCGATTGCCGAGGCGGTGGATCAGCTGCTCAGCGGCACGGCTCCGGCCTCGACGGTGGTCGCGCAGCTCCTGGCCCGGCCGCTCAAGGCCGAGAGAGAGGGCGCATGAGCGAGCGTTCCGCCGCCCATCAACAGGACATCCAGGCGCTGGCCAAGGGCGGGCAGACCAATGTCATGGGCTTTGTCCTGCGGCTGATGGCGCGCATTCCGTTCCTGATCATCGCCAGCCGGTTCTATGGTGCGGAATCGCTCGGGCGGTTCGCCTCGGCGCTGGTCATGGTGGAACTGGCCGCCCAGCTTTGCACCCTGGGGCAGAAGCGCGGCCTCGCCCAGCGCCTGTCGGAAGACAAGCAGCATCCGGCCAGCGCGGTCGCCGATGCCATGCTGCTGACCTCGCTGCTGGCCATTCCTGCCAGCGTGCTGATCTACCTGTTCCCGCAGGCGATGTATCCCACCGGCAGTTTCACCGCGGCGGACCGGCTGCTGGTGATCGCGATCCTGCCGCTGGCCCTGACCGACATCGCGCTGGCCGCGCTGGCCTATCGCTATGACGTGGCCACCACGGTGCGGTCACGCGCGGTGGTAGAGCCGTGGACGCTCTCGATCGCGGCAGGGGGGCTGTTTCTGGTCATTCCCGAAAGCGGGCTGCAACTGGCCTTCGTCGCCTCGATCGTGGCAGCGGCGTTGGCCGCGTTCTGGCCGCTTTACCGTTCCTATGGCTTGCCGCAAGCCTGGCAGCCGCACCCGCTGCGGCTGGGGCAGTTGGCGCTGGCCAACCTGCCGCTGGCCGGGGCCGATGCAGTGGAATGGGGCACGCGCAAGCTCGATATCTTCATCCTGCGCTTTTTCGTCGGCGATGCGGCGCTGGGGATCTATTACTTCGCCCAGCAAGTCGCCACCCTGCCGCAGAAGCTGAAGACAAGCTTCGAGCCGATCCTCGGCCCGGTCATTACCCGCAACCTCAAGGAAGGGAATCTGGCCGGGATCGCCGCGCAGGTGCGGCAGGTGGGGTATTGGATCATCGCCGCCCAGGCCGGGATCGCCCTGGCGCTGGCCATTCCCGGCACCGGGATCATGGGGCTGGGCGGCCCGGCCTTTGTCGGCGGCACCGGCGCGCTGGCCTTTCTGCTGGCCGCCGAAGTGGTCGCCGCCACCGCCGTGGTCAGCGAGGCGGCGCTGGTCTATGTCGCGCGGATGCAGAACCTGGCGGTTTCGCTGCTGACCATCACCTTGCAGGGTCTGTTCACCCTGGCCGGGATCGCGCTGGTCACCGACCTCGGCCTCGATGACAATTTCCGCATCGCGGCCGCGGCGGCGGCGCTGATGCTGTCGCTGGGCTTCGCCTCGCTGATGAAGTCGTGGTTGCTGAGGCGCCAGCTGCGGGCCAGCGTCAACAACTGGCGCTGGACGCTGGTCTGGGCGACGGCCCCGGCAGTGCTGGTCGGCTGGCTGGCGATGACCCTGCTGCCGGAATGGGCCGCGCTGGTGCTGGGCGTGCCGGCGATCCTCTTGGCCTATGGCTATGTGATCTGGCACAAGGGCTTTGGCCCGGAAGACCGGGTGCTGTTCCGCCGCGGCGGCACCAGTTAGGAGCGCAAGAATGCTGCAGACGATCGACACGAACACGCTGGTGATTGGGCTGGCCGTGCTGGCCGTGCTGCTGATCGGCTTCATCCTGCTGCGCCGGGGCAGCACCGGAGCAAGGCGGCGCGATTACAAGCCCGATGTGCTGGACGAAGGCGCCGCCTCGGTCCAGCGCAACCAGGCCCTGATCGATGCTGCGCCGGCCGCGCAAATCATCACCGCCCCGCCGTCCAGCGCCACGCTTGCCGGGGTGGGCGAGGCCGTGGCGGTTGGCGCGCAGGACGTGGTGGAAGCGGCAGCAGCCGAAGCTGAAGCTCCCGCCGCACCCGAACCCCGACCTGCCCCCGAACCCGAATCCACCCCCGCGCCGGCTGCCAGCGCTGCCGATGATCTCTCCCGCATCAAGGGGCTTGGCCCGAAACTGCAGGCGCTGCTGCCCACGCTCGGCATCACCAGCTACGCCCAGATCGCCGCGCTGACCGAGGCCGATCTGGCGGAACTGGATAGCAAGCTTGGCGCCTTCGCCGGTCGCCCGGCCAAGGACAACTGGGTGGAACAGGCGAGGTATCTGGCCGCCGGGGATATGGCTGGGTTCGAGGCGAAGTTCGGCAAGGTTTAGGCTGATTTGATAAAGACCTTCAGCCATGGGTGAGTGGCGGCGAGGGTGAGGAAGCTCCAGCAGGGCACGACAGTCTTGCCGTAATCAGCTGCGATCCGGCACTGCTGCCTGAGCTTGCCCATCATGCGTCCGACGCGCCCGGCGGCCCTGCCCTGGCGGCAACAGCGGCCCGATCAGGTCCCTTGTCCCATCCGGCCAGGCCCCACGATTTATGGCTGTTCCTCGCCAGGCAGTCTTGCATCACCAGTCGGTCATGTCGGCAAGCGCTCTGGTCAATCGGCAAGCGCTCTGGTCAACGCGGCCTAGCGTTCCAGCTTGCCGCGCAGCGAATCGAGGACCCGGTCCTGCGCGGCGACGATCGCGGTGAGGCTGGCCCGTGCGGTCTCGATCGGGACGGTATCGCGCCCCTGGGTGCGGGCATCGGCGTAGAGCTTGTCGAGTTCCGAGATCGGCAGCAGGGTCTTGGCCCGGGCGACTTCCAGTTCAGCCACGGCCACGCTGGCGAGCGACCAGGCTTCGCTGCCCATCGGCGCGCGGGCCGCGGCGGCAACGAGCCTGCGGGTGCGGTGTTCCCTGGCGCGAAAACCGGCGTCGGCGCTGCGGGCCTGGGCCAGCAGCAGGTCGATCCGCTCCAGCGTCGCGGCTTCAAGCGGGGCAGGCGCGGGTGGCGGCGGGGGCGGCGGCGGCGGCCAGGTTGCGGTGATTCGCTCCTGCGGGCGCTTGGCCAGCGAAGGATAGGGGCCATCGCCGGCGGCGCAGGCCGACAGCATCAGGCTGGTGCAAACGAGCAGAAACGGGGCGGGGCGGAATTCCATCGCGGTTCCCTTAGCATGGTTGGAAAACCGCGCCAGAGCGAGTCTTCTACCCGTTGACAGCATGGGCCCCTTGCACTAGGGGCGGCGCTTCATTCGGCACCCTTGCCTTGGGGCGAAGGCCGATACGCTGCCCGAATCCTTGGGCAGTCAGGTGAAATGAACGGATAGAAGCACCATGTTCGCAGTTGTGCGCACGGGCGGCAAACAATACCGGGTTGCCGCCGGAGACAAGATCGCGGTCGAAAAGCTGGCTGGTGAGGCCGGTGAGACCATCACGCTTTCGGATGTCCTGCTGGCCGGTGACGGCGGCGAGATCAAGGATGCCGCTGGCGTTGTCGTCTCGGCCGAGATCATCGCCCAGGCGAAGTCGGAAAAGGTGATCGTTTTCAAGAAGCGTCGCCGCCACAACTATCGCCGCAAGAACGGCCATCGCCAGCAGATGACCCTGCTGCGGATCGTTGCGGTTGGTGGTGAAGCCGGGAAGGCTGCTCCCAAGAAGGAAGCCGCCCCCAAGGCTGAACCCAAGGCTGAAGACGCCGCTGCGGAAAAGCCCGCGAAGAAGGCCCCGGCCAAGAAGGCCAAGGCCGCTGACGCCGAATAAGATTCTGGAGTAGTTCGACATGGCACACAAGAAAGCAGGCGGCTCTTCGCGTAACGGTCGCGATTCGGTCGGTCGCCGTCTTGGCGTCAAGAAGTTCGGCGGCCAGGAAGTGGTCGGCGGCAACATCATCATCCGTCAGCGCGGGACCAAGGTCTATCCGGGCGTCAACGTCGGCATGGGCAAGGATCACACCCTGTTCGCCCTGACTGCCGGCCGCGTGCGATTCCACGCCGGCAAGCTTGGCCGCAAATACGTGTCGGTCGACATGGCCGAAGCCGCCGAATAACGGATGGTCGATGAAGGGCCATCCTTGATGGGATGGCCCCGCCGGTATCACAAGACCGGCCAAGCGAGGGAGAGGGGCCAGCCCGTCTCCCTTTTTTCGTGTCTCCCTGGTTCACCGCGCCGCTCCGTAAGGCCCCGGATTTGCGGCGTAATGGCAGTGTCACACGCCGGGCCTAGGGGCGCGGCGTGGGGCGAATGACGGGAGTTAAGGACGATGTTCATTCGCAGCGAACGGCTGTTCCTGCGGCCGGGCTGGCCGGAAGACTGGCAGGAATTGCTGAACGGGATCGCCGATGAAGCTGTGCTTCGTAACCTGCCCCGCGCGCCCTGGCCCTATACCGCCGATGATGCGCGCTGGTTCGCCAGCCAGCCGCAGGATCCGCGCCTGCCGCACTTCTTTGTCACTCTGCCGACCAGCCTGGCCCCGGCCGAGCTGATCGGCAGCATCGGGCTGGCCGAAGTCGAGGGCGAGGTCGAGCTGGGTTACTGGTTCGCCCGCAAGCACTGGGGCAGGGGCTATGCCACCGAAGCAGTCCGCGCGGTGCTGCGCCTTGCCAGGGTGCTGGGCCACCGCGAGATCGTGGCCGGCCATTTCATCGATAACCCGGCATCGGGGGCAGTGCTGCGCAAGGCGGGATTCGTGCCGACCGGGCGGCTGCGGCAGCGCTTCAGCCTGTCGCGCGGCGAGGCGGTCCAGTCGGTCGAGCACCGCATCGCGCTGGGCAAGCCAAGCGATTGCGACGATGACGGATCGGACGCCATGCGCGCGGCCTGACGAAAAAGGGGTCCCGACCGATTGGCTGGGGCCCCTTCTTCTTTATGGGACCAAATCCGGTTATGCCGCCGGGGCCATCACGGCATCGGGAAATTCGCTTTCCGCCTTGGCGATCAGCGCGCGGTCATCGTGCTTCCACGGGTGGAAGCCGGGCAGGAAGTAGGCCACCCAGGCCGGAAAGATCTTGCGCAGCACGCCCGGCGTGCCGACCAGGTACCACAGCAGCCGGCCCTTGACCTTCCAGCCGGTCAGTCCGTCCTGTGCCAGCAGTTCCAGCGTGTCGTTCCAGCGGTTGCGCAGGAAGTTGAAAGTTACCAGCAGCATCATCATCGCCTTGAGGCGGTAACGGCGCAGGCGGCTCCAGTTGCGGGTGGCATGCAGGAACGTGTCATAGGCGACGCCCTTGTGTTCGATCTCCTCGATCGCGTGCCAGCGCCACATTGCCGCCGTTTCCGGCTCGGCATGCTTGAAGTGCTGCGGATTGGCGAGGAATTCGTGCGCCATCATCGCGGTATAGTGTTCCAGCGCGATGGTCGCCGCCAGGTTGACGATCTGCGGACGCTGCTTGATCTGTTCCATCAGCTCACCCACCCGGGCGTCGATCTTCGCCATGTCGTAACCGGCATCGGCGGCGGCCTTGTTGAAGACCACATGCTCGCGGGTATGGTTGATTTCCTGGCGAACGAAAGCGCGGATTTCAGCCTCCAGCTTGGGCGGAACGCCATCGCGGTGGGCCTTTACGGCTTCGATGAACATCGCTTCGCCGCGCGGGAAGGTGGCGGACAGCGCGTTGTGCCAGGCCGTGGCGACAGGATCGCCGCCCAGCCACCAGCGGCCGGGCTTTTGCTGCCGGCCAAAGCGCTGGTCACGCACGATGATTTCCAGATCGGCGGGGGTGGCACCATCGACCGGCTTGCCGAGGGGCGCGGCCGGTTCTACGTCGAGGGGGAACTTGGCGGGAGCGTTCATGCCGCCTGTATGGGGATAACTGACACTAATGTCAATAAGGAAGCGCCTGACCCAGGAGGAGAGCCGCACCGTGGCGCTGGAAGCGGCGCGGGCGCTGCTGATCGAGCTGGGCCCGCAGGCAGTGACGCTGAAGGCCGTGGCGGCACGAATCGGCCGGACCCACGCCAACCTGCTGCACCACTTCGGCTCGGCCGCCGGGCTGCAAAAGGCATTGGCCGAGCATCTCGCAGTCACGATCTGTGCCACGATCGAGGACGCCGTGCTGGCGACCCGCGCGGGCGAGGGGACTCCGCGCGACGTGGTTGATCTGACCTTCGATGCCTTCGACAAGGAAGGCGGCGGCGCGCTGGCCACCTGGATGCTGATGAACGGGAACGAGGATGCGCTCGATCCGCTGCTGGAGGTGATTCACGAACTGGTCGATGATCTGGGCGAGCACGAAGGCGGCAAGATGCACGATGTCACCCACGCGCTGTGCCTGATGGCGCTGGGTGATGCGCTGATGGGCGGCCCGCTGGCGAGCAGCCTGGGCCTCAAGCGCACGGCGGCGCGCGACATGGCAGAGAAAATGCTGGTCGACGGCGCCATGAAGGCCGGGATCACGATCGAGGGTCAGCCGTCCAGCTGAAGCCACTGCGGCAGCCATTCCGGCCTGATATCCTCGACCCGGCGGTGATCCACCGCCAGCCCCAGTTGCGGATAGGCGGCGCGCTGGCGGGCGGGGTCGCTCTGCTCCAGCGGCACCACCACCAACCGGCGGCCCACTTTTTGCCGCCAGTTCATCCGCGCGGTGTTTTCCTGCCCGACATAGCAGCCCTTGGTAAAGCTTACCCCGCCCAGCTGCGCCGCGTTGCATTCCAGCCACAGCAGGTCGGCAAGTTCAGCCCCGCCTTCACAGACGCCCAGCTTCAGCCGGTGGGCCAGCCACGCGGCATCTGCGCTATCGCCCTGCGCATCGCCGAGCCAACGCTGGCCCAGGGCGGGCAGGCGCGGATCGGGGGAAGGGCCGTCGCCGGCCTGCCAATGCACGCCCAGCGCCGGATCAATGCCAAGGCCGATCTTGCGGCGCAGCCGGTAGAGCGAGAGGCGTTTGACCAGCGTTTCTGCCATCGCAGCCTCGCAATCGAGCAGCAGGTCCGCGCCGTCGGCCCAGATCAGAAAATCGGCAATCACCTTGCCCTGCGGGGTCAGCAACGCTGCCCATACCGGCAACGCCCCGGTCACCTCGTTGGTGACGAGGCCATTGAGGAAGGCGCGCACGTCCTCCCCCTCATCCTGCGGGAAAATGCGGATCACGGCGCGGCTGGTCAGGCGGGTGGCAGTCATGGGTGACAGATAGAGGGGCCGCCGCCTAAGGGAAAGGGATGATCGACAGTCCGAATCGCCTGACCATCCGGCGCCCCGATGATTGGCACCTCCACTTGCGCGATGGCGCGGTGTTGCAGGGCGTGGCCAGACATACCGCGCGCCAGTTCGCGCGGGGCATCGTGATGCCCAACCTTTCGCCTCCGGTGACCACGGTCGAGGCCGCGCGGGCCTATCGGGAACGGATCGTGGCCGCCGCCGGCCCCGGCTTCACCCCGCTGATGACAGCCTACCTGACCGACAGCATCGCTCCGGACGAGATTGCCCGCGGCCATGGTGAGGGCGTGTTCACGGCTGCCAAGCTCTATCCCGCCCACGCCACCACCGGTTCGGCCCACGGCGTCACCGATGTCGCCAATATCCGCAAGGTGCTGGAACGGATGGAAGCGATCGGCATGCCGCTGCTGGTTCACGGTGAAGTGACCGATGCCCACGTTGATATTTTTGACCGCGAGGCGGTGTTCATCGAGCGCACCCTCGCGCCGCTGGTGCGTGATCTGCCGGGGCTGAAAGTGGTGTTCGAACACATCACCACCGCCGAAGCAGCGGCGTTCGTGGCCGAAAGCGGGCCAAACGTGGCGGCCACGATCACCCCGCAGCACCTTCACATCAACCGCAACGC
>JBKBSV010000114.1:0-5479 GCA_046291115.1 Novosphingobium sp. | reverse complement strand
CGCAGATTGCTGCAAGGCGAAGCCGGGGCCTACCGCGATGCCGTGCTGTTTAACGCGGCGGCCGCGCTGCTGGTGGCCGGACGGGTGGATGACTGGCTGGAAGGCGTGGAGGAAGCCGCCGAAGCGCTCGACAAGGGGCTGGTCAAGGCCTTGCTGGATTGCTGGATCGACACCGTAGGATGACCGACAAGCTTGCTGAAATCTGCGCCACCAAGCGCCTTGAAGTCGCCGCCCGCAAACCGCAGGGCCTGTCGCACTGGCCGGTGCCCACCCCGGTGCGCGGGTTCGAGGCGGCGCTGCGGACCAAGGCGGCGGACGGCTTTGCCCTGATTGCCGAAATCAAGAAGGCCAGCCCGTCGAGAGGCCTGATCCGGGCCGATTTCGATCCCCCGGCCCATGCCCGCGCCTATCAGGCGGGCGGTGCGGCCTGTCTCTCGGTGCTGACCGACGCACCCTATTTCCAGGGGCATGAGGATTACCTGGTTGCCGCCCGCGCGGCCTGCGATCTGCCGGTGATCCGCAAGGACTTCATGGTCGATCCGTGGCAATGCGCCGAGGCCAGGGCGATGGGCGCCGATGCGATCCTGATCATCGTCGCCGCGCTGGACGACGGCCTGATGGCGGAAATCGAGGCAGCAGCGCTGGAACAGGGGCTCGACGTGCTGGCCGAAGTGCATGACGAGACCGAAATGGAGCGCGCGCTCACCCATCTGCGCTCGCAGCTGATCGGGGTGAACAACCGTAACCTCAAGACCTTCGAAGTCGATCTCGCCACCACCGAGCGGCTTGCCGGAATGGTTCCGGGCGATGTGCTGCTGGTCTGTGAAAGCGGGATCGGCAGCCATGCCGATTGCCAGCGCATGGCGAAAAGCCATGTCCGCACTTTCCTCGTCGGAGAAAGCCTGATGCGGCAGGCCAATCTCGAAGCCGCGACGCGGACCCTGCTGCTGGGTTGATGGCCGCGCTGCGAGGCTTGGCGGTTCAAGCGGATCTGCACTGGCGGAATTGCTTGACTCGCTTTCCTGCGTTGCTTACTTGTTCCGCATTCGTTCA
This sequence comes from Novosphingobium sp., assembly GCA_046291115.1. Classification (GTDB taxonomy): domain Bacteria; phylum Pseudomonadota; class Alphaproteobacteria; order Sphingomonadales; family Sphingomonadaceae; genus Novosphingobium. The sequence goes on along the minus strand of JBKBSV010000114.1, from coordinate 4,426 downwards.
CTGAACGGCACAGGAACATCCCGTTCTGACCGTTCCAACGGAGTGACGGTGGAATGCTGACCCGCAAACAGCACGAGTTGATCCGCTTCATCCAGACCCGGCTTGAAGAAAGCGGTGTCTCCCCCTCGTTCGAGGAGATGAAGGAGGCACTGGATCTCAAGTCGAAGTCCGGGGTCCACCGGCTGATTTCGGCGCTGGAAGAACGCGGCTTCATCCGCCGCCTGCCCAACCGGGCCCGGGCGCTTGAAGTGCTGCGTCAGCCGGAAGACGTCTCGACCAGGGCACAGGCCCGGGCGACCAGCAGCAACGCCGCTGCCGCCGTTATCCGCCCGCCTGAGGCCAAGCCCGCGCCCGCCAACGACGTGATCGAGATTCCGCTCCACGGCCGGATTGCCGCCGGTGTGCCGATCGAGGCGCTGGAAACGTCCGCCACCCTGCCGGTGCCGGCGGCCTTGCTCGGTGCGGGTGAGCATTACGCGCTGGAGGTATCCGGAGATTCAATGATCGAAGCCGGGATCCTTGATGGCGACTATGCCCTGATCCGCCGCACCGACAGCGCCCGCGACGGTGAGATCGTGGTCGCGCTGGTCCGGGGTGTGGACGCGACTCTCAAGTACCTGCGGGGGGAGAACGGCCGGGTCCGGCTCGATCCGGCCAATGCCGCCTATGAACCCCAGATCTACGATCCGCGCGAAGTGCTGATCCAGGGCAAGCTGGCCGGTCTGCTGCGCCGCTATCACTGATTTTGCATGACCGGTGCGGCGGGCTCGGCCTGCTGCTCTGCCGGTTGTGTGCCCTTGGTGTGCTGCTCAAGTGGCTGTCGTGTCCCCCTGCTCTGCACCTGCCACCAGCCGTGGGAACCCTGGTTTTCCGCCACTGTGCGCACTTTTCCCGCGCCCAGATCGATCGCCAATCCCCCGGTCCTGTCCAGCAACCGCCGATCGGCCTTCAACCATCTGGGCTGGCAGGATCGCGGCAGATACCGGGCGGCAATCACGATATCGACCCGCTCGCATGCTGCCGCCAGTTCCCGCTCCTTGACGTAATCGCTGCCCCGCCCGATCAGCACCTGCCAGGTCCGGCCATCCCGCTTCAAGCGCAGCGCGCAGAACTCCCGATTGCAGCGTGCGCCCGGCCATTCATCTAGCTGGCGGACGGTTCCGTTCATTCCGGCCGATTCCGCCAGACTTTCGCGCACATAGTCACTTCGGCTCTCGCGCAGGACCAGCAATTCGCCTTCCGATTCGCCAGTCACTCCGACGTGCCGACCGTCACCCGACACCAGCAAATCGGGTGAGCGGATCTGGCCGACCATGATCAGACCCAACAGCACCGGCGCCAGCCCCAGCAGACGAACTTTTCCCCGCCACAGCGCGAGCCAAAGTCCTCCAGCTACAAACAGGGCAAAGGTGCCCCGCCCCATCCCCGGCATCAACGAGACTGCTCCCGGCATTACCGCAGTGGCGTGCGCCAGCGCCAGCAACAGCTCCAGCGACTTGCCCGCCAGCCACCAGAACGGCGCGCCGGCCCCGGCCAGGTCGAACAGCAATGCCAGCGCAATCAGCGGCATGGTCGCCAATGTGGTCAGCGGAATGGCCACGACATTGGCCAGTGCCCCGTAGACGCCTGAGCGATGGAAATGGAACAGACCGATTGGCATGAGCGCCAGTTCGATAACCACGCCGGTCAGCAGCAGACCGGCCAGATATCGGCCGCCGCGCCGGGGCCAGCCTTCCTCGCGCGGCGCGAAGAACGCGCGCAGCGGGGCCGAGCCGTGCAAAGCCACGATCGCGATGACGGCGGCAAAACTCATCTGGAAGCTCGGACCGACCAGCGCTTCCGGCCAGAACAGCAGAACCAGTGCGGCGGCGATAGCGACCATCCGCATCGATAGGGGCTCGCGCCCGATCGCCAGCGCAATCAGCACGAGAATGGCGCCGATGCAGGAGCGCACAGTCGGCACCTCTGCTCCGCTGAGCAGGGTATAGCCAATCCCGGCCATGGCTCCCGCCCCTGCCGCCAGCAGCGGCAAGCGCAGGCGTAGCGCCACCCATGGAATCAGGGCCAGCGCCCGCAAGGTGATGAGATAGGCAGCCGCCACGACCGCGCTGACATGCAGACCGCTGATCGACAGCAGGTGGCTGAGGCCCGAATCCCGCATCGCCTGGTCATCCGCCCTGGCAATCGCCCCCCGATCGCCGCTGGCAAGGGCTGCGGCAATCGCCCCGGGAGACCCACCCAGCCGGCTTCGCACATGGGCCGAAAGGCCGCGCTGAACCTTGCCGAGCCAACCGTCCCCGGTTGCCGGCTGGATGATCGTCACCGCCCCCAGTGCGCTCCCGGTCGCGGAGAGGCCGGAAAACCAGGCCGTCCGGGCAAAATCATAGCCGCCAGGCAACATCGGCGGTGCCGGCGGCACCAGTCGCGCCCGCAAGCGGATTCGTGCTCCTTCGGCTATGCCGATTGAAGCATTTTCGAGCGGCAGGTTAATCCGCACCTTGATTGCCCGACCCGTTTCCGGCTCGCCCGTCGCAAGAATCAGCCTGACGCGGTTTTCTGCAGGCTGTTCGATGCGCTGTAACACTTCGGCATCGATCACCGTGACCATCGGCCGGGTGAGCGGCGGCGCCCCAACCAGGGCGGATTTGGCCCATACAAGCCCGCAGCCAAACGCAAATGTGCACCCCAGAACAACCAGTGCCCGCCGGATCTGCGGATACTCACCCTCTGATGCCAGGAATGCCATTGCGCCCACGGCAAGCCCGAGGCCAACCGCCATGGCCCCCAGCCAGTGCCAGGCATTCTGCAAAGCGAACCAGCTGGCGATGCCCGCGATCAGGGCTACGACCGCCCAGGGCCCCTGATCAAGGTTTGCCGCCGCGAGGAAACGCTCGATCCATGCAAGTGAGCTGGACAAGTCAGGCCGCTTGCGCCAATGGCTATGCTGCACTGCAGCGTCGCCCCGGGAGGCGCTGGTCAGAGGCACTTCGGGTAAGGCTTTACCGGCCATGCCGGACAAGAGACAGGAAGGGACCCACGATGGCAAGTGGCAAGGCCAGAAACCGGCTGTGCGGTGCCCGTCAGGCCCGGTTCACCCATGGGTCAGGATCGACTAACGTCACCCTTGCACAATCCCCTGGCGGCAGGCTAACCGGCTCAAGGCCTTCCCCGGGTTAATATCGGTAGTTTCATGCTGCCGGACCGCGTGCCGATCGTTTCGCCTTGTGCGGAGCAGGTGCCGGTCCAGGCGATCGCGTTTTGAGGAGACAGGTAAGGTGGGCAACCAGGTCAAAGTGAGCACCGGCGCGGGCGATTTTGAATTCCCCGTTCTTTCCGGCAGCGTCGGTCCCGATGTGATCGATATCCGCAAGCTCTATGGGCAAACCGGAATGTTCACCTATGACCCGGGCTTCACCTCTACCGCCAGCTGCGAAAGCGCGCTTACCTATATCGACGGCGATGAAGGTGTCCTGCTGCACCGCGGTTATCCGATCGGGCAGCTGGCCGAGCATTCCAGTTTCATGGAAGTCAGCTATCTGCTGCTCAACGGTGAGCTGCCCAGCCAGAGCGAGCTGGCCGAATTCAGCCGGACCATCACCCGCCACACCATGCTGCACGAACAGCTTGCCACTTTCTATCGCGGGTTCCGCCGCGATGCCCACCCGATGGCGATCATGTGCGGCGTGGTCGGTGCGCTTTCGGCCTTCTACCATGACAGCACCGACATTTCCGATCCGGTGCAGCGCAAGATCGCCAGCCATCGCCTGATTGCGAAAATGCCGACGATCGCGGCGATGGCCTACAAGTATTCGGTCGGTCAGCCGTTCCTCTATCCCGACAACACTCTCAGCTATACTGGTAATTTCCTGCGGATGACCTTCGGCGTCCCGGCCGAGGATTACGAAGTGATCCCGGCGGTTGAACGGGCGATGGACCGCATTTTCATCCTCCATGCCGATCATGAACAGAACGCTTCGACCAGTACGGTGCGTCTGGCCGGGTCGTCCGGTGCCAACCCGTTCGCCTGCATCGCGGCCGGCATTGCCTGCCTTTGGGGCCCAGCACACGGCGGGGCAAACGAAGCGGCGCTCAACATGCTGAAGGAAATCGGCACACCCGACCGGATCCCCCACTACATCGAGCGGGCCAAAGACAAGAACGATCCGTTCCGCCTGATGGGCTTCGGCCACCGGGTCTACAAGAATTATGACCCGCGCGCGACGGTGATGCAAAAGACCGTCCGCGAAGTGTTCGATGCGCTGAAGGTCAACGATCCACTATTCGAAACCGCGCTGCGGCTGGAAGAAATCGCGCTGAACGATCCCTATTTCATCGAGAAGAAACTGTTCCCGAACGTCGATTTCTATTCGGGCATCATCCTGTCCGCCATCGGCTTCCCGACCACCATGTTCACAGCATTGTTTGC
>JBKBSV010000113.1:0-5487 GCA_046291115.1 Novosphingobium sp. | reverse complement strand
CCAGAAGGCCGATCCCCATCATCGCCTTGCGCCCGCGCCGGTCCGATCGGCGGGCCCACATCGGCGCGCAGATCATCCACAGCAGCGCCGACCAGGTATAGGCCAGGCTGATCCAGAAATCCTCGACCCTGAGGGCCGTGCCGATCGAGGGCATGACCGATTGCATCGCGGTGTTGCCCGCCGCTGTCACCAGCATCACCGTGAACAGCAGGGCCACGCGCCAGCCGGGCAGGCTGGCGGTGAGGCCGGGCGCGGTTGCGCCGGGCGCGGATGTGTCGGGCGCGGTTGTGCCGGGCGCGGATGTGTCGGGCGCGGTTCTGTCGGGCGCGGTTCTATCGGACTGGGCCGGGCTGGACTGATCGCCAAGGGACATCGGTTAGTCGCTAACCCGCTCGTTCGCGCCTTGCAATGGGCGGACAAATTTGTGAAGGCGGCTGCTCTGCCAACCAACTGGATTGCTCCACTACATGACTCCGAACGAGCTCGCTCACGAGCCGCTGCCCCGTCGCCTCAAGCGCCGGATCATGAAGGCCATGGGACCGTGGGGGGTGTTCCTCCAGGGGTTCATCGAACATCCGGTGATGGTCGGCTCGATCATCCCGTCCTCGCGCTTTACCATTGCCAAGATGCTGGCCCCGGTGAAGTGGGCCGAGTGCAAGCTGTTTGTCGAATATGGCCCCGGTGTCGGCACCTTTTGCCGTCCGGTGCTGGAACGGCTGCCGCGCAGCAGCACGCTGATCGTGATCGATACCAATCCGCTGTACATCGATTACCTGAAAGCGACGATCAGCGATTCCCGTTTCATTCCGGTGCTGGGATCGGCTGCCGACGTGGAGACAATCATCCGCGCGCACGGCTTTGACCATGCCGACTATGTCCTCTCCGGCCTGCCGTTTTCGACCCTGCCGGAGGGGGTCGGTCCGGCGATCGCGGCGGCGACCCACCGGGTGCTGCGGCCGGGCGGGGCCTTTCTGGTCTATCAATTCAGCGCCAGGGCGCGCGATTTCATGGCCCGCCATTTCAGCCACATCGACCAGGGCTTCGAAGCGCTGAACGTCCTGCCGTGCAGGCTGTTCTGGGGCTGGAAAGAGTAGGCGCTCAGCCGAAGACTTGCGGGAAGTCGGGCCGCTGCGGCCCGGCCAGCTGGCGGTGGCTGGCCGCCAGCGCGGCCACGATATAGGCGGTCATCACCCCGTTGGCCATGGCCGCCACCAGCGCGCCGACCAGCGCTGCCGCATCGGTTCCGGCCAGGCCCTGGGTGATCAGGGTGGCCGCCACCTGAATCAGCTGGGCGGCGATGACGAAGGCCACTACCAACAGGGCAAAGAACAGCAGCAATCGCCCGGCATTGCTGCGGGTCAACCCCAGCGAGCGCTGCAGCGCGGCGATCGGGTTGCGCTGACCCTCTACCACGATCACCGGGCTGGCCAGTGCCAGCCGAACCCACAGCCAGACCGCCACGATCGCCCCGATCAGGATGCCGAGCACGGCCAGCCCCTCTCCCCCCATGCCCAGCACGGCGGCGGGCAGCATGACGGCCAAGGTCAGCAGCAAGCCCTGGATCAGTTGCACCGCGATCCCGCTGGGCGTGGCCGACAGGGCGCGCTGGATCGCCTCGCCCACGGTCGGCCGGCTGGCGTGGCCGAACAGGGCCAGCAGCGCCAGCGTGCCGATCGTGTTGAGCAGCCCGGCTGCGATGTAATAGTACCAGTTCGCGCGGAAATGGCTGGCAACCAGATCGAGGATTGCCTCCAGCTCGGTCCCCGGCTGGGGTTCCGGCATCGGCATCAGCACGGCCAGCGCAAAAGCCGGGACAACGATGAACACCCCGACCAGCGCGATCAGCACATCGCGGTTGCCGGAAACCGCAGCAGCGGCATCCTGCCAGGCCCGGTTGGAATCGAAGCGCGGGGTAGTGGGGGCGATCTGGTTCATGCCCCCTTGATAACCACAGCAAATGCCGCCACGCAATCGGCCATGGCAGAGCACATCGCCCCAGGAATCGAATTGCGCCGATCAAGCGAGCCGGTGCCCTATCGCTCGGCGCTGGCTGACATGACCGAGCGCAACGCGGCGATCGCCGAGGGTGCGGCCGAGGAACTGTTGTGGCTGCTTGAACACCCCCCGGTGTACACCGCAGGGACCAGTGCAGTGCCTGCTGAACTGCTCGATCCGCGCTTTGAAGTGGTCGAGGCGGGGCGCGGCGGGCGCTTTACCTATCACGGCCCCGGGCAGCGGGTCGGCTATGTCCTGCTCGATCTCAAGCGCCGGGCCCGCGACGTGCGCGGCTTTGTCCATGCGATCGAGGGCTGGGTGATTGATACATTGGGAGATTTCGGCGTCGAGGCGTGGCGCGCGCCGGGCCGGATCGGCATCTGGACGAGCGATATCGACGGCCGCGAGGCCAAGATCGGCGCGATCGGCGTGCGCATCCGCCGCTGGGTGACGATGCACGGATTTTCCGTCAACCTGGACCCGGATCTGTCGCATTTCGGCGGGATCGTACCTTGCGGGATCGACGAATTCGGCGTCACCAGCCTGGCCCGGCTGGGCCATGCGATTGATTTCGAGGCATGGGACAAGGCCTTGTTGGCCCGCGCCGACCGCTTTCTGGCGGCTTTGGACCGGCCATGCCCGGTGGAGAACGGATGATGAAAAAGGCGTTGATTTCCGCCCTGATCGTGCTGACTGCGGCGGCCTGCAAGGGCGAAGCGAAGAAGGACGAAGGCGCCGGAACCGCATCGGGCGAAGTTCTGCCCGGATCGGCCAGCGACGCCATGATCCCGCTCGACCAGGTCAAGAGCCAGGCCCCGCTTGCGCCCAAGAACGAGGGCAGTGATCCGAAGAAGGCTGCCGCCAGCGACAAGGCGGGAAAAGATGTCGATGCCCAATCTGCGGATGAAGTGGACGAGCCGCCGTCAAAGGCCCCTGCCGCAGCCGAGGAGTAGACCTAGTCCTCGATCCCCAGGATCCGCTGCGCCAGCTTGAGGTGCGGCCGGTCAATCATCCGCCGGTCGATCTGCAAGGTTCCGGCATCGGGGCTGGTCTGAAAGGCCGAGACAATCGCCCGCGCTTCGGCCAGTTCCTCCTCGCTCGGGGTAAAGGCGGCATTGATGACCGGCACCTGGACCGGATGGATCGCCAGCATTCCGGAAAAGCCATCGGCCCGTGCAGCTTCGGCCGCCTTCTTCAGTCCCTTCTCGTCGGCAAAGTCGGCGTGCAGGGTGTCGATCGCCATCACGCCCTTGGCATGGGCCGTCAGCAGCGTCTGGACCCTGGCAAAGCGGAACGTATCGGTCCATTCGCCGTGGCGGTCGCGCTTGCGGGTGGCGCCGATCGCGGCGGACAGGTCTTCCGCGCCCCAGGTCAGGCCGGCCAGGCGGGGGAGGGAGGCACTGGCATAGGCCTGGATCGAGATCGCGGCCCGGGCGGTTTCGCTGACCAGCGGCAGGATCTTGGTCGAACCGGCCGGCACCCCGCTCTTGCCCTCCAGTTCGTAGAGTTCGGCGGCCAGTTGCTGGACCGATTCCGGCCCCAGGCTCTTGGGCAGCATGATCCCGTCGGGCGCACCCGGCAGAACGGCGACAAGGTCGTCGCGCCACAGGCGACTGTCGAGCGCGTTGATCCGCACCCAGCGGCCGATCCGCTTGCCGCCCGTAACCTGGGCGCGATGGGCCTTCAGCCAGCCCGCAGACAGCTCGCGGGCGCGGGCCTTGTTCTGAAACGCGACCGAATCCTCCAGATCGAGGATGATGACATCCGCGCCGGTTGCCGCCGCCTTGGACAGCTTCTTCTCGCTATCACCCGGAACGAACAGCCACGAGCGTACCGCCATTTTCGCAACCCTTTCTTGCTGCCCGCGCCGTTGCGGCGTCAGGCCATTTCCAGTGCCGGATAATCGATGTATCCTTCCGGACCGGGAAGATACCAGGTTTTCGGCGCGTTAACATTTGGGGCCCAGTCTGCGCCAAGCCGGATCCGCTCGGCCAGATCCGGGTTGGAAATGTAGGGGCGGCCAAAGCTGATCGCGTCGCAGCGGCCCGATGCAACGTCGGCTTCGGCCTGTGCCGCGGTATAGTCCGAGTTGAGCACCAGCGGCCCGGTATAGATGCTGCGAATCAGGGCATCCTGCTTGGGCACGTGCGTGGCGCCAAAGGTTCCGTCCGGTCCCGGCTGGCGCAGCTCGACGAAGCCCAGTTTCAGCTCCTCGCATACTTTCGCCGCCGCGCCGAAGATGCTGGCCGGATCGGGATCGTCGCAGCCCTGGGTTTCGCCATTGGGCGAAAGCCGGATCGAAACTCTGTCCGCACCCCAGACCGCGATGATCGCTTCGAGCACCTCGCGCATGAAGCGGGTGCGGTTTTCCGGGCTGCCGCCATATTCGTCGGTCCGCAGATTGGTTGACAGGCGCAGGAACTGGTCGACCAGATATCCGTTGGCGCCATGCAGCTGGACCCCGTCAAACCCGGCGGCCTTGGCATTGGCGGCGGCCTTGGCGTAGTCCTCGATCGTGCGGACGATGTCGGCCTTGGTCGCCGCGCGGGCCTGCTGGTGCGGCTTGCGCCCGGTGGGGGTGTGGGCGTGGTCGGGTGCAGTGGTTGCGCTGGCGGAAAGTCCCGGCTGGCCACCGAGGAAATCGGGATGGACGATCCGGCCCATATGCCACAGCTGCATCACGATCTTGCCGCCCGCTTCGTGCACGGCCCCGGTGATCCGTTTCCAGCCTTCGGTCTGGGCCTCGTTCCAGATCCCCGGAGCGGCAGGCCAGCCAAGCCCTTCAACGCTGATCCCGGTTGCTTCGCTGATGATCAGCCCGGCGCCGGACCGCTGGCGGTAATAGGTTGCCATCATTTCATTGGGGATTGATCCCGGATCGGAGCGGCCGCGGGTCAGCGGGGCCATCAGGATCCGGTTCTTTGCGTCGATCGCACCAAGCTGGATCGGCTGGAACAGGGCTTCGGGCATGGGGCGTCCTCCATCGATTTCGTTTCGCAATTTACCTTGCGGGGCTAAGGCAAGGCGATGGGGAACGCAACGGCTGAAAAGGATTGGAACGGCTGGCACTTCGCGGCGCTGCTGGGGGGCAACGCAGCTTTGGCGCTGGGGCCGCTGTGGGTGCGGCTGGCGGATTCCGGTCCGGTTTCGGCCGGGTTCTGGCGATTGTTCCTCGCGCTTGCGGTGTTTGTGCTGCTGGCGCGGTGGAATGGCCAGCGCCTGACCGGCCACAGCCGCGCGGCGATCCTGGCGATCCTGGCGGCGGGGCTGTTCTTTTCGCTGGACCTCGCCGCGTGGCACCTGGGGATCGAGCGGACCCGGCTGGGCAATGCCACCCTGTTCGGCAATTCAGGCTCGATCCTGCTTGTTGCGGTTGGCCTGATCGCGCTGCGCCGCGCGCCGCGCGCGCTGGAATGGGCGGCCTTCCTCACTGCGATCATCGGTTCTGCCATCCTGCTTGGGCGCAGCCTGGAGATCGGACGCGAGACGCTG
>JBKBSV010000012.1:0-33772 GCA_046291115.1 Novosphingobium sp. | reverse complement strand
TCGGCCCAGTATCCGGCCCACTTGTGCGGTTCGCTCATGTTCCAGGCGGTGGTCAGCAGCAGCGCGGCAAGCGCCGGCATCGCCAGATAGCCCGCCAGCGGTGCAGCCAGCAGCATCACCAGAAGGATAACGACAGCATGGATCAGGCCGGCCACCGGGGTTCGGCCGCCAGCCCGGATATTGGTCGCCGTGCGGGCGATCGCGCCGGTCGCGGGCAGGCCGCCAAACAGGGCAGAGCCGATATTGGCCCAGCCCTGGGCCGTGACTTCGGCATTGGGGCGATGACTGCCCTCGATCATCCGGTCGGCCACCATGGCTGAAAGCAGCGATTCGATTGCGGCGAGGAACGCGATGACTAGCGCCGACGGCAGCAGTTCGGTCAACCGGCTCAGCGTGATAACCGGCAAGGCCGGGCTGGGCAGCGTGGCGGGAAGCGGGCCGAAGCGCGAAGCGATCGTGTCGACGGGCAAATGCATCAGGGCAATTGCCCCCGAAACTCCGGCCATGACAAAGATCAGCCCGGGAAAGCGGGGGAACAGCCGCCGCAGCAGCACGATCAGGATCAGAGCGACCAGCCCCACGCCCAGCGCGCTGGGGTTGAGCGTAGCCCGCGCCGCCCACAGCGCTTCCAGCTTGCCGATGAATTCGGCTGGCATGGCTCCGCCGGACAGGCCGAAGAAGTCCTTCAACTGGCTGGAGGCGATGATGATCGCGATGCCGATGGTAAAGCCGTTGACCACCGCCTCCGGGACATAGGCGATCAGATTTCCGGCCCGCAGCCAGCCCGCCAGCACCAGTATCATTCCGGCCATCAGCGTGGCCAGAACCAGCCCGTCATAGCCGTGCTGGGCAATTACGTCATAGACCACGACAATGAAGGCCCCGGTCGGCCCGCCGATCTGCACCCGGCTGCCGCCGAGCAGCGAAATCAGGAACCCCGCAACAATCGCGGTGACCAGACCCGCCGCCGGCTCCGCGCCCGAAGCAATGGCAATCGCGATGCTCAGTGGCAGGGCCACCATCGCAACGGTTACCCCGGCGAAAGTGTCAGCGGCAAGCTGCGCGGGCGTATAGCCCGGCAATGTGGACAGCAATTTGGGCTTCATGAGACGGCCTGATAGGGTTGACTTGTATAATTTGCAATCAATCTCGCGCCATGTTCCGCGCCATGTTCCGCGCCATCCGGCCCAGCACTTCGGCCATGGCATCGCCCATTTCCCGGTCGGCCAGTTCGGTTTCGGCAATCGCCCGGCTCATCGCCTCGGCCCATTGATCCGCAGTCTGGCGACCGATCGGGAAGGGCGCGTGCATGCTCATCATGCATTGGCCGGGATGGGCCTCGAACCAGTCGCGCGGTCCGCCGGCCCAGCCGGCCAGGAACAGCGGCAGCGATTCGCGCATCGGGGCAAGGTCATCGGCATGTATCGCGCGCAGTTCGGCATAGGCCGGGTCCTGCTCCATCAGGTCATAGAACCGGTCGGTAATCGCGCGCAGCGCGGCATGGCCGCCAATTCGCTCGAACGGGGTTCTTGCAGAGGTTTGGGCAACAGTTTGCGACATGGTGATTGTGTTCCGGACCAGAAGTCACCGCGCCGGACTAGCGCGGTTATCCAGGCGGTGAATTGATGGCAATCAATCGCCGCTGGCTTCCGGTGCTGGTTTGCCCTTACTTCCTGAAGCCCGCCTGGGCCTGGCTGCCTTGGTTCCGGAGGCTTTCTTCGCCTTGCGGTCCAGCCTGGGTGGGGCCGGGGTCAGTTCGAACGCCAGCGCGCCGTCCTTCACCGAAACGTGCACTTCACCGCCGTGGCGCAGCTTGCCGAACAGCAGCTCCTCGGCCAGCGGCTGCTTGACCTTGTCCTGGATCAGCCGGGCCATCGGCCGCGCGCCATAGAGCTTGTCATATCCTCGATCGCCCAGCCATTCGCGGGCATCGCTGTCGAACTGGATGTGGACGTTCTGTTCGGCCAGTTGCAATTCCAGCTGCAGGACGAACTTTTCAACCACCCGGCCGATGGTTTCCTTGCCCAGATAGCCAAACGGCACGATCGCATCCAGCCGGTTGCGGAATTCCGGGCTGAACATCTTCTTGACCGCTTCGTCCCCGGCGTCGGCCTTGGACACGTCGCCAAAGCCGATCCCCTGCCGGGCCATGTCGCTGGCCCCGGCATTGGTGGTCATGATCAGCACGACATTGCGGAAATCGACCGTCTTGCCGTGGTGATCGGTCAGGCGGCCATTGTCCATCACCTGCAACAGAATGTTGAACAGGTCGGGGTGGGCCTTTTCGATCTCGTCGAGCAGCAGGACACAATGCGGTTGCTGGTCGATCGCGTCGGTCAGCAGGCCGCCCTGGTCGAACCCGACATAGCCGGGAGGCGCGCCGATCAGACGGCTGACCGAATGGCGCTCCATATATTCCGACATATCGAAGCGCTGGATCGGAATGCCCAGGATTTCGGCCAGTTGCTTCGAAACTTCGGTCTTGCCGACCCCGGTCGGGCCGGAGAACAGGAAGCTGCCGATCGGCTTGTCCGGATCGCGCAGGCCGGCGCGGCTCAGCTTCATCGCGCTGGAGAGGACCTCGATCGCCTTGTCCTGGCCAAAGACCACGCGTTTCAGGTCGCGCTCCAGATGCTCCAGCGCCTGGCGGTCATCGCTGGAAACCGATTTGGGCGGGATCCGCGCCATGGTGGCGATCACGGCTTCGATCTCGCGCGCGGTGATTGTCTTCTTGCGGCGGCTGGGGGGAACCAGCATCTGCATCGCGCCCACTTCGTCGATCACGTCGATCGCCTTGTCAGGCAGCTTGCGGTCATTGATGTAACGCGCGGAAAGTTCCACCGCGGTCCGAATCGCATCCGGGGTGTACTTGACCTTGTGATGCTCCTCGAAGGCGCTGCGCAACCCTTTCAGGATCTTGATCGTGTCCTCGACCGTCGGCTCGTTGACATCGATCTTCTGGAACCGGCGCAGCAGCGCGCGGTCCTTTTCGAAGTGGTTGCGAAATTCCTTGTAGGTGGTCGATCCGATGCAGCGGATGGTCCCGCTTGACAGCGCCGGCTTCAGCAGATTGGAAGCGTCCATCGCCCCGCCGCTGGTTGCGCCGGCTCCGATCACGGTGTGGATTTCGTCAATGAACAGAACCGCTTCCGGCATTTTCTCAAGCTCGCCGACAACCTGCTTGAGGCGTTCTTCAAAATCGCCGCGATAGCGGGTCCCGGCCAGCAACGCGCCCATGTCGAGCGAGTAGATCACTGCGTGCTGCAGCACTTCGGGCACTTCGCCCTCGACGATCTTGCGGGCCAGGCCCTCGGCAATCGCGGTCTTGCCGACGCCGGGATCGCCGACATACAGCGGGTTGTTCTTGCTGCGGCGGCACAGGATCTGGATCGTCCGGTCCACTTCCGGGCCGCGCCCGATCAACGGATCGACCTTGCCGGCCATCGCCTTCTCGTTGAGGTTGACGCAGAACTGGTCGAGCGCGGAATCCTTCTTGCCGTCCTTGGCAGCGGCCTTGTCGTCCGGCTGCGTGGTCTCCGGCGCTTCCGATCCGGTCGGGCTGCGGTCCTCGATCTTGCGACCGCCCTTGCCAATGCCATGGCTGATGAAGCTGACCGCATCGAGCCGGGTCATGTCCTGCTGCTGGAGGAAATAGACCGCATAGGAATCGCGTTCCGAAAACAGCGCCACCAGCACGTTGGCACCGGTAACCGTGTCCTTGCCTGACGACTGCACATGCAGGATCGCGCGCTGGATCACTCGCTGGAACCCGGCAGTGGGCGAGGGATCGCCTTTTTCCTGGGTCTTGAGCGACTGGTATTCCTGATCGAGGTATTGTTTCACCACTTCGGTCAGTTCGCCCAGGTCAACCCCGCAGGCGGTCATCACCTGGGCGGCATCGGGATCGTCGATCAGGGCGAGCAGGAGATGCTCCAGCGTCGCATACTCATGGCTGCGTTCTGCCGCGTTGGTCAGCGCAGCGTGCAGCGTCTTTTCGAGGCTCTGAGCGAAACTGGGCATCTAGACTGGTCTCCGACAGCGGACAGATACTCCGTACAATGAATACCGCACTGTCGGAGAATATGCATAAACGGGATTAACCGGCCCTATATGGGAGGCTACCGGTCGGCTGGAAAGGGCCGGCGGGCGGTTCATCCCGCCTTGGGCCTGAACAGCGCGTCGGCGGCGGCGCGATGGGCGGCGGCCTTGTTGCGGTGGGCCTTGATCCGGGCGATCTCCGCTTCAAGCAGGGCAATCCGCTCGGCCAGCTCGTCCTGTGATAAGGGATCGAGCGATTCCTTCGCCAGCAGGCTGGCCGCATCGCCTTTGGGCCGGGGCAGATCGTCATCCATTGCCAGGCCAGCTTCGGACGGCGCAGGCTTGCTGTCAACACGCCAAGCGGTTAGGGCCCTGATCCGTTACCCGAATGCAACAGGGGGACCGGCAAATGTCTGATTCGCTTCCTGAAACCATGCTGGCCGCAGGCTTTGACGCACCGGGCGGACCGGACGTGTTGCGGCTGGAAAGGGTTCCGGTTCCCCGGCCCGGTGCGGGCGAGGTGCTGGTCCGGGTGGCCTATGCCGGGGTCAACCGGCCGGACGTGATCCAGCGCCAGGGTTTCTACCCGCCGCCGCCCGGCGCTTCGCCGATCCCGGGGCTGGAGATTTCGGGTGACGTCGTGGCGCTTGGCGCTGGCGTCAACGCGGCGCTGCTGGGGCAAAAGGTCTGCGCGCTGGTATCGGGCGGGGGCTATGCCGAATATTGCCTGGCCGTGGCCGATCATTGCCTGCCGGTACCTGAAGGCCTCGCCATGGATCAGGCCGCGGCCCTGCCCGAGACGCTGTTTACCGTTTGGCACAACCTGTTCGAGCGCGGCTATGCCAGGGAGGGCGAGACGGTGCTGGTCCACGGCGGGACCAGCGGAATCGGGACCATGGCGATCATGCTGGGCAAGCTGTTTGGCCTGACCGTGATTGTCACCTGCGGCGGGGCGGACAAGTGCGCCCAGGCGCTGAAGATCGGGGCCGATCACGCGATTGATTACAAGGCGCAGGATTTCGTCGAGGAAGTGGCGCGGATTACCGGCGGGCAGGGCGTGCACCTGGTGTTGGACATGGTCGCGGGCGACTATGTGATGCGCAACCTCAAATGCCTGGGCGACGATGGCCGGCACGTAACCATCGCCGTTCAGGGCGGGGTGCGGGCCGAAATCAACATGGCCGAAGTGATGCGGCGGCGCCTGCACCTGACCGGATCGACCCTGCGGCCGCGGTCCAACCAGTTCAAGGCGCTGCTGGCCCAGGAAATTTCCCGCCTGGCCTGGCCGCTGGTCGAAAGTGGCAAGCTGCGCCCGGTGATGGACCGGGCCTTCCCGCTGGCCGAAGCGGCCCAGGCCCATGCCCGGATGGAGGCGGGCAGCCATATCGGCAAGATCGTGCTTGCGGTGGGATGACTTCTTGCCCTTTGCCGGGAATCGGCCTAGATGCCCGGCAAACGGCCGCTCCGCGAGGGGCGGCCCTTCTATTTTGCGACGGAGAAAACCCGTGACCAAGCCGACCCCGCTGATGCCGCATGCCACCGCTTCGTGGCTGGTCGACAATACCGCCCTGTCGTTTGAACAGATTGCGGATTTCTGCGGCCTGCACATTCTTGAAGTGCAGGCCATGGCCGATGATCTGGCCAGTGCGAAGTACACCGGGCGCGATCCGGTCCGCTCTGGCGAGCTGACCATGGCCGAAATCGAGAAAGGCCAGGCCGATCCGAGCTATGCGCTGGTGATGCAGAAGGCTCCGGTCACGGTCAGCCGGACCAAGGGCCCGCGTTACACCCCGGTGTCCAAGCGTCAGGACAAGCCTGACGGCATCGCCTGGATCCTGCGCAACCATCCGGAAATCTCGGACGCGCAAATCGGCAAGCTGATCGGCACCACCCGTAACACCATCGCCGCGATCCGCGATCGCAGCCACTGGAATATCGCCAATATCAACCCCAAGGATCCGGTAACCCTGGGCCTGTGCAGCCAGCGCGAGCTGGACGCGATCGTGGCCAAGGCCGCCAAGAAGGCGGGGCTGCAGGACCAGGCGGGCGATGATGCGCGGCTGGGTGATGATCGCGAAGCCCTGATCGAGGAACTGCGCGCCGAGCGCGAGGCCCAGGCCAAGGCGGCGAGCGAAGCCGCCCAGGAAGCCGAAGCCGCCGCCTGGCTTGAGGCAAAGCGTGCCGCCGAAGCGGCAGGCGAAGACTGAGCACCCGATCCGGACCTAGGCTTTCGCACCGCGGCAGCCTAGGTTCTTGACATGATTGTCAATAGCAACTCGGCCAATGCGGCTGCCGATCCCTGGCGCGCACACTATGGGCACCCGGGTCCGTGGGAGCTCGATCTGCCACCGCTCAGCCTGCCGGACATGTTTGCCGCAGCGGCCACCCGCCACGCCGGCAAGCCGCTGGTCGATTTCATGGGCCGGACCTACAGTTACCGCGCGCTCCATGCCGAGGCGCTGGCCTTTGCCGCAGGGTTGCAGCGGCTGGGGGTGACCAAGGGCGATCGGGTCGGCCTGTTTCTCCCCAATGTCCCGATCTATGTCTCGGCCTATTACGGTGCGGCCATGGCCGGGGCCACGCTGGTCAATTTCAGTCCGCTCTACACCGCGCAGGAACTGGCCGCCCAGGTCGAGGATTCGGGCACCCGGCTGTTAGTGACAATCGATTCGGCGGCCCTGCTGCCAACCGCGCTGGAAGTGCAGCGCACATCCTCGCTTGAAACGCTGGTGGTTGGCTCGCTGGGGGCGATGCTGCCGCTGACCAAGCGGATCCTGCTCTCGCTGTTCGGGCGCAAGGCTGTCGTCCCGATCCCGGTCAGGCCGACGGTGCTGCGCTGGACTGACATGTTGCGGCCGAACGCGCCCGGGCCGGTTGCGATTGATCCTGAAACCGATCTGGCGCTGCTGCAATATACCGGCGGCACCACGGGCACGCCCAAGGGGGCGATGCTGACCCACCAGAACCTGACCGCCAATACCCGACAAGTGAATGCGCTTGATCCCCAGACCGACGCGCGCGATGTGATCGTGGCGGTGCTCCCGCTGTTTCACGTCTTTGCCAACATTGCCGTGCTCAACCGCACCGTGCTCAATGGCGGGTGCATTGCCATGCTGCCGCGTTTCGATGCTGGCCAGGCGCTGAAAACGCTGGGCCGGGTCAAGGCGACCTCGTTCCCCGGCGTGCCGACCATGTATCAGGCGCTGCTGGACCATCCCGCAGTGACCAAGACCGACTTTTCTTCGCTCAGGGTGTGCATTTCCGGGGGGGCGCCGCTGCCCCTGCCGCTCAAGCAGCGGTTCGAGGCAGTCAGCGAATCGCGCATTGTCGAGGGCTATGGCCTGACCGAGTGCGCCGGGGTCGCCGCGTGCAATCCGTATGAGGGCGAGGAGCGCCCCGGCACGATCGGTCAGCCGATCCCCGCCACCCGCGTCCGCCTGCTTGACCGCGACGATCCGACCCGCGATGCGCTGCCGGGTGAGCCGGGCGAACTCGCCATCCAGGGTCCGCAGGTCATGAAGGGCTACTGGAACCGGCCCGAAGCGGCGGCCAGCGCCTTTGCCGAGCGGCCCGACGGGCGCTGGCTGCGGACTGGCGATGTCGCCACGATCGACGCCGAGGGTTACATTGCGATCGTTGACCGGATCAAGGACATGATCGCCGTGGGCGGTTTCAAGGTTTTCCCCAGCCAGGTCGAGGCCGCGCTGGCCCAGCACCCGGCGGTGAAGGAAGTGCTGGTGATCGGCGTGCCGGATGAGCGGCTGGGCGAAGTGCCGCGCGCTTTCGTGACGCTGAATCCCGGCTCCGCTGTGCCGGGCGAGGAACTGAAGGCCTGGCTCAACGCCCGGATCGGCAAGCACGAACGGGTCGATGCCGTAGTGGTGCGCGATGCCATGCCCAAGACGATGATCGGCAAGCTGGACCGCAAGGCGCTGCGCGCGGAACTGGCGGCAGAAGGTTCGCCTGCGACCTGATCCGGGGGCGGCCGGGTTCAGCCGGGAAAGTTCACTACGGCGCTGTCATCCCCCACCGCGCGGGGGGCGAAGCGGCCCTCGACCTGCGCGCCCTGCTCGATGGTCAGCGAATCATAGTGAACATCGCCGTGGATCCGGGCGGTTTTCAGCACCACCAGATCGCGCACGGTGATCGTGCCCTTGACCGAGCCAGACAGGCGCGCGCTTTCGGCGCGGACCGCGCCGACGATCTCGCCGCTCTCACCCTGGACCAGCGAGGTGCAGGTCACATCGCCTTCGACATGGCCGTCGATGTGCAGATCGGCCGTGGCGTGGACGTCGCCCTTGATGCGGATATCGCCGCCGAACACGGAAAAGGTGGCATTGGCCATCGTTCTACCTTGCGGGGCGCTGGGCGTTGATGGCGCCTTTTTGGAAAACATCGGGGACAGCCTCCAGGAAGGGGCGGGGGTTGATGGCGCGATCGCCAACCCGGACTTCGAAATGCAGATGCGGGCCGGTCGAGCGGCCGGTGCTGCCGATCAGGCCGATCTGCTCACCCGGTTGGACCGGTTTGCCGACCACGGTGCGAAAGCCTGACATGTGGGCATAGCGGGTGACAAGGCCGTTGCCGTGGTCAATCTCGACCGTGTTGCCATAGCCCGACTTCCAGCCGACAAAACTGACGGTGCCCTTGGCGGCGGCATAGATCGGCGCGCCCATCGGACCCTTGAAATCGAGGCCGGGATGGAAATCAGCCCCACCGGTGAACGGATCGGCGCGATAGCCGAACCCGGATGAAATAAATTCCAGGCTGGCCGGCAATGCCTGAGGCAGGGCGGCAACCGAACGTTCCAGCGCGTCCATCCGCGCCAGGCTCAGGCCGAGCCGCTGGAAACGCGGATCGATGCTGCCGTCGGCGGCCGTGGCCAGAACCGAGAGCGGCCCGCCCTGCGCGGCGCGATCCTCGACGGCTTCAAGCATGGCCCGCGGTCTGAGACCGAGACGGACGAGCCGCGCTTCAGCGGCGGCGGCGCGGCGATCGGCCAGGCGGGTCAGACTTTCGACCAGGGCCAACTGACGCGCCTCGATCCGGGCCAGCTCGGCTGCTTCGGGCAGAACCGCGCTGACTTTCTTGACCGTCTCGGACGCTTCGCCCTGGCTGTTGGTAACTGTTTCGCCGGGCTTTGCTTCCTGCGGAAGCTCGCCGAAATAAGCCTGGGCCATCTTCTCGATGAACTCGGTCCGGCGCTTCATGTCTTCGGTTACTTTGCCAAGGTCATCGCGGTAGGCGTTGACCCGGCTTTCCGAACTGGCCACCTTCGCTTCGCGATCAAGCAGCGAGGCGCGGTCCCGATTCGCCAGATAGCTGCTCAGGGCCATGGCCCCCATCGACAGCACCCAGAACAGCAGCAGGCCGGCCGCGATCCCCGCAGCGACTATCTGAACTTTCGAAGAAACCTTGATAAAACGGACCTGACCTTCGGAGCGCATGAAGAACTCGCGATCCGGAAACCAGGCCCGCAGGCGGTCCGCAAACCGGCCGGCGGAAAGATTTTGCAAAGCGACCCCGAGTCCCTGTCTGTCTTCGTTCCGCGGGGCGCTAGCAGGCGGCTGGTTGCGTGGCGAATCCGCAATTGCCCGGGTTCGGCGAATCGAAGGACTCGCGCGACGAACCGTTTCCGGCACACAGCCGTGACAAGCCCGGAGCACAGTGTTAGTCCGCCCGGACCATGGACAGCGCCGAAACTCCAACCGATCTGCCAACCGATCTGCCAACCGATCTGCCAACTGATCTGCCAACTGATCTGATTGCCCGGCTGGCCCGCGCCGGACGCGCTGCCCAGCGCGAGGTGGCGCGGCTCGATCATGACGCCAAGGCTGCTGCCCTGCGCGCCGCCGCCGCCGCGCTGCGGGCGGACCAGGTGGCGGTGCTGGCGGCCAATGCCGAGGATATGGCTGCGGGCGCTGCAAACGGCCTGACCCCGGCGCTGCTCGACCGCCTGAAACTCGATCCCGGGCGGCTCGAAGCGATTGCGCAAGCCGTTGACAACATTGCCGGTCTGTCCGATCCGGTGGGGCAAGTCATCGATATGGCGGCGCGCCCGAACGGGCTGATGCTGAGCCGGGTAAGGGTGCCGATCGGGCTGATCGGGATCGTTTATGAAAGCCGTCCCAATGTCACCGCCGATGCGGCCGCGCTCTGTATCGCCTCGGGCAATGCGGTGCTGCTGCGCGGGGGAAGCGAGGCGGTCCGGTCAAACCGAGCGATCCATGCCGCGCTGGTCCGCGGCCTCGCCTCCGCCGGGGTTCCGGCCGCAGCGGTGCAACTGGTCCCGACCCAGGACCGCGAGGCTGTGGGTGCAATGCTGACCGCGGCCGGCCTGATCGACATGATCGTGCCGCGCGGCGGCAAAAGCCTGGTCGCCAGGGTCCAGGCCGATGCCCGGGTGCCGGTTCTGGCTCATCTCGACGGGATCAATCATACCTATATCCACGCCAGCGCCGATCCGGACATGGCCGTCGCGGTGGCGGTCAATGCCAAGCTGCGCCGGACCGGGATCTGCGGGGCAATGGAAACGCTGCTGCTCGATGCGCAGTTCCGGCAATCGCACAGGGTCGTGGCGGCGCTGCTCGATGGCGGCTGCGAACTGCGCGGCGATTCGCGGGCCAGGGCGCTCGATAGCCGGATCGTGCCGGCCAGCGACGATGACTGGGACACCGAGTACCTCGACACTGTGCTGTCAGTCGCAGTGGTCGATGGTTTGAACGACGCTTTGCAGCACATTGCCGTGCACGGATCGCAGCATACCGAAGCGATCATCGCGACCGACGAAGCCGCAATCGAGCGTTTTCTGGCAGAAGTCGATGCCGCGATCGTCATGGCCAACGCCTCCTCCCAGTTCGCCGACGGCGGCGAATTCGGCCTCGGCGCGGAGATCGGCATTGCCACCGGCCGGCTCCACGCTCGCGGTCCGGTCGCGCTGGAAGGGCTCACCACCTACAAATGGGTGGTGCGCGGCAATGGGCAGGTAAGGCCCTGAAACGGATCGGTTTACTGGGCGGGAGCTTCAACCCCGCGCATGGCGGCCATCGCCGCATCAGCCTGTTTGCCCGTCAGGCGCTGGGGCTGGATGAGGTGTGGTGGCTGGTCTCCCCCGGCAACCCGCTCAAGCCCAAGGCGGGCATGGCCCCGCTCGCCGCCCGCCTCGCCTCGGCCAATCGCATGGCTAAACGGGCCCCGATCGTGCCGACCCAGGTCGAGCGTGAACTGGGCACCCGCTATACAATCGATACCTTGCGCAAGCTGGCCAGGCGCTATCCCCAGCACCGCTTCGTCTGGCTGATGGGCAGCGACAATCTGGTTCAATTCCACCGCTGGAAGGACTGGCGTGCCATTGCCCGGGCCATGCCGATTGCGGTTATCGCCCGTCCCGGCTATGAAGGTGCTGCCCGGGCGAGCCTCGCCGGGGCCTGGCTCGGCCGATACCGGCGGTCCGCTGCCAGCCTGAAGCACCGGGCAGGATGGAGCGCACCCGCGCTGATACATTTGCGATTCGATCCCGATCCGCGCTCGGCGACTGCCATTCGCAGCGCTGATCCAGACTGGGCCAGCCGTTATTCCGGCAAGCGCCAGCGGGACCGATTGACGCACCATCCCGTCGCATCCAACATTGCATGATGTTTCGCGAAGCCCGCCCAGAGGAGCCGTTTCCGTTTACATGACGCCTACCAGTCCCGAACCCTCCGCTGCTTCTGCCAGCCCTGCCCCGCTTCCCCCGTCGGAACCCGGCTCGCTCCACGAACTCGTGCTGAAGTCGCTCGACGACGATCAGGCGCAGGAAATCGTGTCGATCCCGCTGGCCGGGAAAAGCTCGATTGCCGATTACATGGTCATCGCCTCGGGCCGCTCGACGCGCCAGGTTGCGGCGATCGCGCAGAAACTGGCCGAGCGGATCAAGCACGGCGGTTTCGGCCATGTCCGGATCGAGGGTCTGCCCGCGGCCGACTGGGTGCTGATCGATGCCGGTGATGTGGTCGTCCACCTGTTCCGTCCGGAAGTGCGCAGCTTCTATAATCTTGAGCGGATGTGGGCTTTCGGAGACAGCGCAGGCGCGGCCTGATCCCCCGCCATGCTGCTGCACGTCATCGCGCGGGGAAAGATCGGCCGTTCACCGGAAGCGGATCTCGTCGCGCGCTATACCAAACGGATTTCATGGCCGGTCAAGTTGACCGAACTGCCCGATCAGGGCGGGACGGTGCCAATGCCGGTTATTCCTTGCCGTGAAGTCCTGCTGGATGAACATGGCAAGCAGCTTGGTTCAGAAGACTTCGCCGCCTTGCTGGGCCGCTGGCGCGACGATGGCGTGCGCGAGGCCCGGTTCCTGATTGGCGCAGCCGATGGCCACGGGGCTGAAGCGCGGGCAAAGGCCGATCTGCTGCTCGGCTTCGGGGCCATGACCTGGCCGCACCTGCTGGTCCGGGCCATGCTGGCC
This sequence comes from Novosphingobium sp., assembly GCA_046291115.1. Classification (GTDB taxonomy): domain Bacteria; phylum Pseudomonadota; class Alphaproteobacteria; order Sphingomonadales; family Sphingomonadaceae; genus Novosphingobium. The sequence goes on along the minus strand of JBKBSV010000012.1, from coordinate 21,285 downwards.
GAACAATTGTGGCGCGCTACCAGCATTCTGGCTGGCCATCCTTATCACCGTTCGGGATAAGGGGCGGCGATGAACCTGCGCCTGTTCCTGATATCGCTTGCCGGCCTCGCTCTGCTGACCGGGATCGAGCTTGGCCGCGCCCAGTTGCCGCAGCCGGGAATCGAGACGGTCGAGGATGCGCGCAAGGCGCTTGAGGAGGCGCAGACCCAGGGCAAGGAAGCCCGGGCCCGGGCCGAGGTGCTGGAGGCCACGGCCGCCACGGCATCGGCAGCCGCCGACAAGACCGCCCGGGAAAGCGCCGCACTTGCTGCCCGTGTCCAGGAAGCCGAAGCGCAGATTGCCGTGAATGAGGCCAAGGTGCGGCTGATCGGGCAGCAACGCGCCCGCCTCAACGCCGAACTGGCCGAGCGTCAACGGCCGCTGGTTGAGCTGACCGCCGCGCTGCAGCGCCTGTCGCGCCGGCCAGCGCTGTTTTCCCTGCTGCGGCCGGGGTCGCTGAACGATGCAGTCTATTTGCGCGCCGTGCTGGAGACGATGCTGCCGGAGGTGGCCCGCCGCACCGCCGGCCTGCGCGCCGCGCTGGATCGCGGCCGCAAGCTCCAGGCCGAGGCCGAACAGGCCAATGCCGCGCTGCGCGTCAGCCAGAGCGAGCTTACCCGCCGTCGTCAGCAGCTGGCCGCTCTGGAAGCCCGGCAGCGGCTTGATTCGCGCGCGGCCAGCGGCACTGCTGATCGCGAAGCGGAACGCGCGCTGGCTCTGGCCGAACAGGCCCGCGATCTGACCGCGCTGGTCGGTGAATTGGACAAGGCCGGCCGCCTGCGCGGCGAACTCGCCGCTCTGCCCGGCCCGGTGCTGCGCCCCGCGTTGCCGCAGGCCGCCCAGGTGACGGCCGATGCGGTGCCGGTTGCGGTGCCGACGAATGCCCCGGCGCAGTATCTGTTGCCGGTATCGGGCCGGCTGGTGGCCGGGTTCGGGGCAGTGGGCGAAGGCCGGGTCCAGTCTCGCGGAATCTCGCTGGCGGCGCGCGGCGGGGCGCAGGTGGTGGCGCCGGGGGGTGGCCGGGTTGTCTTCGCCGGGCCCTATCGCGGTTATGGCACTATCGTGATCATCGAACATGGCGGTGGCTGGACTTCGCTGGTCACCGGCCTTGCCGCGCTTGATACCAGGGTCGGACGGGCCGTTCTGGCCGGATCGCCGCTCGGCACGGCCGGGCCGGGCCGTCCGGTCATCACGCTGGAATTGCGCAAGGACGGCGCACCGCTCAATCCGCTGGATTACTTGCGGCGTTAGAACCTGTTCGATCCGCCATCTGGCGTTAACGTCGCTTGCGCGATAAGGAGCACCGGTTCTTGCAAGAGGCTTTTGCCCGATGAAGTTTGCTTCCCTGCTTCGCGCCACGCTCCTGGTTTCGGCCGTAGCCCTGATTCCTGCGACCACCGCCGGCCTTGCCGCGGTCGATGGTCGCGCCTCGGCCCAGTTCGAAAGGCTCGCCACGGTCTATCACCTGGTCAAGCTGCGCTACGTTGAAAAAGTCGATGACAAGAAGCTGGAAGAAGGCGCGATCGGCGGCATGCTGGCCGCGCTTGATCCGCATTCCACCTATGTCTCGGGCGCTTCGATGCAGCGCCTCAACACCATGATCGATGGAAACTACTCGGGCCTCGGCCTGTCGGTGGTGATGGACGATGGTGCGGTCAAGGTGGTAGCGCCGATGAAGGGCAGCCCGGCCGAGGCCGCCGGGGTCAAGGCCGGAGACTATATCACCCATCTGGACGGCAAGCTGATCTATGGTGGCGAACTGGACGATGCCGTGGCCCAGATGCGCGGCGAGGCCGGGACCAAGATCCGGCTGACGATCTTCCGTTCGGGCCGCAACGGCCCGTTCGACGTGACCGTGACCCGCGGCGTGATCAAGCTCGAGCCGGTGACTTGGGAATTGCAGGACGGTGTCGGGGTTATCTCGGTCAACGAGTTCAGCGCCGATGTCGGCACCGATGTTGCCAAGGGGATCGAGGATCTCAAGAAGCAGTCTGGTGGCAAGCTGCTCGGCATCGTGCTGGATCTGCGGCAGAATCCGGGCGGCGCGCTGGAAGAGGCTGTGGCCCTGTCCGATATCTTCCTGACCAAGGGCGATATCGTTTCGCAGCGCGGGCGTAACGCGCGTGATGACGAATATTTCAAGGCGGAATCGATGTTCCCGGGCGATCTCGCCCAGGGTCTGCCGGTGATCGTGCTGATCGATGCCGGCTCCGCTTCGGCTTCGGAAATCGTCGCGGGCGCCCTCCAGGATCAGCGCCGCGCAGTGATCATGGGTGAACGCAGCTTCGGCAAGGGCTCGGTCCAGTCGCTCTATTTCCTCGACAACAGCCGGACCAGCGCGGTCAAGATCACCACGGCGCGTTATTATACGCCCCTCGGCCGTTCGGTTCAGGAAGGCGGGATCGTTCCGGATATCGCCGTGCCGCAGTTGTCCGATCCCGACGCCCGTCGCCGCGCCGAACTGACTGTGCGGGAGAGCGACCTGCGCCGTCACCTCGTCAACGAAGCGGCGATGGATGACAAGAAGCTGGAGGCCGATCGCCAGGCCGATCCGCGCTTCAAGATGAGCGCGGACGAACTCAAGGCCAAGGGCATCAAGGATTACCAGCTCTACTACGCGGTGCAGACCCTGCGCCGCACTGCCCCCCCGGCGCTGGCCAAGAAGCGCTGAGCCATGGCCCTTGCGGCACATGATGGCGGCAGGATTGCCCGGCTGATTGCGCTCGGCGTGCCAGTGGCGCTGCTTGGCGGGGCCTATATCAGCCAGTACGGGTTCGGGCTGTACCCGTGCGAGATGTGCTGGTGGCAGCGCTATGCCCTGTTCTTTGCCTTTCCCTTCGCTTTGCTGGCCTGGGTGCGTCCGTCAGCGCGCCTCCTGACCATGCTGGCACTGCTGGGCGTTCTGGCGGGCGGCTTGATCGGGGGCTTCCATGCCGGGGTCGAATACGGCTGGTGGGAAGGGCTGACGGCTTGCACCACCACGACCAACCTGACTGGCGGCAATGCGCTGGATGCGATCCTTGATGCCCCGATCATCCGCTGCGATGTGGCTCCCTGGACCCTGTTCGGGATCTCGCTGGCGGGGTGGAATTTTCTGATCTCGGTCCCGGCCGCGCTGCTGGGCCTGGCGCTGCTGCGCCGCAAGGAGGCTTGAGCCGATGCGTGAAACTGCCGCCGCCCGGATGCTGCGGGTCGACCAGGCCGGGGAATATGGCGCAACCCGGATCTATGCGGGCCAACTTGCCGTGCTGGGCGATCGCACGGAAATTTCCGGCGAAGTGCGCCACATGGCCGAGCAGGAGGCCGAGCACCGCGCCAAGTTCGACGCCTTGCTGGCACAGCGCGGGATTCGTCCCACGGCGCTTCAGCCCTTCTGGGACGTGGCCGGTTTTGCCCTTGGCGCGGCAACTGCACTGATCGGGCCCAAGGCAGCCATGGCCTGCACCGCTGCTGTAGAGACCGAGATCGACCGCCACTATACCGCGCAGCTGGAAGAGCTGGGCGATAGCGATCCCGAGCTTTCGGCCCTGATCATACAGTTCCGCGAGGACGAGCGCGCCCACCGTGATGCCGCCTTTGCCGCCGGAGCGGAACAGGCGCCAGCCTATCCGCTGCTGTCGGGCGCAATCCGGCTGGGTTGCCGGGTGGCGATCCGCCTGGCTGAGCGGATCTGATCCGCCGCCTGAATTGACTCAGGCCAAGGCGCGGCGGCGCTTAAGCTGTCATTCAGCGCGGGAAGGTCCTATATCGGGCCCATGAAGAGGAGTTTCCCCATGCGTCCGCTGCTTGCCGCCCTTCCGCTGGTCCTTGGCCTTGCCGCTCCGGCCCTGGCGCAGGATGCCGCGTCCGAGCCGAAGATGAACATGGTAATCATCTACGGCGATGACAAATGCCCGGAATCGAGCGAGGACACGATCACCGTCTGCGCGCGCAAGGCCGAAGCCGAGCGGTTCCGCATCCCCCAGCCGCTGCGGCAAAGCACCTCTCCGCAGAACGAGGCCTGGAACAACCGGGTGATCGCCTATGAAACCGTCGGTGCCAGCGGCACTGCCAGCTGCTCTCCCACCGGGGCCGGCGGCTGGACCGGCTGCACCGGCCAGCTGTTGAAACAGGCGGCCGGCGAAAAGGCGACCGATCCCAATATCAAGTTCGGCCAGATGGTTGCTGAAGAACGGGAAAAGCGCCTCGCCAAGATCGATCAGGAAGCGGCTGAAACCCAGGCCGAGGTTGAGCAGCAGGAAGAGCAGATCGAGGCCCGCCGCAAGCTGGAAGAACAGGCCAGCGGCCAGGCTCCGAAGGCCGACGCCCCGCCTGCCCCCGTGCCCGAAGGCACCTGATCTTTCCGGCTCAGCTCAGCGCGATATCGGGCGCGTCTTCCTGCTTCATGCCGATCAGGTGATAACCGGCGTCGACGTGGTGCGTCTCGCCGGTCACGCCCGATGACAGGTCAGACAACAGGTAGAGCGCGGACCCGCCGACATCGTCGATCGTGACATTGCGGCGCAGCGGCGAATTGAGTTCGTTCCACTTCAGAATGTAGCGGAAATCGCCGATCCCGCTGGCCGCCAGGGTCTTGATCGGCCCGGCCGAGATCGCGTTGACGCGGATGTTGTCCGGCCCCAGGTCATTAGCCAGGTACTTCACGCTGGTTTCCAGTGCCGCCTTGGCCACGCCCATCACGTTGTAATGCGGGACGACCTTTTCCGCCCCGTAGTAGGACAATGTGAGGACCGAGCCGCCATTCGGCATCATGTCCTTGGCCCGGCGGGTCACCGCGACCAGCGAATAGGCCGAAATGTTCATGGTCATCAGGAAATTGTCGAGGCTGGTGTCATAGAACCGGCCGCGCAGCTCGTTCTTATCGGAAAAGCCGATCGCGTGGACCACGAAATCGATCGTCGGCCAGCGCGCCGCCAGCACCGCGAAGGCATTGTCCAGCGCGGCCATGTCGGACACGTCGCAATCGATCAGGAAATCGCTGCCCAGGCTGGCGGCCAGCGGACGCACCCGCTTTGCCAGGGCTTCGCCCTGATAGGAGAAAGCCAGCTCGGCTCCGGCCTCGTGCAGTTTCTTCGCGATCCCCCAGGCCAACGATTTGTCGTTGGCCAGGCCCATGATCAGCCCGCGCTTGCCCTTCATCAATCCGTTCATTGTGTCGTTCCCGTCGCCCCATCTTCGGCGGTTGTCTTGTTCCCTTCGCGCCATTTGCCGAGCAGGTCCTGTTCTTCCGGACTTTCAGCGAGCGCGGCGTTGAGCTCTGCCCCTACCACCAATCCTAGACCGACCATCCAGAAAAACAAAAGCGCGATCATCACCCCGGCCAGGCTGCCATAGGTCAGGTCATAGGTGAAGAAGCGTCGCAGCAGAACCGGCAGCGCGGCACTGACCGCGGCCCACCACAGGGTCACAAGCAAGGCACCCGGCCATTTGGGATAGCGCGGCTTGCGGTAGGTCGTGGGAGTCAAAGTGAAGAACAGCAGGTAGATCGCGGCATAGATGATCAGCGCCGGGGCCAGCCGGGTCGCGCCAAGGGTGTCGATCCAGTGGGCCGCGCGGGGATACCAGGCGGAAATCACCTCCTGCGCCGTGCCGATCGCGACCTGGGCCAGCAGCGCGAAGAACAAGGCGAGCACAGCCAGGATGATTGCCCCGGTCGAGATCAGCCGGTAGCGCCAGAAGGCATAGGTTTCGCGCGTGCCATAGGCGCGGCGCAGGATGTCGCGGATCGTCTCGACGAGGCTGCCGGCGGTCCACAGGCCGACCAGCGCCCCGATCCACAGCAGCGATCCGCTGCGCGCGACGATCACCTCGGCGGCAACCGGCTCCAGCGCATTTGCCACCACCGGGGGCAGCGCGGACAGGAAAGTATGCACCGATGCCTCGCGCTGGGTCTGTTCGCCCATCAGGCTGAAGCCCGCGCCGACCGTGATGAAGAACGGAAACAGGGAAAGGATGGTCATATAGGCAAGGTTGCCGGCGTGGATGAAGCCATCGTGATAGGCGCCGGTCCAGATCCGGGCGAGCACCCGGAACGGGCGGGACTGGCGCAGGCGCGAAAAAGTCTCTGCATCTATCGGCGCGGCATCGGCTAGTCGCCGGGCGCGCCGCCGCCTTGCTTCGGGTGAAAGGTCGGGCATGGCCAGCGGCGGCGGATGCGCCTCGTGCGGCGAACGCTCCTCCATTCGCCGCGCTCAGACGCCCAGTCGGCCGCGCAGGTTGCGCAGGTCGCGCCAGCCTTCAAGGCGGCGGACAAGATCCGCATCGCTATCTGGCAACTGTATCTCGACCGTGACCAGCTGGTCACCCCGCGTGCCGTCCTTGCGGGTAAAGCCCTTGCCCTTCAGCCGCAGCGTCTTGCCCGAACTGGTTCCGGGGGCAATGGTCAACATCACGGCGCCCTCTGCGGTCGGGACCTTGACCTTGGCACCGTTCACCGCCTCGTCGAGGCTGATCGGCAGATCGAGCCGCAGGTTGTCGCCATCGCGGCGGAAGAAGGGGTGCGGCTGAAGGTGGATCACCACCAGCGCGTCGCCATTGCCGCCCGGACCCGGTTCGCCCTTGCCGGCCAGACGCATCTGGGTGCCGTCCTCGACCCCGGCGGGAAGCTTGAGGTCAATCGTCTTGCCATCGGCCAGGGTGATCCGCTGCGTTGCCAGGATGGCCGCATCGGGCAGTGAAACACCCAGCTTGTATTGTACATTGGCCCCGCGCGGGGCAGGTCCGCGGCGCTGACCGCCAAAGCCGCCCCCGCCCATCCCGCCGCGCCCGCCGAACAGGCCGTCGAAGATGTCGCCGAGGTCGATTCCTTCGCCGAATCCTTCAAACCCGTCGGCGCGGAAGCCGCGCTGGTCGCGCGCCCCAAAGCCGCCGCCCGGCCCGCCCCCGCCGCCATAGCCGAAGCCCATGGTCGGGTTGCCGTCGATGTCGATCTCGCCCCGGTCGAAACGGGCGCGCTTGTCCTTGTCGGACAACAGATCATAGGCGCGGGTCACTTCGGAAAAGCGCTCCGCCGCCTTGGGGTTGTCCTTGTTGCGGTCTGGATGCAGTTCCTTGGCCAGCTTGCGATAGGCGGACTTGATGTCCTTTTCGCTCGCCCCGCGGGCCACACCCAGGATCGAATAGGGATCGCTCATAGAGGACTAGCTAGGTGTGTCAGGTCTATAGGGCAAGGGCAGCGCCTTTTGTTGCGAAACACTTGCGCTTTCATCGTGAGCCGGACGCGGCTATGCGGCAAGGCATGGACCAAGCTCAGGACCGCGATGCCATTCCCGATTCCGCGCCCTTCGCCCTGTTCGACGAATGGTTCGCCGAGGCGCAGCGGTGCGAGCCGAACGATCCCGAAGCGGTTGCCGTGGCCACCGCCACACCCGATGCCTTCCCTGCGGTGCGGATGGTGCTGCTCAAGGATCACGGGCCGGATCTGCTCGGCCCGCATGGCGGCTTTGTCTTCTATACCAACAGCCACAGCCGAAAGGGCCGGGAGCTGCTCTCCAATCCCAAGGCAGCGATGCTGTTCCACTGGAAATCGCTGCGCCGGCAGATCCGCATCGAGGGCGCAGTTTCGCAAGTGCCCGCTGAAATGGCCGATGCCTATTTCGCCAGCCGCAGCCGCGATTCGCAACTGGGCGCGCATGCCTCGGACCAGTCGGCACCGCTGGCCTCACGCGGGGAGTTCCTGGCCCGGATCGCCAAGGTTACCGCGCGGCACCTGGTTGGCGAGGTCCCGCGCCCGCCGCACTGGACCGGCTTTTGCCTTGTGCCCAGCGCCTTCGAATTCTGGATGGACCGTCCCTTCCGCCTGCACGAACGCCGCCGGTTCGAGCGGCTGGCCGACGGCGGCTGGACCAGCACGCTGCTATATCCGTGAGCCGCGCGAACGCCCTTAACCGCTCGGCCGCGCTGGCCTCGATTACGGTGGCCTTGCTGCTGGTCGGATTGAAACTCTGGGCAGTCTTCTCCACCGGCTCCACGGCCATGCTCGGCAGCCTCGCGGATACCGCGCTTGATCTGGTTGCCAGCCTGGCCACCTTGATCGGGGTCTGGGTCGCGGCCCGCCCGGCGGATGAAAAGCACCGCTTTGGTCACGGCAAGGCCGAGGCGCTGGCAGCGATGTTCCAGGTGGTGCTGATCTCGATCTCGGCAATCGGCATCGCCTTTCGCGCGGTCGATCAGTGGCTGGCCGGAGCGCGGCCCGAAGCGGCCGAAGGCGGTATCGTCGTCTCGGCCATTGCGATGGGGGCCACGCTGGCCCTGCTGGCCTGGCAGCGCTACGTTATCCGCCAGACCAACAGCCTGGCGATCAGTACCGACCATGTTCACTATCAGTCCGATCTGCTGCTCAACCTCGCGGTAATCGCTGCGCTGGCGCTGGACAGCTATGCCGGAATATCCGGGGCCGACCCGCTGTTCGGTCTGGTCATTGCGGTGTGGTTGGGGTGGGGCGCCTGGGGCGCTTCGCAGGAAGCGGTCAAGCAGCTGATGGACCACGAATGGCCCGAGGAACGCCGCGCTGCGTTCCTGGCGGTGGTGGCCCGCCACCCGGAAATCAAGGGCCTGCACGATCTGCGCACGCGCACTTCGGGCAACCGCGATTTCGTGCAGTTCCATCTGGCGGTCGATCCGGACATGACCATCAGCCAGGCCCATGTCGTGATGGACGAGATCGAGGCGATCCTGCACCGCGAGTTTCCCGGGCTGGAAATCCTGATCCACCCCGATCCGGTCGGCCACGTCGATCCCAAGGATCTCTCCTCGGAAGAGCTGCTGACCGGGCGCTAGGCCCTGACCCTAGATATTTCGCCCATCGCCGCGCAGGAACGCGGCATAGGCCAGGGCGATCCCTTCACGCAGCGGAACCCTGGGGGTCCAGCCCAGCGCTTTCAGACGGCTGTTGTCCATCAGCTTGCGCGGGGTGCCATCGGGCTTGGTCGGATCCATCACGATTTCCGCATCATGGCCCAACACGTCCATCACCAGCCGGGTCAGATCAAGGATCGAGATCTCCTCGCCCGATCCGACATTGATGTGCAGGTTGTCGGAATAGGTCTTCATCAGGTGCACGCAGGCATCGGCACAATCGTCGACATAGAGGAATTCGCGCAAGGGGCTGCCCGATCCCCAGACGGTTACCGGGCTGCCGGCGGCCTTGGCCTCGTGCACCTTGCGGATCAGCGCGGGCAGCACGTGGCTGCCGAGCGGATCGTAATTATCGCCGGGGCCATAAAGATTGGTCGGCATCGCACTGATGAAATCGCAGCCAAATTGCTGGCGGTAGGCCTGGGCCAGCCTGATCCCGGCGATCTTGGCAATCGCGTACCATTCGTTGGTCGGCTCGAGCGGGCCGGTCAGCAGCGCTTCCTCGCGGATCGGCTGCTCGGCGTGCTTGGGGTAGATGCAGGACGATCCCAAAAACAGCAGCTTTTCCACCCCGACCGATTCGGCGCCGGTGAAGATCGCGGTTTCGATCAGCAGATTGTCGCGCAGGAAATCGACCGGCTGGGTGGCGTTGGCGTGGATTCCGCCGACCCGCGCCGCGGCCAGGAACACCGCCTGCGGGCGCTGGTTGTGCATCCAGCCCAGCACGGCGCGCTGGTCGGTCAGGTCCAGTTCAGTCCGCTCGACGGTCAGAACCTCGCAATCCTCGGCGGCCAGCCGGCGGGCAATCGCCCCGCCGACCATGCCCTTGTGCCCCGCCACCCAGACGCGTTTTCCGGCAAGGTCGTACATCAGCTCAGCTGCCCCGCCCAAGCGGTGCGCTTTTCATCGTTTCCAGATCGGCCCGGACCATTTCCCGGGCCAGATCGCGCACGGCGGTCTTGTGCTTCCAGCCCAGCTGCCGCTGCGCCTTGGTCGGGTCACCGATCAGCAGATCGACCTCGGTGGGGCGGAAATAGCGCGGATCGACCGCGACCCGCAGCGCGCCCGTGGCCTTGCAGAAACCTTGTTCCGCCACTCCGGCGCCGCGCCACTCCAGCGCAATGCCGACATCTTCGAATGCCCATTCGACAAACTGGCGCACGGTGGTGGTCTCCCCCGTGGCCAGGACGTAATCGTCCGGCTGGTCCTGTTGCAGCATCAGCCACATGCCTTCCACATATTCCCGGGCATGGCCCCAGTCGCGCTTGGCATCGAGGTTGCCGAGGTAAAGCACCTCCTGCCGGCCGAGCGAGATCGCGGCGGCAGCCCGGGTGATCTTGCGCGTCACGAAGGTTTCGCCGCGCAGCGGGCTTTCGTGGTTGAAGAGGATGCCGTTGCTGGCGTGCAGGCCATAGGCTTCGCGGTAGTTGACCGTGATCCAGTAGGCATAGAGCTTGGCCGCGGCATAGGGGCTGCGGGGATAGAACGGGGTGGTTTCGCGCTGCGGCACTTCCTGAACCAGGCCATAAAGTTCCGAAGTAGAGGCCTGATAGAACCGGGTCTTCCTCTCCAGCCCGAGGATGCGGATCGCTTCCAGCAGCCGCAGCGTGCCAAGGGCATCGGAATTGGCGGTGTATTCCGGGGTTTCGAAACTGACCGCCACGTGGCTCTGCGCAGCCAGGTTGTAGATCTCGTTGGGCTGGGTTTCCTGGACGATCCGGATCAGGTTGGTCGAATCGGTCAGATCGCCATAGTGCAGGGTCAGCTGGGGATCGGGGACGTGCGGATCTTCATAGATCTCGTCGATCCGGGCCGTGTTGAAAGATGATGAACGCCGCTTGATCCCGTGGACGCGGTAGCCCTTGGCCAGCAGCAACCGGGCAAGGTAGGCTCCGTCCTGGCCTGTCACACCAGTAATCAGCGCGGTCTTTTCCGTCACGGTACGCTTATCCTTTGGGGAAGAGAGTGATGATCCGGGCGAGAGCGGCCCGAACCGGTTCATGGTGCCCGTCCTGAGTCTTGCCGAGGCGCACCACCACCAGCCGGTGGTCCCGGCTGATGACGACATACTGGGCCAGATGACCGTTCATCGAAAAGACCGAGGCGGGTGCGCCGGGCCACTCCACCGCTCCGTCCGGACCGGGACGGTTGAGCCAGGTGTGCCCGCCATAGTTCGCACTGCGCGGGCTGGGCGTGGTCATGAACTCGATCCAGGCCGACGGAACCAGCTGGGCCCCGTCAACCGCGCCGCGATTGCGCAGGAATTCGCCGAACTTGGCCCAGTCCCGGGCGGTGCCGTGGATCAGGCTGCCGCCGATGAGGGTTCCGGCGGCATCGAATTCGGGCACCATGCTGGCCATGCCGATCGGGCCGAACAGACGGGTATGCAGATAATCGCGCACCACGCGGGCACGCTCGGCCGGGTCCCGGCTGCCGGTCAGCGCACGGGCAGCGATATCAGCCAGGATCACGGTGGTCGCGCTGGAATATTCAAACCGGCTGCCGGGCGCGGCTTCCAGCGGCTGGGCCTCGGCATAGGCGGCCATGTCATCGCGCCCGTCGAGGAACAGCATCCGCACCTCGTCGCTGGCATAGGGCGGATCGCCAGCCTCGGTGTGGCGCAGGCCGGATCGCATCTGCAAGAGCTGGCGCAGGGTGATCTCGCCGCGCGGATCGCCGGGGCGCTGCCAGGCCGGGACCGGGACCGGTTCGTCCAGCCGCAGCCGCCCGTCGGCCACCAGCTGGCCGATCATCACCGCAGTGACCGTCTTGGCCATCGACCACGAGATGAACCGGGTGTTCTCGTGGTAGCCCGGACCATAACGTTCCGCCACGACTCGCCCGTCGCGCAGGATCACCACGGCGCGGGTTTCGGCCTGGGCCGGATCACTGAACAATATGTCGAGCAAGCGGGCCAGTTCGGTCCGGTCGGCCCCCGGCTTTTCGGCCACGGCCTTGAGCGACGCCGCGCTGGGCGGTGCGGGCGGGGCCGCAGCCTCGCGCCCGGCAGAGCAGCCGATCAGGGCTGGCAGAGCGAGCAGCGGCAGGATAAAGGACGAGCGGCGCACTGGCATGGCGTCTCTCTCCCTTGCCCAAAGGCTCGACGATGGCAACCGTTAACCCCAATCCGGCCGCAAGATCACCCTGGCGAAAGCGCATTCTGCTGCTCGGACTGGTGCTGGTCGGGCTGTTGATCGCCGTTTTCTGGCAGCCGCTGACCCAATATGCCCAGACCGGGGCGTCCTATGGCGCGCGGGTGGCCTGCTCTTGCCGTTTTGTCGGCGGGCGCAGCCTGGAGGATTGCCGCAAGGATTTCGAGCCGGGCATGGAACTGGTCACCCTGAGCGAGGATCCCGCAGCCAGGTCGGTCACGGCCCGCTTCCCGCTGCTCGCCAGCCAGACCGCGACCTATCGCGAAGGGCCGGGCTGCCAGCTGGAGCCATGGCGGGACTGATCCGGTCCGGTCATTGTCCCGCAAAAAAGTTGTGCTAGGTGGTCAGGCGATGAGCAATCCGGCGATCCATCCCGTGATCCTGTGCGGCGGCAGCGGCACGCGGCTGTGGCCGCGCAGCCGCGCGATCAAGCCGAAGCCGTTCCTGCCGCTGGTTGGCGAGGGCACGCTGTTCGAGGCGACTTTGGCACGCTGTGCGCCCGAGGCCGGTTTTGCCGCGCCGCTGGTGGTCACCGGCACGGCACACCTTGGCCATGTCGAGGCGCAGTGGCCGGCCGGGACCGGCGGGGAGACGATTGTCGAACCCTGCGCCCGCAATACGGCCGCCGCGATTGCGCTTGCCGCGCTGCGCCTGCCCGCAGACGCGGTCATGCTGGTCTGCCCAAGCGATCACCATATCGCCGATACCGCCGCTTTCCGGGCCGTCGCCCACGCCGCGGCAGCGCTGGCGGCGGACGGCTGGCTGGTTTCCTTCGGGATCGAGGCCAAGACCCCGGAAACCGGGTTCGGCTATCTCCAGCAGGGTGAACCGATCGGTGATCTGGGCTTTCGGGTCGCGCGCTTTGTCGAGAAACCGCCGCTTGAGCGCGCGCGGCAGTTCCTTGCCGAAGGCGGTTATGCCTGGAACGGCGGGATCTTCGCCTTCCGGGTCGGGACATTCCTGGCCGAACTGGCCGCCCACCGCCCCGCCCTGGCCGAGGCCGCCCGCGCTGCCGTGGCCGGCGGGCGAAGCGAAGGTCGCCGGTTCCACCCCGATGCCGCGGCGTTTGCGGCAATCGAAAGCGAATCTGTCGACTATGCGGTCATGGAGAATACCGCGCGCGCCGCGATGGTTCCGGCCGACATGGGCTGGTCCGACATCGGCAACTGGGATGCGCTGTGGGCCGCCCGGCCGCATGACGATCACGGCAACAGCATGACCGGTCCGGCCGAACTGGTCCGGTGTCGCAACGTCCTGGTCGACAGCGACGGGCCGCGCGTGTCGGCGATCGGGCTGGAAGACGTGGTGATCGTGGTCGATGGCGATGAAGTGCTGGTCACCACCCGCGCCGGCGCGCAGCTGGTCGGCAAGCTGCACGGGGCGGCCAATCAGTGAGCGCCCTGCTGCCCGTGCGGATGGTCGAGCGGCCGTGGGGGCGCACCAGCCTGCCCGCGCCGTTTACCGCGCCGGCCGGACAGCGGATTGGCGAAATCTGGTTCGAACCGCCCGCCGCGCTTGATGAACTGCTGGTCAAATACATCTTCACCAGCGCGGCGCTGTCGGTCCAGGTCCATCCTTCCGATGCCCAGGCCCCGAACGGCCATCGCGGCAAGGAGGAGTGCTGGCTGATCCTGAATGCAGAGCCGGGCGCGAAGCTGGGCATTGGCTTTTCCGCCGAGATCGGGGCAGATGCCCTGCGCGCGGCCGCCCGCGACGGTTCGATCGAGCACTTGCTGACCTGGCACCCGGTTTCGGCGGGGGATTTCTTCTATATTCCGGCCGGCACGGTCCATGCGATCGGGGCGGGCATCGCCCTGATCGAAGTCCAGCAGAACAGCGACATCACCTACCGGCTCTATGACTATGGTCGCCCGCGCGAATTGCACCTCGAAGCCGGGATGGACGTGGCGCGGGGCGAGCCCTATCCGACTGGACTGCACCGCCGCGTGCCGGATACCGGCAGCGCTGCGCTGGTCGATGGCCCGCACTTCCGGATCGACCGGCTTGATGGCGCGGTCGATGCGGCAACGCTGGCGCGCTATGCCGGACCGCTGCTGGTGATCCCGCTTGATGGCGCGGCTGACGTGGCCGGAACCCCGGTCAAGGGCGGGGAATGTGCGCTGGCGGCATCGCTGGATCAGGTCACGGTTTCGGGCCGCTGCCTGATTGCCCAGCCGGTCTAGGCCGGCTCGGTCGCCTCGATCCAGCCGCCGCCGACCACCCGATCTGCGGCATAGAGCACGGCCGCCTGGCCCGGGGCGACACCATATTCGGGGCTGACAAAGCGGATCATGCTGTCTGCCCCGTCGCCCAGCGGGCCGTCCAGCGTGACCGGAATCGGCTTTGCCAGGGAGCGGACCTTGGCGGTCAGTGGCAGATCCGGCAGCGGGCCGATCCGGTTGGTTTCGCTGATCCGCGCGGCGCTCACCGCCAGCAGCCGCCTTGGCCCGACCAGCACCCGCCGCGCCGGAGCATCCAGCCCGGTCACATAGAGCGGTTCGGCCTGTCCGCCGATCTCCAGCCCGCGGCGCTGGCCGACGGTATAGTGGATGATGCCCTTGTGCGTCCCCAGCACGGCGCCGGTTTCGGCATGGACGATCTCGCCTGGCTCACCGCCTTCGGGGCGGACCGCGCGGACAATCCGGGCATAATCGCCATCGGGCACGAAGCAGATGTCCTGGCTGTCGGGCTTGGCCGCAACCCGCAGCGCCTCGGCCTCGGCAATCGCGCGCACTTCGGCCTTGGGCAGCCCGCCCAGCGGAAAGCGCAGGTAATCGAGCTGGGCCTCGGTCGTGCCATACAGGAAATAGGACTGGTCGCGTGCCGGATCGAGGGCGCGGTGCAGCTGCGCCCCGGCCGGCCCCATGATCCGCCGCACATAGTGCCCGGTGGCCAGACAATCGGCCCCCAGTTCACGGGCCATCGCGAACAGGTCGGTAAACTTGGGCCCCATGTTGCAGCGGATGCAGGGGATCGGGGTGCGCCCGGCCAGATACTCGTCGGCAAAGCGTTCGACCACTTCCTCGCGGAAGGCGCTTTCATGGTCGACCACATAGTGGGCAATGCCCAGCCGATCGGCCACGGCGCGGGCATCGCGGATGTCATCGCCCGCGCAGCAAGCGCCCTTGCGTCCGCTGGCCGGACCGGAATCATAGAGTTGCAGGGTGATGCCGATGGTTTCCGCACCGCTGCGCGCTGCCAGCGCGGCCACCACCGAACTGTCCACTCCGCCCGACATGGCGACCACGATCCGCCGCGTGGAAAGCGGACCGGACAGCTGGAACAGTTCGGCAAGGTCGGCGCTGGCAATCATCGTGGCGCGGCCCTTACACCGCCTTGGCCGCGCTGGCAAAGCCGCCGGAATGTGTGGTTGCAAATCGGTAAGCAGTGTCAATGCCAGGTAAAGCGCGGCTTTACCCGATCTTGACCTTACCCCGGTAGAAGCAGGGCCATGGAACTGACCAATGATCTTATGGCCGGTTTGCGCGCCAGGGTTTCGCCCGCAGTATCAGCCCCTTGCTGGGCTGAACTGCGCGCCCGGCTAAGCGCCGCCCATGCTGCCGCAGCCGCGCTGTCGCGCGCGCCGGTTACTCTTTTTCCGGGGCCGCGTGGGGGTTTTGCCGAATGGTATTTGCGGCGCTCTGCTGCAAATGCCTCACAGGGCGTTAACCCAAGTGATTTAGCAGATGGCAAAAGTGGCGGGGGCAGTGTCGCCGTTACCGCCGGACCATCCGCAACCGGCGGTCGAGGATGATGATGATCGAGAACCAAAAGATCCGACCTGCCATGGTAATTGGCCCGCTGGGCGAGCCGTTGACCATCGAATCGCTGCCTGCGCCCAACACCACCCGCTGGGTTGTGCGTCGCAAGGCAGAGGTTGTCGCGGCCGTCAATGGCGGCCTGCTGACCATCGACGAAGTCTGCGAGCGTTACAACCTGACGCTGGAAGAATTTGCCTCGTGGCAACGGGCGGTCGACCGTTCGGGCATGCAGGGCCTGCGCGTGACCCGCATCCAGCACTACCGCGATCTGTACGAGCGCCAGCTGAAATACTGAGCGGCGGCTATTTCGCCTCGCGAGCGGCCGGGGCGGGCCACGAGCCTGCCTCGGCCGTTGTCATTTGCCCTGTCCTTTGCTCTGCCAGTCAAAGTCATTGCGGTGTCTCATGCGGTTTGCCGACCCCGATGGGTCGTCTGCCGACCCGGCAATTGCCCAATTTTGGCCGCGAGCCTATGGCGCGGACTGAACATTTCAGTTTCTGGCCGATGCAACTCCGGCTTGCGAGCAGTGATTTAGCAATGTAACACACTATCGGCAACCGACCTGCTCTCAGGTAGGGGGCAAGAGTCGTTGCAGAGGGGAAGCGGTACCGCCGATGAATTTCGAAACCAGCATTCCGGTTGAGGATAGCGACAACCCCTTGCTCGATCATGGCGAGGAGGATCGCAGCTCAAGGCGCAAGCTGATCATTGGTGCGGTGATCGTGCTGCTGCTGCTGATCGGCATTGCCGTGGCGATGAACCGCGGCGGCTCCGGTGCGGCCGATGCCGAAAAAGCGAGGGCGCAAACCCCGGTGGTCAGCGTTGTGATACCGGGCAAGACCACGATCGAAGGCGTGATCAGCGCCACCGGCACGCTGGCTGCGCGGCGCGAACAGCCGGTCGGCGTGGCCGGTGAAGGCGGCCAGGTCGTGGCCGTGCTGGTTGAACCTGGCCAGTGGGTTCGGGCCGGGCAGGTTCTCGCGGTGATCGACCGTTCGGTTCAAAGCGCACAGCGTTCCAGCCAGTCGGCCCAGGTCGATGTGGCTGTGGCCAATGCCAATCTCGCCCAGGCCAATCTCGACCGGGCGTTGAAACTGGTCGAAAAGGGCTTTGTGTCCAAGGCCGACATCGATCGTCTGACTGCCAACCGCGATGCGGCTGCAGCCCAGGTCCGGGTCGCCCGGGCCCAGGCCGGGGTGCTTGATGCCCAGTTGCGCCGCCTCAACATTGTCGCGCCTGCCGCCGGGCTGGTGCTGGAACGGCGGATCGAGCCCGGCCAGGTGGTCAGCGCCGGTTCGGGTGTGCTGTTCCGTCTGGCCAAGGGCGGCGAAATGGAGCTGCGCGCGCAGCTTGGCGAAGGCGATCTGGCGCGGATCGCCCCCGGTGTCACTGCCGATGTCGTGCCGGTCGGAACCGACAGGGGCTTCACCGGCCAGGTCTGGCAGCTTTCACCCGTGATCGATCCGGCCAGCCGCCAGGGCACGGCAAGGATTGCCCTGGCCTATGCCCCCGAACTGCGCCCCGGCGGCTTTGCCACGGCGACGATCCGTTCCGGCACGGTGGTGGCGCCGATGCTGCCGGAATCCGCGATTCTCTCGGACAGCCAGGGCAATTACGTCTATGTGATAGACAAGGACAACAAGGCCCGCCGCCGTCCGGTCAAGACCGGACTGGTCACCGAAAACGGGATTGCCGTGATCGAAGGTCTCGACGGTTCCGAGCGCGTGGTCCTGCGGGCCGGCGGCTTCCTCCAGCCGGATCAGACCGTTCAGCCCAAGCTGGTCAAGGCCAGCTAGGCGGAAGGGGCAGGGCAACACCATGAACTTCCGCAACATCTCCGCCTGGTCGATCCGCAACCCGGTGGTGCCGATCATTCTGTTCCTGGGTCTGACCCTGGCCGGGATCGTCTCGTTCATGGGGATGAAGATCCAGGCCGATCCCGACGTCGAATTCCCGATGGTGATCGTCAGCATCTCGCAGCCAGGAGCCGCTCCGACAGAGATCGAGAACCAGATCACCCAGCGGGTCGAATCCGCGATCCGCTCGATCAACGGGGTTCAATCGATTTCCTCGACCGCCCGCGAAGGCAACAGCCAGACCATGGTCGAATTCCGCATCGGCACCGACATTGCCGAAGCGGTCAACGAGGTGAAGAATGTGGTCGACCAGGCCCGCGGCGAACTGCCGGACGGCATTCTGGAACCGCAGGTGTTCAAGGCCGAAACCTCGGCCGCGCCGATCGGCTATTTCGCGGTCACCGCCAACGACATGACGATCGAGCAGCTTTCGTGGTACATCGATGATACCCTGGCCAAGCGTCTGCTGACGATCCCCGGCATGGCCTCGATCGAACGCAACGGCGGGGTCGATCGCGAGATCGTGGTTGAGCTGGATCCGGCGCGGATGCAGTCGCTTGGCGTAACTGCCAGCCAGGTCAACCTGGCGCTGCGCCAGATCAACATCAATGCCGCTGGCGGCCGGGCTGAAGTGGCCGGATCGCGTCAGTCGGTCCGCGTGCTGGGCAATGCCAGGACCGCTTTCGAACTGTCGCAGACCGAGATCGCGCTGGGCGGCGGGCGGCGGGTCAAGCTGGCCGACATTGCCAATGTCAGCGATCGATACGGCGAACTGACCTCCAAGGCCAAGAGCGACGGGGCCGAAGTGGTGACCTTCGCCATTTCGCGTTCGCGCGGCGAATCCGACGTCAGTGTTTACGACGCCACCATGGCCGAGCTTCAGAAGATCGAGAAGGAGACCGGTGGCGCGGTCAAGTTCACGCGCCTGGCGACCGAGGTCGACGAGGTCAAGGTCCAGTATGAAAGCTCGATCGCCGCCATGATCGAAGGCGCGGTCCTGGCGGTTGTCGTCGTGTTCTTCTTCCTGCGCGACTGGCGCGCGACGTTCGTTTCCGCCTTGGCCATCCCGCTTTCGGCCATTCCGACCTTCTGGTTCATGGACCTGCTCGGTTTCTCGCTCAACACGCTCAGCCTGCTGGCACTCGGCCTGGTCGCAGGGGTGCTGGTCGATGACGCGATCGTGGAGATCGAAAACATCGTGCGGCACATGCGCATGGGCAAGACTGCCTATCAGGCCGCAATCGACGCGGCTGACGAGATCGGCCTGGCGGTGGTGGCCACCACCTTCTCGATCGTTGCAGTGTTCTTGCCGGTGGGCCTGATGCCGGGCGTTTCGGGCCAGTTCTTCAAGAACTTCGGCCTGACCGTGGTGGCGGCCGTGCTGATGAGCCTGGCCGTTGCCCGCATGATCACGCCAATGGTCGCTGCCTACTTCCTGTCGGCCAAGGGCCACGCCGTCCATGGCGAAGGTCAGGCAATGGACCGCTATATGCGGATCCTGCGCTGGTCACTCGACTCGACCCGCGCCAAGGCGTTGCGGGCAGCGCTGATCCCGGCGCGGATGAACTGGTGGTATCCGGTCGGCTGGCTGGTGGCGGTCCTCGCCGTGCTGGGCGCTTTCGGCGCGACAATGATGTCCATGCCCCGGCTGGCCGAATTGTCCCCTGACGTAAAGGAAGCGGTGCCTGGCTGGGCGTTCAGCCTCCTGGGGATCGTGCTCGGTTTCGTGGCGGCCTGGCTGGTTTATCGCCTGATGCGGGTGGTGGCCGGCCTGCTGGGCAGCGGCTTTGCCGCATGGTACCGGTTCATGGACCAGCGGTACCTGGCCCGGCTGCACGATCATCGGGTCTGGATGATGGGGATCGGCGCTGCCGCCCTGCTTGCCACCGGCGTGATCCTGGGTGCGATTCCCCAGGAATTCTTCCCGACCGGCAACAGCAAGTTCGTTCGCGCCCAGGTTGAAATGGTGCCCGGCACCACGCTTCAGCAGACCGAGGAGGTCATGACCGGCATGGCGACGATGATCGCCACGGATCCCGATGTCGAATCGGTGTTCCAGCGGGTCCGCGAAGGCAACGGTTTCCTGATGATCACCCTGAAGGACGACCGCGAGAAAACCTCGCAGGAGTTCCAGCGGGCGCTTACCCCGAAGCTGGCCGAGATTCCCGACGTGCGGGCCAGTTTCATGTCGGGCGGGCCGGGGCCGGGGGGCGGATCGGGCCGTGCGATCAACGTCATGCTGTCCGGTTCCGATCCGGTTCTGCTGGAACGGACCGCCGCCACACTGGTGGAACAAATGGCCGGGCTCAAGCAGGTGGTTGCGCCGCGTGTTTCGGCCGACCTGCGCCGCCCGGAAATCATCATTACCCCGCGGCTGGACCTGGCTGCCAGCCTTGGCGTCACCACCTCCTCGCTGAGCCAGGCGATTCGCGTGGCCACGCTTGGCGAGATTGATCAGAACGCGGCCAAGTTCTCGCTGTCGGAACGCCAGGTGCCGATCCGGGTCAAGCTGCCAGTCGAAAGCCGCAAGAACCTCGACACGATCCGCAATCTGCCGGTGCCGACCGCAACGGGCAGCACCGTGCCATTGTCGCGTGTCGCCGATATCAGCTTCGGTTCCGGCCCGACCTCGATCCAGCGCTACAACCAGAGCCGCCGTGTCTTCATCGGCGCGGACCTCGCCCCCGGCGTGGTCAAGGGCGAGGCGGACAAGGCGATTGCCAACCTGCCGATCATGAAGAACCTGCCGCAAGGCGTGTCCAACGCACCGTTCGGTCAGGACGAGTGGCAGCAGGAAATGATCGCCAGTTTCGCCAAGGCTCTGGTTGCGGGTATCCTGTTGGTCTTTTCGGTGCTGGTGCTGCTTTACCACCGGTTTGTAACACCGTTGGTCAATATGGGTTCGCTGTTTCTGGCGCCGTTCGGCGGTCTGCTGCTGCTGCTGATTGTCGGCCAACCGGTTTCGATGCCGGTGTTCATCGGCATCCTGATGCTGTTCGGGATCGTCGCCAAGAACTCGATCCTTTTGATCGACTTCGCGATCGAGGAAATGGCCACCGGGCGCGACAAGCAGGAAGCCGTGATCGAGGCCGGGCACAAGCGCGCCCAGCCGATCGTGATGACCACCGTTGCGATGGTGGCCGGGATGGTGCCGACGGCGCTCTCGCTCACCGGCGACGGTGCCTGGCGGGCGCCAATGGGCACGGTCGTGATTGGCGGCCTGACCGTTTCGACCCTGCTGACCTTGCTGATCGTGCCGGCCGGGTTCAGCCTGGCCGATGGTTTTGAAAAGCGGGTCGGGCCGATGCTGCGCAAGATGTTCCTGACTTATGAGCCCGGCAAGCAGGTCCCGCCGCGGGCCGAGGCCCTCCCGGCAGAGTGAGCGCCCGCGCGATTCGGCCGGGGCGGCTGCGCCCGCTCCCCCTGCCGCCTGACAAGGCCCGGAAGATGCGGCTGGTGGCGACCGCGCTGCTGCTGTTGATGGCCGCCGTGTTCCTGACCGCGCGGCATTTTCAGGATCTGCATCCGGCCTGGGGCTATGTCCTGGCCTTCAGCGAGGCCGCGATGGTCGGCGGACTGGCGGACTGGTTTGCGGTAACCGCGCTGTTCCGTCATCCGCTG
>JBKBSV010000011.1:0-34085 GCA_046291115.1 Novosphingobium sp. | reverse complement strand
GGTCTGGTCGGCCGTCTCGGCAAGGTGCTGGGTCCGAAGGGCCTGATGCCGAACCCGAAGCTGGGCACCGTGACCCCGAACGTCGCCGAAGCGGTCAAGGCTGCCAAGGGCGGCCAGATCGAATTCCGCGTTGAAAAGGCCGGGATCATCCACGGCGGGATCGGCAAGCTGTCGTTCTCGAACGAGGCGCTGAAAGCCAACTTCGACGCCTTTGTCGATGCCGTGGTCAAGGCCAAGCCGGCCGGTGCCAAGGGCAAATATGTCCGCAAGATCGGCCTCAGCTCGTCGATGGGCCCGGGCCTGAAGATCGACCTCAGCGAAGTGCAGGGCGCCTGAGCGGCTGCGCTGGCACAAGGCCCATGCAAAGGGCCGGGAAGCACGCACGCTTCCCGGCCCTTTTCGCATCTGGCAAGATCGCCGGGTGATGAAGCGAATCGTCCTGCTTCCGCTGCTGCTGGCGGCCTGTTCCGGCGGCGGAGAGCCACCGCCTGAGGCGGCCGCAAGCGATGCGGCCAGCCCGGCCGCGGGCGAGGATGCCGCCGCTGCTGCCCGGTCGGCTGCAACCGGTGCGCGCCGCTCGCGCTATAGCGCGCTCAAGGATTGCACGGTCATCGACAGCGCTGAGGATGAAGACTGGTCCGTTTCGCGCTGTGCCGGACCGGGCGGCTTCACGCTGTTTGTCGATTACGGCGATGCGCGCGATGATCTCAGGATCCAGCGCAAGGGAGCCGAACCAGTGGCGGTCGGCCTGGTCGCGCTCGGCGGCGGCGGCTTCAACACCCTGGGCGATGCGGTAGAATGGCGCGGCAGCGGGCAGGGCGATGCCTTTGTCCCGGCCGCCTTGATTGTCCGCAACCGCCTGGTGGAAGATCCGGAGCAACCGGAGCGGCCGACCGGCATGCTGGTGGTGATCGATCTGGCGCGCGGCTGCGCCGTGGCCCAGGTCCGGCCGCAGTCAGGCCAGAACGAGGCCGCGCGGGCCATCGCCGACGGGCCGCAGCGGCCCTGCCTTGGAAGGAAACCCTGATGCGCCCGATCCTGCCGTTTGCCGCGCTGGCCATCACCGCCGCTGCCGCCGTGCCTTCCGCCGGGATGCAGACCCATGCCCGGCTTGATGTGCCGCGCAGCAAGGCCCAGCAGGTGATCGTGCAAAGCCGCGATTTCGCACCGGGCAGCGAAAGCGGCTGGCACGTCCACCCCGGCACCGAGGTGGCCTATATCGCCAGCGGGCGGCTGGAACTGCATGTCGAAGGCAAGGTCACGGTGCTGGAGCCTGGCGACAGCTTCACCATGCCGCGCGGCGTGCCGCATAACGGGGTCAATGCCGGGGCAGAGCCTTCGCGCGCGGTAATTACGCTGGTGGTCGACAAGGGCGCCCAGCCGCGCCAGCCGGTCGCCCCGCCAAGGGCAAAGCCGAAGCCCTAGCGCGTCAGGTTCGCCTCGGTATAGCATTCCACCACGGTAGCCAGCGGCTGCCCGTCCGGCAGGCGCAGCAGCGCGTGGTGGGTGGAAATGGCCCCGGTCGGGCAGGCCGGGTCACCGCGCCGGGCCGAAGCCAGCGGCTCGCGCGTGAAAGCCAGCGACGCGGCAATCCGGCCGAACGGCACCTGCGTTTCAGCCAGCTGGCGGTTCATTTCCGCCGTCAGCCTGGCCGGCACATACCAGTTGTGGGCATCGGACAAGACGCGGCTGCCGCAGGTCAGGCGGACGTGGCGATAGCCCAGCGGTTCGTCGCTGGAAACGCCCAGCAGGGCGTGGATATCAGCCGGCGGGGCCATGTCCGCGCCGCTGACCTGGACTGCGATGATCTCGGCGGGATCGGCGATCCCGCGCTGCTGGCACCACTGGCGCAGCGCTTCGGTCGCACTGGCATGGGCGGCCAGGTTGGCTTCGAACGCGGCCAGGTCCGCATCGGGTTGGGAATGGGCGCATCCTGTCATGGACAGTGATGCGGCGGCGATGGTCATCAGGACAAGTCCGGCAAAAGCGCTTGGCCGCCCAGGCGGCCGGTTACCAGAGCGCATTAGCCGCCATTCGCGCCGATGGCCAGTGCGGCGTTTGTTCAGTGCCAGATCACGCCTGCCCTTCAAATCCCGCCCGGCACCGCTTCGCGCCCCAGCGCGCGCAGGCCGGTGCTCAAGGCCTCGCAGACTGTCTCCAGCACCGCGGCATCGGTGGAGCGGACCACGAAGTTTGCCCCGACCCGGCCTTGGCGGAAGAACGGATAGCTGCCGATCGCGCAGCCTTCATGGTCCTGTTCGGTCTGGCGCAAGAGATCGGCCACTTCGCTTTCCTGGACCCACGATCCGATCGTGGCGGACAGGACCGGCAGCCCACCCTCCAGCGTGCCGGTCAGCGCATCGAGCATGCCTGCGGTGATCGAGGGGACCCCGGCCATCAGGAACACGTTGCCGATCCGGATCCCCGGTGCGCCGCTCATCCGGTTGGGAATCAGGTCTGCTCCGTCAGGCACACGGGCCATGCGCAGCCGCGCTTCGTTCAGCCCGCCGCGCGGCCCGTAATATCGCTCCAGGATGGCGCGGGCTTCGGGGTGGATCACCACGTCCACACCAAAGGCCTTGGCTACGGCATCGACTGTGATGTCATCGTGGGTCGGGCCGATCCCGCCGGTGGTGAACAGGTAATCGTTGCGCGCCCGCAGCGCGTTCACCGCCTCGATGATCGCGGCCATGTCATCGGCCACGACCCGCACTTCAACCAGGCGAATGCCCTGGACGTTGAGCCAGGCCGCGACCTGTGCGACGTTTTTGTCCTGCGTGCGGCCAGAAAGGATCTCGTCGCCGATGACGAGCAGGGCGGCTTTCCAGATGCGGGGTGAATCGGTCATGGGCGGACGCTAGGGGAAAACCTGGGCTTCGACCAGTTCCTGCGCCCGGGTGAAATGCAGCACCCCATCGTCGATCGGGGCCTGGCGCATGTCCTGCCTGTCGCGGCGGTAATCCTGGTTGAGCCGCCACGGCAGGCTGGGCGCGTTCTTGGGCATCTTGTCCTTGCCGCGTTGCAGATAGCCAGAGGAGAAATCGGCGAAGACATCGTCCGGCTCCAGTCCCTCTTGCGGCGGGACCGGCGTGGCCGCGAGAGCGCCATAGGCGTCCATCTGCTTCAGCAGGCGGGTGACATATTCACCGACGATGTCCACCCGCAGCGTCCAGCTGGCGTTGAGATAGCCGAACACGCCCGCCATGTTGGGAATGTTGGAGAACATGCAGTTGCGGTAAAAGAACGTCTTGCCGAAATCGACCGGCTGGCCGTCCACGGCCACGGCAATCTTGCCGGCAAAGGCCATGCTGAGGCCAGTCGCGGTGACGATTACATCGGCATCGAGGTGCCGGCCCGACTTCAGCTTGATCCCCGTCTCATCGAAGCTGTCGATCTGGTCGGTCACCACGCTGGCCTTGCCTTCATTGATCGCGGTGAAGAAATCGGCGTCGGGCACAAGGCACAGGCGCTGTTCCCACGGGTTGTAAGGCGGCACGAAATCGGTCTCGGTGAAATTCGGCCCCAGCAGCCGTGCGGTTTCGTCCAGGATGAACGCCTTTGAACGCTCAGGGTTCTGGCGCACCCGCTTGAACATCAGGTCCTGCATGGTGATGTTCTTGAACCGGGTCAGGGCATAGGCCAGCCGTTCTGGCAGGATCTTGCGCAAGGTGTTGGCGATCCTGTCGCGCGCGGGGCGGCTGACCATGTAGGTCGGCGTGCGCTGCAACTGGGTGACATGGGCCGCGCCGCCATGGGCCATGGCCGGAACGATCGTCACCGCCGTCGCCCCCGATCCGATCACCACCACCTTCTTGCCGGTGTAATCGAAATCCTTCGGCCAGAACTGGGGATGGATGATCGTGCCCTTGAACCTGTCCCGCCCCTTGAACCCGGCATCATAGGGATCGTCGTAATCGTAATAGCCCGAACCGAGGAACAGGAACCGGCCGTGCAAGCGCTGGTGGCTGCCGTCGGCGGCCTCGCTCGTCACGGTCCACAGCGCGGTCTTGCTGTCCCAGTCGGCCGAGATCACCTTCTGGCCAAAGCGCATCTTGTCGCGCAGGCCGTATTGGTCGGTGATGTCGTTGAGGTATTCAAGGATGGCCGGGCCATCGGCGATCGATTTTTCGTGCTTCCACGGGGCAAAGGAGAAACCCAGCGTGTGCATGTCGCTGTCCGACCGGATGCCGGGATAGCGGAACAGGTCCCACGTCCCGCCAAGCTGATCGCGCCGGTCGAGCATGACGAAGCGCTTGTCCGGGCAATCGCGGATCATGTGCACGGCCATGCCGATCCCGGAAATGCCTGCACCGACAATGATCATGTCGAGGATGTCCCCGACCGGGCTGTGGGCGTTCATCTCTGCATTCTCCCCTGGCCGCTGACATTGATGTCAATATTTAACCGGCCGCCTAACATCATGGACGCGGGATTGCCAGCGTCAAGCGGGTTTGCCACACCGCAGCCATGCCGATCATCGCCTCGCGCCGCTATCAGGGCGGCCAGCCTTTACCCAGCGTGCTGCCGCTTGACGGCGCCGAACGCGGCGCGCTCCTCGCAGGAAGTTTTGACTGGGTCGGGCTGGCCAACCCGACAGCGGAGGAACTGGAGCCGCTGCGCCGCCAATTCGCGCTGCACCCGCTGGCGGTGGAGGATGCGCTTAATCCCGCCCAGATGCCCAAGGTCGAAACCTACGGGCAGCATCTGTTCATCGTTGCCCGCACCGCGACTCTGCAGGAAGGTGACAAGATCGCTTTCGGGCAGACCAGCCTGTTCCTTGGCAAGGACTTTCTGATCACCGTGCGGATCGGCTCTACCCGCGCCCATAGCTCCCTGCGCGAGCGGCTGGAGAACGATGCCGAGCGGCTGGCCGAGGGGCCGGACTATGTTGCCCACGCGATCCTCGATTTCATTGTCGATGGTTTTCTGCCAATCCTGGAGCATTACGAGGACAGCGTTCAGACGCTGGAAGAACGCGCGATCGACCGGTTTCCCGAACCTTCGACCATCCGCCGCATCTTCCGTCTGCGCCGCCAGATGCGCCGGTTTGACCGGATCATCGGGCCGATGGAGGAAATGTGCGCAAGGCTGGCAACCAGCACTCTGCCGGTGATCGATGCCGAAGTCCGGTTCTGGTTCCGCGACGTGCTTGACCATGTGCATCGCACCCTGATCCGGATGGCAGCCTTGCGCGAAACGCTGGGTTCGATAGTGGAAACCGCCAGTCTGCTGGAGCAGCAGCGGCAGGGCCAGATGACCCGGCAGCTGGCCGCCTGGGCCGCGATCCTGGCCGTGCCGACCGCGATCGCCGGGATTTACGGCATGAACTTCGATTACATGCCCGAACTACGCCAGCAGTGGGGCTATTTCGCGGTGTGGGGCGTGATCATCACGATCTGCGGCGGGCTGTGGCTGCGGTTCCGGCGGATTGGCTGGCTTTGAAGGCTAGGCGCTGACTGGCAGAGTCGGCCAGCTTTCGGCAATCTCGCGCCCGTCATAGACGGCGATGTCGCCAAATTGCAGGAACAGCGCTTCGCTCTGGTCCGGGCGCAGGAACACGGTATCGTCTGGCTTGAGGTCGATCCGGGGCGATCCGGTCAGCAGTTCCTGGTTGGAACTGCGCCCCATCAGCCGGGAATATTGCAGGCCGGGCGGGGAAACGGGCTTTGCCAGCCAGTGCCCGCCGTGGATGAAGAACCCGCGGGTGGTGTTGCGGTCCCACCAGTGCATCGCGCCCGAAAGCGCCTCTATCCCCGGCAGCGGCTGGTCTTTGCTGGCTTTCAGCACCGGGGCGGCGATGAAGGCGGCCGGGAGAAGATCGGCAAGGTCGGCATAGTCGAAGTCCCCCGGCTTGACGAAGGCCGACCCGACCGAGACTTCGTTCGCCACCGTGCCCTGGCAATGGCGGCGGAAGGTGGGGCTGCCGGCGGAATTGAGCGTCAGGTGCGCGGGATCGTGGCCGGCCGATTTCAGCACCGCTATCGCCTTGGCATAGGCCGCTTGCGCATCGGCCCAGGCGGCATCGGCATCGGGCATTTTCGGCACGTGCGGTTCATAACCCATCAGCCCGGCCACTGCGATGCCCGCCGCCTGGGCCAGGCTCAGCGCCTCGGCCAGCGCCGCGCCATCGGCAAAGCCGCCGCGGTGCAGGCCGACGTCGATTTCCAAGTTGACCCTGAGGGCCATGCCGCGTGCTTTCGCTGCCTCGGCATATTGCGAAAGGCGCTGCGGCGTATCGATCAACCACTGCATCCGCAGCCCCGGATCGGTCGCGGGATCGCTCACCACGCGGACGAATTCGCTGACCGGCAGCGGCTTGCCGCCCAGATAATCGGCCTGGGGGTAAAGCGGCCGCAGCTGGCGCAGCATGTCGGCGCTGAATACCATCAGCCGCTGCGTCCCCATGCCGCGCAGGATCGCATCGAGCAGCTGCGGGGAGGGCAGCGACTTGGCGACCACCCGCAGCGGCAGCTTTGCTGCATCCGTGCTGCGGCGGATCGCGGCGATGTTGGCCTCCAGCCGGCGGCGGTCCACCACCAGCACCGGCTTTGCCAGGCCAGCCCGCTTCAGCGCGGCGGCAAGGCCATTGAAGTATCCATCGTGCATTGCGCCCCTCTCCTCTGGCCGCGCGGCCCAGGTGCCGATCCCGGCCAGCGCCAGCGCGCCCCCGCCGATCAGGACCGTGCGGCGCTTCATGCCAGCAGCTTGCGCAGGAACGGGTTCATCATCGCCCCCTGCGGATCAACCGAACGCTGCACGGCCAGCGCTTCCCCAAACATCGGGTAAAGCGCGCTGAGTTCCCGGCCCGACAGCGAATGGAGCTTGCCCCAGTGCGGCCGCCCCCCGGTTTCGCGCAGGACCGGTTCGGCCAGATCGAACATCCACTGGTGATCCTCGCGGTACCAGGCGTGGACCGCGATCGAGCCGCATTCGCGGCCATAGAACGGCGACAGCCAGGCATCGTCCGCGGCGATGATCCGCGCCTCGATCGGGAAGAATACGCCCTTGGCGTCGCGCTCGATCCGGGTGATGATTTCCTTCAGCGCGCCGACCTGCTCGGCAATCGGTACGTGGTATTCCATCTCCTTGAAGCGCACCGGGCGTTCGTTGGAAAGCAGCTTCCAGCCTTCGTCCACTGCCACTTCGGGCGGGATGTCGGCCATCGCCGCCTGTGCGGCGCGGCGGCGCAGGTCGGGGGTGAATTCGAACAGGTCGCGCAAGCGCTTCAGCGCCAGCAGCGTTTCGGCATCCTGATCGGCCCCGCGCGGGCGGATCGGCTCGTCGGTGGTGTCATGGGTGATCAGCGCGGATTTGCCGGTAAAGGGCAGGACCAGGAATTCGGCATTGCGGTGCCGCTCGGCCAGCGCCGGCCAATCGGCCAGGACCTGCTCGGTATCGACCAGGGTGACGACCTTCTTTACCCGGGTCAGCGGCCGGTTTTGCAAGGTCACTTCGCTGATCACGCCGAACGCGCCCAGCCCGACGCGGGCGGCGTGGAACAGTTCGGGGCGGGTATCGCGGCTGCATTCGGCCACTTCGCCAGACGGCAGCACCAGCCGCATCGCGGTCACCTCGCCGTGGAGCGCCTTTACCCCCTTGCCGGTACCGTGGGTGCCGGTGGCAAGGCCGCCCGCGAGCGTCTGCTTGTTGATATCGGGCAGGTTGGGCATTTCCTGCCCGATTTCGGCCAGCGCCGGACCCAGCGCGGACAGCTTTGTCCCGGCGCGGACCGTGGCGGTGTTCTGGGCGGCATCGTGGCTGACCAGGCCCGAAAGCCGGTCAAGCGAGAGCAGTGTGCCTTCCGTGGGAACCAGCGCAGTGAAGGAATGGCCCGATCCGACCGGGCGGATCGGCCTTGGCCCGGCCATCGCCGCGATCACTTCCGCCTCGCTGGCTGGTGCGGCTCGCCTCGCCGGATAGGAATATTCGTTCCCGGCCCAGTTGGACCACAGCACCCGGCCGTTGCTATCGCTCGCCGGCAGCGGCTCGGCCTCGCGGCTGAGGTACCAGCGCCGCCCGGCCAGGCCGCCCGCGCCCAGCGCCAGCGCGCCAACGCCGCCCAGCAGGACCTTGCGCCGCGTGTTCACTTGGCCTCCTCGCGTCCTGCCATGAAGCGGATCAGCGCCCTGTAATCATCGGGCGTGCAGGCAAAGCACTGGCCGCCCGCGGGCATCCCGCCCTTGCCCCGGATCGTGGCGGCCAGCAGCGCGTCCTCGCCCTGCTTCCAGCGCGGATCCCAGCGGGTTCGGTCCCCGGCCAGCGGGGCCAGCGAATCCGCCACCGTGTGGCAGGCCTTGCACGATCCTTCATAGAGCGCCGCCAGCCGCGCATCGGCGGGTTTCAGCGCGGCGCTCTGCTCCTCGGTCAGGGGCTTTGGCGCCTCTCCGCACGAAGCCAGCGCCAGCAATGGCAGGGCAAGCACAAGCCGCATGAATCCTCCCCCTTCTTCCAGGGGAACCATCATGCGGCCTTCGTGCAATTGTGCAAGGGCTGCTGGCGATCAGCCCCAGCGGCGCTGGCCGGTGCCGTTGGGTTTCCTGCCAGCGGGCTTGCGGCGCTGTTGGCCCTGGGCCTGGCCTTCGCCGCGCGGCTTGCCATCGCTGTGCGGGCGGCGATCCTCGCGGCGTTCGCTCCGGCGCACTTCGCCGCGCGGGGCAGAAGCAGCGCGGGCTTCACGGTCTTCGCCGGCCAGCGGATCGAAGCGCGGTCCGCGCTGGCCAGAAGCGGGCAGCGCATGGGGCCGGCTTTCGGCAAAGCGCTCGTTGCGGATATACTGATCGCGCGACTGGCCATCGCGCCCGATCCCGCCCGGGACGCGGCCGCCGGTGGTGCGCGCCACCTTGGGCTTGCGGCCATCGCGGCCACCGCGCGGGGCGCCGCGTCCGCCGCCAAGGCCGCGGGCATCGCGTTCCTCGCGGCGGGCGTCTTGCGCCATTTCCGCCGGGGTGCGGCGGGCCGGGGCGGGCAGGCGGGCGGCTTCGGCGGTAAAGTTTTCCGGCAGCGGCACGGTGCCCAGCTTCACGCCGGTCAGCCGTTCGATATCGCGCAGATAGGCCTTCTCGTCCGGTGCGACCATCGACAGGGCCACCCCGTCCGCCCCGGCGCGGGCGGTGCGGCCGATGCGGTGGACGTACTGTTCGGCCACGTTGGGCAGTTCATAGTTGAACACGTGGGACACCCCCGAAACGTCGATCCCGCGCGCGGCGATGTCGGTCGCGACCAGAACCGGGGTGGTGCCCTTGCGGAACGCAGCCAGGGCTGCGGTGCGCTGGGCCTGGCTCTTGTTGCCGTGGATCGCGGCGGAAGTGACGCCGGCGGCGCTCAGGTGGCGCACCACGCGGTCGGCGCCGTGCTTGGTCCGGGTAAAGACCAGCGCGCGGTCGATCTCGCCGCTGGCCAGGCCCTTCTTCAGGCTCAGCGAAAGCAGCGCCTGCTTCTCGCTCTGGTTCAGGAACACGGCATACTGTTCCACCCGCTCGGCGGTGGTGGCCTGCGGGGTCACTTCCACCCGCACCGGGTTGGAAATGAACTGCTTGCCAAGGTCGGCGATCGCCTTGGGCATGGTCGCGGAAAAGAACAGGCTCTGCCGCTCTTTCGGCAGCATTGCGGCGACCCGCTTCAGCGGCACGATAAAGCCCAGGTCCATCATTTGGTCGGCTTCGTCGAGCACGAAGATCTCGACATGGCGCAGCGTCAGCGCGCGCTGGTCAACCAGGTCGAGCAGGCGGCCTGGCGTTGCCACCAGGATATCGGTGCCGCCGACCAGGGCGCGGGCCTGCTTGCCCACCGGCACGCCGCCGAACACGCATTGGACCGAAAGGTTCAGATACTTGGCATAGCCGCGCATGTTCTCGGCGATCTGGGCGGCCAGCTCGCGCGTGGGGGACAGGACCAGCATCCGGCAGCCGGCATTGCGGCGCGGCTGCGGATCGGCGGCCAGCCGGTGCAGCGAGGGGAGCGAGAACGCCGCCGTCTTGCCGGTGCCGGTCTGGGCAATGCCCAAAAGGTCGCGGCCGGCCAGCAGCGCGGGGATCGCCTGGGTCTGGATCGGGGTGGGATTGGTATAGCCCTTGGCATTGAGCGCGCGGATCAGCGGTTCGGCCAGGCCAAGGTCGGTAAAACAGGACATGGAACAATCTCGTCTTCAATTCCGTCCGTGCCGGGCGATGGCGGGCCGCACGGCCCAGGATCGCCCGGACGAACGGGCGTGCGGGCCGCATGGGGGCGGCTGGCACAGGGTTCGTCTCAGAAGCGACCCTGCGTGAGGAAGGAAGCGTCAAGCGGGTCCGATCGAGCATCCGGGGCGGGCTTCAAGGATGGTTCCCAAGAGCCCTCACGCTGCGCCGGATTGCCGGGGATTTGCGCCGCCAGCCAATCGGTGTTGCGCGGCCCTTATGCTGCATTGCGGGAAAAGGCAAGGAAATTGCGCGGGGGGGTGGGAACCCTTACCAACCTACAGCAGCGTCCCCTGCTTGCCTTCGTCCCCGGCCCGCGCGGCCTTCTTATAGGCGGCTTGCCGGTCCAGCAGCGGCACCTTGGGGCGCAGACCCTGAAAGTATTCGGCCAGGGTAAAGATTTGCAGGCGCGGATAGGTGCGCCCGTCCGCCCCTTCGTACACCCCGGCGGCGGCGGCCTCGCGTTCCATTTCGCGGGTGGGGGCCACCGCGCAGATGAAAATGCCGATGGGGCTTTTCTCGCGCTCGATCACCCCTTTCAGATCGCGGACCATCGCCACGCCAACATTGCGCCCGGCTTTGACCGAAATGATCGCCGCTTCGGTTTTGCGGTCATGCCCGGTGAAATAGAGGTATCCGTCGATCCCCCGGTCCGCGCCCTTGCGGCCGCCCTGATAGGGCTGGCCATCCACGGCCTGCGTGATCCAGTACTGGAACTGGTGCGGCTCTTCGCTGGCCAGCTTTTCTGCGCTGGCCAGATCGTTGGGGGTGCCGATCACCTGATAGGACAGCGCATCGCCATAGCGGTCCTTCATCCGCCGTTCGATCAGACCGATCGACAGGTGCGTTACATCGATCCCGATCCAGTGCCGCCCCAGCTTTTGCGCGGCATCCACCGCCGTGCCGCAGCCGCAGAACGGATCGAGCACCACATCGCCCTCGTTCGACGAAGCGGCAATGATCCGTTCGAGCAGCGCGAGCGGTTTTTGCGTGGGGTAGCCGAGGCGTTCCTGGGCTTGGGAGTTGATGGGCGGGATGTCGGTCCAGACGTCTGTGAAAGGGGTCCCTTCCTGCTCGTCAAGGTATCGCTTGTATCGTGGAACAGCCCCCGCCTTAGTCTGGATGACAAGTCCGGCATCATATGCCGTCTGCATCCGCTCCCGAGTCCAACGCCAGACCTTTGTTACTCCGAGAAATTCATAGGTCAGGTTCGGGCGGTTGCTGTTTGGATTGATAAGGTTGTCGAGAGTGTATCGACGGCCAGTTTCCGGCTCAATGTGCGAATAGTGCTTTTCAATCAGTTTGTCAGAGTGCTTGCCGTATTGCGGATTCCAGAGGCTATTAGGCGATTTTCGATAGTAAAAAATGACATCATGGGTTGAAGGAAAACGCGTGTATGCATGACCCTTCGCAGTCGTGCGCTGCCAGATGATTTCATTTGTATAATTCGGTGCCCCAAACACCCCGTCCAGCAGCAGCTTGAGGTAATGGCTCGCGGTGGGATCGCAGTGCAGATAGAGGCTCCCGGTCGGCTTCAGCACCCGGTGCAGTTCGATCAGGCGCACCGCCATCATGGCCAGATAGGCCATCATGTCGTTTTCCTTCAGGAACCCGCGCATGGCGCGCAGCAGTTCGGCCACATCGGTGTTGCCGCTGGTCATCACGTCATGGAAGGCGGCTTCGGCCTTGTCGTTCCAGTGCCAGGTATCCTCGAACGCCTCAATCTGGCTGTCCGCCGCCTTGCCGGCGGGGGATTTGAACAGGATATTATAGTTGGCGTTGCTGTTGAATGGCGGGTCCAGATAGAGCAAATCGACGCTTTCGCTGGCGCTAGGTTCGCGCAGCATATCGAGATTGTCGCCGTAATAGAGCCGTTTGGTCTTGGCCCAACTGTGGCAAGAACCGGCTTGCGCCGCAAACCCGGTGCAGGTAGAGTTTTTATTGGCTGCGACATCGCTCTGCCGGCCAATAACCGGTTCGCTTTCGGACGTTCTGAGCGGGGCGCAGCCAC
This sequence comes from Novosphingobium sp., assembly GCA_046291115.1. Taxonomy (GTDB): domain Bacteria; phylum Pseudomonadota; class Alphaproteobacteria; order Sphingomonadales; family Sphingomonadaceae; genus Novosphingobium. The sequence continues at coordinate 21,899 of JBKBSV010000011.1, read as the reverse complement.
CCGCCATTTTCCTACACGGCTGCCGCCGGTTAGACTTCGCGGGCCATGATTGCCCGCTTGTCCGCTTTTGATCCTGCCCGCGCCGAGCGCAATGGCGCGGCCCGGCGCTGGCATTCGGCCTCTGCGGGCGCGCGATTTTTTTGTCTCCAGAACCCTGTGAAGTTTGTCAGGTTCCGGCCTTGTTCCCGGCCGCCGGGTGTCACCTTGTCTCACCCGGCGCCCGGTTCAGCTACCCTCGATCACCCCGTAAAGGTCGTGCGCGTCGGCGTCTTCCACGCGGACCTCAACCACCTGCCCTGCTTCCAGCCCGGCCGGCACATCGCGCAGGAACACCGCGCCATCGATTTCCGGGGCGTCGGCCTGGCTGCGGCCGGTGGCGCCCACGCTGCCGTCTTCGTCGGCTTCGCCCACTTCGTCGATGATTACCGGGATTGTCCGGCCGATCTTGGCGGCCAGCTTTGCGGCGCTGATGCCTTCCGTCTTCTCCATGATCCGGGCATAGCGTTCTTCCTTGACCTCCTCCGGCACCGGATTCGGCAGGGCGTTGGCGCTGGCCCCTTCGACGGCCTCGAACCGGAAAGCGCCGACCCGGTCAAGTTGGGCTTCGTCCAGCCAGTCGAGCAGGTACTGGAAATCGGCCTCGGTCTCGCCCGGAAAGCCGACCACGAAGCTGGAGCGGATCGCGATATCCGGGCAGACTTCGCGCCAGCCCTTCAGGCGTTCCAGCACCTTGGCCTCGTTCGCCGGACGCTTCATCGCTTTCAGCACCGATGGACTGGCGTGCTGGAACGGAATGTCAAGATAGGGCGTCAGCAGCCCTTCGGCCATCAGCGGCACCACCGCATCGACGTGCGGATAGGGATAGACGTAATGCAGCCGCACCCAGGGGGCCTGCCCGTCCCGCGTGCGCAGGCTACCCAGCTCGCGGGCCAGATCGGTCATGTGGGTGCGCACGGGGCGGGCATTTGGCCCATTGGGCCAGATTCGCTCCTCGTGCCGGACATCGACCCCGTAGGCGCTGGTATCCTGGCTGATCACCAGCAGTTCGCGCGTGCCGGCGGCAAGCAGCTTTTCCGCCTCGCGCAGCACGGCATCAATCCGGCGGCTGGCGAGTTTGCCGCGCAGCGAAGGGATGATGCAGAACGAACAGGCGTGATTGCAGCCTTCGCTGATCTTCAGGTAGCTGTAATGGCGCGGGGTCAGCTTGACATCACCCTGCGGGATCAGGTCAACGAACGGCCCCTGGGTGGGCGGGGCGGCCTCGTGCACCGCCTCGACCACGGCCTCGTACTGGTGCGCGCCGGTGACGGCGAGGACCTGCGGGAACCGGGCGCGGATCAGCTCTGCCTCCTTGCCCATGCAGCCGGTGACGATCACCCGCCCGTTCTCGGCAATCGCCTCGCCGATGGCGGCCAGGCTTTCCTCCTTGGCGGAATCGAGAAAGCCGCAGGTGTTGACCAGCACGACATCGGCGCCGTCATAGTCGGCGCTCATCGCATAGCCGTCGGCGCGCAGGCGGGTGAGAATGCGCTCGCTATCGACCAGCGCCTTGGGGCAGCCAAGGCTTACCATGCCGACGCGCTTCTGCTGGGGGATCCGGGTGGCCATTTGCGCGGCCCCTTACACCGGGGCGGGGCAAAGTGCTAGGGCAAGGCGCGAAGGGAGTATGGCGATGGTGGGCATGAACGAGATTGCGCTGGTGCTGGCGGCACTGGCCGGGGGCGGGGTGCTGTGGCTGTTCTGGCGCGGGCGGCTGGCGGTTTGGGCCTATGCGCTGATGCTGATCCCGGCGCTGATGCTGGGCCATGCCCTGGCCCGGATCGGGCCGGAAAAGCTGGCGGTGAAGCCGTGGCTGTACTTCATGCAGTCGGGCGGGCTGGCGCTGGCCTTCGTCCTGCCGGCGCTGTGGCTGCTGGGTCTGCGCAGCGGGGCGGCAAAGGGGGAAATGGCGCGGGACAGCGCGGCCTTCGTCTTCGCCTACCTGGCCATGGGGGCAGTGTTCTGGGCGCTAGGCGGAAGCTGACAGGGCTTCGGGCGTGGGCAGGATGGTGACCAGAATGTCGCCTTCCTGAATGCGCTGGGCCGCCGCTTCCCAGAAGCCGATTTCGGCCCCGGCGCGGATGATCCTGAGCCCGCGCGAACCATCGGGCAGATCGTCCAGCGCGCGGCCCAGATCGGCGGCGGTGGCCGCCCGCTCGACCAGCTGCACCCGGCCCGAGGCGGAGGCGAGGTCGGCCAGGTAATCGCTGACATGGGTTCCCTCGGCTGACCCGGCCAGCAGCAGCCCGGTGAAACGCACGGGGTTGATCACGGTATCGGCTCCGGCCTGGCGGGCCAGGATCTCGTTGTCCTCGGCCCGGACCACCACGGTGATCGGCACCCGGGGGGCAAGATGGCGGACGGTCAGGACGATCAGGATCGAGGTGTCGTCACGGCCTGCGGAAACCAGCACGGTGCTGGCGCTGTCGATCCGCACCGCGCGCAGGGCATCATCGCGGGTGGCATCGGCCTCGATCACGTTGCAGCCCAAGGCTTCGGCCTCTTCCAGCCGGTCCGGGCTGCCGTCCATCACCACGATCCGGCCGGGATCGGTTCCGCGCTCGATCAGCTCGCGCACGGCCTGCGATCCGCTGATGCCGAAGCCCAGGACCACGATATGGCCGGTCAGCCGCTCCTGGATCTTCCGCATGCGCCAATTCTCCCAGCTACGCTTGATCACGAAATTGTAGGCCGTGCCCACGAAGATGAACAGCACCGCCACCCGGATCGGGGTGACGATCACCGCCTCGATCAACCGCGATTTGTCGCTCACCGGGGCGATGTCGCCAAAGCCGGTGGTGGTGATCGAGATCATGGTGAAATAGACCACGTCAAGGAAACTGGCATGGCCGTCGAGGCTGTCGCGCAGGCCCTCGCGGTCAAACCAGTGGATCAGCACTACCAGCATGACCAGCGCCAGCGCAGCAGACAGGCGGCCCGTGACGTCCGCCCAGACCGGGACCCGAATCTGCCGCCGCAGCGGCTTCAGGCGGCGCAGGCGCGGTGGGGTCATTTGCCCGGCAGGTACTTGGCCGGATCGAGCGGCACGCGGTTGCGGCGGATCTCGAAATGGAGCTGCGGCTCTTTGGCGAGGCCGGTATTGCCGACCAGCCCGATCCGTTCGCCGGCCCTGACCTGGTCGCCTTCCTTGACCGTTACCCGCGAGAGGAACGAATAGGTCGTGGTCCAGCGGCCGCCGTGGAACAGGATCACGGTCAGCCCGTAATCGTCCGGCCCCTGGCCGGCAAAGATCACTTCGCCCGCGGCGCTGGCGCGCACGGCGCTGCCGGCAGGGGAAAGGACGTCGATCCCGTCATGCGGGCCGCCCTTCGCCTTGGCATCCACAAAGCTGCGGCGGACCTTGCCGGATACCGGCCAGGCGAACTTCGGTGCGGGGATGTCAACCATGGGCCTGGCTGCGGGAGCAGGAGCCGGAGGCGGCGAGGCGCTGTGACGCGCATTGGCCGAAACGGTCGGGATCACGAGGCTCTGTCCGGTCTTGACCGGGCTGTCGAGCTGCATCCCGTTGGCGGCGGCAATCGCGGACCACGGCACGCCGTAATCCATCGCGATCGAAAAGCCGGTTTCGCCTTCCTTGACCGTGTGGCTGCGGCGGCGCGGGATGACCAGTTTCTGCCCGGCCTTCAGCGTGTAGGGCGGCTTAAGGCCATTCGCCTCGATGATCAGCACGCGCGGCACTTCGGCGCGGTTGGCAATACCGCCCAGCGTCTCACCAGGTTTGACGACATGTTCAGTGGCGGTCTTGGGATCGGGCGCGGCGGTCTGGGCCATGGCGGGAAAAGCGACCTGGGCCGCCAGCGCCAGGCCAAGGCCGGCCAACCGCTTCATCCGCTGTAACGCTCCGTCAGATCGGCCAGCGATGCGTCGTGGGTCAGGTCAAGCTGCAAGGGTGTCACTGCAACATATCCGTCGTCGATCGCTTCAAGGTCGGTGGCATGGCCGGCGGTGTGTTCGATCCCGTGCAGGCCGAACCAAAAGTAACGATAACCGCGCGGGTCCGTTCCTTCAACCACGGATCCGCGCGCATAGTCATGAAATCCTTGGCGAACCACGCGAATTCCCTGAACATCTTCGGGCGTTCGGGCCGGGAAATTGATGTTGACCAGGGTGCGCGGGGCGAAGGGTGCCTCCAGCAGCGGGGCAATGGCGCGCGCCCCCCAGGTTTCGGCAGCGGCAAAGGGCACGGCATCGCCCATGCCTTCCTTCTCATAGACCTGGCTGAGCGCGATCGAGCGGATCCCGGCCAACGCGCCCTCGATCGCGGCGCTGACCGTGCCTGAATAGGTCACGTCATCGCCCAGGTTGGCTCCGCGGTTGACGCCGGACAGGATCAGGTCGGGCTTGCCCGGCAGGACTTTACGCAACGCCATCATCACCGAATCGGTCGGCGTGCCGGTTACCGCAAAGCGCCGCTCGCCGAACTGGCGCAGCCGCACCGGGCTGCTCAACGTCAGCGAATGGCCCGCGCCCGATGCCTCCTCGGCCGGGGCGACGATCCAGACATCGTCGGAAAACTGCCGGGCGATCCGCTCCAGCACGGCCAGTCCCGGAGCGTGATAGCCATCGTCGTTGGTCAGCAGGATCCTCATGCCGGTACCAGCGCAGTGGTCCCGCCCATATAGGGCCGCAGCGCGATGGGAATTGTCACCGAGCCGTCCTCCTGCTGGTAATTCTCCAACACAGCCACCAGGGTGCGGCCAACTGCGAGGCCCGAGCCGTTGAGCGTGTGAACGAATTCCGTGCCTTTGGCGCCTTCCGGCCGGTAACGGGCGTTCATCCGCCGGGCCTGGAAATCGCCGCAGTTGGAGCATGACGAAATCTCGCGGTAGGTGTTCTGCCCGGGCAGCCAGACTTCAAGGTCATAGGTCAGCCGCGCGGTGAAGCCCATGTCCCCGGCACACAGCACCACCTTGCGATAGGGCAGTTCCAGCGCCTGCAGCACGGATTCTGCCGCCGCCGTCATCCGCTCGTGTTCGGCCTCGCTGTCTTCGGGCTTGCAGATCGAAACCAGTTCGACCTTCTCGAACTGGTGCTGGCGGATATAGCCACGGGTATCCTTGCCGGCCGCGCCGGCCTCGCTGCGGAAACAGGGGGTCAGGGCGGTCAGCCGGATCGGTAGTGCCGCTTCGGCCAGGATCTGTTCGCGGACAGAATTGGTGAGCGAAACTTCGGCGGTGGGGATCAGCCAGCGGCCATCGGTAGTCTGGAAATTGTCCTCGGCAAACTTGGGCAGCTGCCCGGTTCCGAACAGCGCCTCTTCCCGCACCATCAGCGGCGTCGCACACTCGGTATAGCCATTCACCGAGGTCTGGTGATCCAGCATGAACTGCCCCAGCGCGCGCTGCAGCCGCGCCATCTGGCCGCGCAGGAAAGTGAACCGCGCCCCGGAAATCAGCGTCCCGGTCTCGAAATCGAGGCCCAGCGCCGGGCCAAGGTCGGCGTGTTCCTTGGGCGCAAAGGCGAACTCGCGCGGCGTGCCCCAGCGCAGCACTTCGATATTCTGCGTCTCGTCCTCGCCATCGGGCACGCTGGCGTGCGGCAGGTTGGGGTGGCGGGCCAGTTCGTCGTTCAGCCGCTGGGTCAGCTCACGCTCTTCGGCTTCCAGCGCGGGCAGGGTGTCCTTCAGCGTGGCGACTTCGGCCTTCAGCCGCTCGGCCTCGTCCTGGTCACCCCGGCCCATCGCCGCGCCGATCAGCTTGGAGGCGTCATTGCGTCGGCTCTGCGCCTCTTGCATCCGCGTGGCGACGGCGCGCCGCTCTGCATCGAGAGCGAGGATTGCAGCTGACTGCGCTGCCACCCCGCGCCGGGCCAGGCCGGCATCGAAGGCGGCGGGGTTTTCGCGGATGAACTTGATATCATGCATGGTGGCAGGCCTATGCCCGCAAGTGACCATGCTTTCAAGGAGACGGCTTGCTTCAAGGGGGAATGGTGGGCGCGACAGGGATTGAACCTGTGACCCCACCCGTGTGAAGGGTGTGCTCTACCGCTGAGCTACGCGCCCATTCCCAGGCAGAAGCGCGCCCTTAGACAGGCGAGGGCGAATTGACAAGCGGGCAAAGCAACCTAGAGGCGCATTTCATGACCGACGAAACCACCCCACCGGCTTCTGACAGCCCCGACCTGCCGCCCGATCGCATCGCGATCAATCCGCGCAGCCCGTTCTTCGACGAGGAAAAGCTGATGCGCGGCATCGGCATCCGTTTCAAGGGCGTGGTCCGGACCAACATCGAGGAATACTGCATTTCCGAAGGCTGGGTGCGGGTTCAGGCCGGCAAGACCATGGACCGCCATGGTCAGCCGCTGACCATCAAGCTCAACGGTCCGGTCGAAGCCTGGTACGAGGACCTTGGCGAAAACGCACCGGTAGCGAAGGCCTGAGGCGGCTTACCAGCCCATCCGGCGCTGGATCAGCGCGCCGATCGGATCCTTGCCGCGCGGCATGGCCGCGGTCTGCTGGCCCTTGGGGCCCGGGCCGGGCAGCGACCAGCGCGGCAGTTCCTTGCCGGGGCGGGCAGGATAGATAAAGCCGTGGACCGGCCAGTGCGTTCCGCCCAGCGCTTGCAGCGGTGCATACCAAACCCGCACCTCGCTCCAGTCGCCCGCATTTGATACGTCCACTACCCTGACATTGTCCTCGATCTGGCCGCGCCGGCCGTTGATCGGGCTCCAGTTGGCATGGCGGACCAGGATGGTACGGGCATCGATGATCCGGCTGACTGTGGCCACGTGACCCAAGGTGGAGTTGCCGTGCGGTTTGAAGGCCAGCACTGCGCCCACTTTCGGCTCGAAACCACGCGCATAGCGCCCCTTGGCCTGGTCCCACCAGGTATGGGCATCGCCATAGATCTGGATGCCGGATACCTGCCGCGCATAGGGCACGCATTGCAGATAGGGCGGCAGCAGCGAACTGCCCGATTGGCCCGCGTCGCGATCATCAGGCAGCACGGTCCGGGCCGCAGCCGGTGCGGCTGGAAGACAGGCAAAAGCAGCGATCAGAAGAAGATGTGGCGATCTCATGCCTGCCGGGATAGCGAGGGCTGGTTAGGGCAAGCCTGTTGCGCGTGGTTAACAGCGCGGCAAGATCCTGCCGTTTGACCGGCAAGAACCTGCCGCAGCGTGCGCAAAACTTGCAAAATTGCACTTCCCGGCGCAGGGGTTGCGCCATGCCCCTCCCCCAAGTCATCATCATCGGCCGCCCCAATGTCGGCAAATCCACGCTGTGGAATCGGCTGGTCGGCAAGAAGCTGGCGCTGGTCGATGACCAACCCGGGGTGACCCGCGACCGCCGTTTTGGCGAGGCGCACTTGCTCGGCCTTGATTTCACCGTGGTTGATACCGCCGGGTGGGAGGACGAGGACCCGAGCAGCCTGCCGGGACGGATGCGCCAGCAGACCGAGGCCTCCTTGTCAGGCGCCGACGTGGCGCTGTTCGTGATCGACGCCCGTGCCGGACTGACCCCGCTGGATGAGGAAATCGCCCGCTACCTGCGGGAAAGTGACGTGCCGGTGGTGCTGGTAGCCAACAAGGCCGAAGGCAAGTCCGGCGATCACGGGGTTTACGAGGCATTTGCGCTGGGCTTTGGTGATCCGGTGCCACTGTCGGCCGAGCATGGTACTGGCATGGCCGACCTGTTCGAAGCCTTGCTGCCCCATCTGGCCGACAAGCAGCCGGACGAGGAATTCGGACCCTTCGATGCCGAGGACGAGGGCGCGATCAACCAGGCGCCGTTGAAGCTGGCGATCGTCGGGCGACCGAATGCCGGCAAGTCGACCCTGATCAACGCCTTTCTGAACGAGGACCGGCTGCTGACCGGGCCAGAAGCCGGGATCACCCGCGATTCGATCGCGGTCGATTGGGAATGGGCCGATCCCGACAGCGGCGAGAAGCGCCCGGTGCGGCTGATCGACACGGCCGGGATGCGCAAGAAGGCGCAGGTGACGGACAAGCTGGAAAAGCTGGCCGTGGCCGATGCCCGTCATGCGGTGGATTTTGCCGAAGTGGTGGTGCTGCTGCTCGATGCCACCCGCGGCCTCGAGCACCAGGACCTCAAGATTGCCTCCATGGTGCTGGAAGAAGGCCGGGCGCTGATCATTGCGATCAACAAGTGGGACGTGGCCGGCAAGGACGCGGCAGAGGATGCCTCGGCGCTGTTCAACGGCATCAAGGGCGCGCTGGAAGACGGGCTGAGCCAGGTCAAGGGCCTGCCGGTGCTGACCGTTTCGGCCCGGACCGGCAAGGGACTCGATACCCTGATCAAGGTTGCGTTCGAAATCCGCGCAGCCTGGTCAAAGCGGGTGCCGACCGCGCTGCTCAACAAGTGGTTCGACGAAGCGTTGGAAAAGAATCCGCCGCCAGCCCCTGGCGGCAAACGGATCAAGCTGCGCTACATTACCCAGGCCAAGACCCGCCCGCCAAGCTTCGTCCTGTTCGGCACCCGGCTGGACGATCTGCCCAGCAGCTACCAGCGGTACCTGGTCAATTCGCTGCGCCGCGATCTTGGCTTCAACGCCGTGCCAGTGCGGCTGATATTGCGCAGCCCGAAGAACCCGTTCAAGAACTGAGCTTCAAGAGCTACCAGCGTCGCGCCGGCTGCTTGCAGTGCGGCCAAACAGGCCGGCTACCGCTCATGGCCACCCGGCGGATCAGATCAAGGCTGCAAAGGCGCCAAAAGTCCGTCAGCTGGCAACCACCGAGCATTCGAACCCGGCGGCTTTCAGCTTGCCGCAGGCGGCGCGGGCCTCACCCTCGCTGGCAAAGCCGCCGGCCTGCAATCGGGTCACGGATCCGGCCTTGACGCTCAGGCGCGGTTTGCCTGCCAGTTCCGGCCGGTGCCTGACCCGGCTCCACAGGGCATCAGCATTTCCCGGCTGGGCGAAGGCGCCAAGCTGCACCCGCCATTTGCCGCTGGCAGCCGGTGCAGGGGCTGGAGGCGGCGCGGCCACTGCTATCGGACGCGGCGTGGGCGGCGGGGTGGTTGTTGCCACGGGCGGCGCGCCGCGCACGGTATAGTCGGCCCCGGCGGTTGCCGGGTTGCTGGCTTCGGCAGCGCGGCCAGCGGTGCTGGCAGCCTCATTCGCCGAAGCGACGGAGGGCCCGCGGACAGGGGCCGGCGCGGGCGCAGGGCGCGGCCGGGCCGCTACTGCGGCGGTCGGCACCTGTGCGCCCAGATCGACGGCGGCAAGCTGGCGCGCGCGGGTTGCATCGGCCTGGGCCTGGAGGTCAGCCGCCAGGGTCACGGCCTGCTGGCGCTGGGCCATCGGGATATGCTGATCCATCTGCGTCAGTGCCGATGCGGCCTGCGGCAGGTTCTGCTGGTGAGCCAGGCTGACCAACGCATAGGCGCGGACCCAGTCTTTGGGCACCAGATCGCCATTGAAATGGGCAATGCCAAGGAAATACTGCGCGCGCGGATCGCCGCGATCGGCGGCGGCGCGGATGAAGGGCAGGGCGCGCTGGCGCTCTCCGCGCTGGAATAGCAGCACGCCATAGGTGTCGCTGGCCTGCAGATGTCCCATTGCCGCAGCGCGGCCGAAATGCTCTTCGGCTATGGCCAGATCGCGCGGCACGCCTTTGCCGACCCGGTAGGCCTCGCCCAGATTATAGATCGCGTCGGAATCCCCCTTCGCCGCTGCCGCCTGCCATTCGCGCACCGCCCCGGCAAAGTCGCCGCGGGTCCACGCATCGACCCCGTCCTTGGTGTCGGCCTTTGCCGCTGCGGGTAAGAGAATCGCCCCGCTTGCGGCAACAATCAAGGCAATCAAAGACTTGCGACCCATTGGAAAATTCCCGTTGCAGTGCAGCCCGGCTTAACCGGCCGGCCTGTCCATCAAACCGTTACCATGCCAGGCGCATGGCATGGTCTGGTTAACTGCCATGATAAACAGGGTGTTAGCAAAGCAATTCTGCATCCCTTGGCGCGTCGCGCAGGGTCCGAGCGGCGCGGCGCGTTAACTCAAAATTAGGAACGATCTGCGATCCCCCACGGCAACTCGAAATGGGTTTGCTGCATTTTTCCAAGGGGGAACGGCTTTGCGAGTACTGGCTTTGGCATCGCAGAAGGGCGGATCGGGCAAGACGACCCTGTCCGGGCACCTTGCCGTGCAAGCCCAGCGCGCAGGCGCTGGACCAGTGGTTCTGATCGATATCGACCCACAAGGTTCGCTGGCCGACTGGTGGAACGAGCGCGAAGACGAATTTCCCGCCTTTGCCCAGACCACGGTGGCCCGCCTTGCTCAGGATCTCGCCGTGCTGCGCCAGCAGGGCTTTCGATTGGCGGTAATCGATACCCCCCCGGCGATTACCATGGCGATCCAGTCGGTGATCTCCGTGGCCGAACTGATCGTCGTGCCGACCCGGCCCAGCCCGCACGATCTGCGCGCCGTTGGTGCCACGGTCGATCTGTGTGAACGCGCTGGCAAGCCACTGATTTTCGTGGTCAATGCTGCCACCCCCAAGGCCAAGATCACCTCGGAAGCTGCCGTTGCGCTGTCGCAGCATGGCACTGTCGCCCCGATCACCCTGCATCATCGCACCGATTTTGCTGCCTCGATGATCGATGGCCGAACGGTCATGGAAGTCGATCCCAATGGCCGCAGTGCGGCAGAAGTGGCCGCGCTGTGGAATTACATTTCGGACCGGCTTGAAAAGAACTTCCGCCGCACGGTGTTTGCCGCGCCGGCCAGTGTATCGACCATCCAGGGCGTGCAGCGCCCGGCTGGCGGCTTCGGCCGCCGTGTCGCCGGATCATAAGGGAGCGGCTGGGGGCCATGTCCGAACCCAAACCCGTTGCCTCGCTCAATCCGCGCCTGCTGGCCCGCAAGGGCGGCGCGCGGCCCGCGATGCGCCCGGCGATGGGCGCGCTGGCGGTGCAGCAGGCGACCGTCGATCATGACGATCTGGGCTGGAACGACATGGGCGGCGAAGTTCTGCCGCTGCCTGGTGAAGACCACCTGCCCAAGGTGGTGCGCCAGCAGCGCGATCTGGCCCGCCAGGTTGCCACCGAGCGCCGTTCGGCGCTGGCTGCCGGCCGCCGCGCCGCCTTTACCCTGCGGGTCGACGGCGACCGCCATCTCAAGCTTCGCCTTGCCTGCACGATCAAGGGCCGCAGCGCCCAGTCGCTGTTGACCGAAGCGCTCGATCGGCTGCTGGCCGAAGTTCCCGATGTTGCCGAACTCGCCGCGCAAGTGGCGAATAAGCGCAAGTAATTGTTCTGGAGGGGAGAAGTCCCATGAAGTCCGACCGTATCCGCCGCAATATCCTGCCGCTGGGCCTGGCCGGGGTAATGGCCGTTGCCATCATGGCCGGAGCCGGCTTTTCGGCCAGCTCGGTCGTCGCCAAACCTGCCCCTGACCGGGTAGCGGCCGAGGTGCAGAAGGCAATCTCGCGCGGGGACACCGAAAAGGCGATCTCGATGGCCGAGGATCTCGTTGCGGCCAACCCGCGCGAGGCCCGCTATCGTGCGTTGCTGGGCCAGGCCTACCTGCGCGCCGGACGGTTCGAATCGGCGGCCCAGGCGCTTGACGATGGGATGACACTGGGGGACAACTCCGCGCGCACCGCGCTCAGTCTGGCGCTGGCTCACATCGGATCGGGCAACAACCGCGAGGCCGTGGCGATCCTTGATGACTGGCGCGATGCCATTCCGGCAGCAGACCTGGGCTTGGCCTATGCCCTGGCCGGTGAAACCAATCGCGGCGTGGCGATCCTCTCGGACCGGCTCCGCAGCGGGGAAAACACCCCCAAGCTGCGCCAGAACCTGGCCTATGCCTTTGCGCTGGATGGGCGCTGGCGCGAAGCCCGAATGATGGCCGCGCAGGACGTTCCGGCCGATCAGCTCGATGCGCGGATCAGCAACTGGGCGACCCAGACCCGGCCCGAAGACGGCCGTCTGCGGGTTGCCGGGATGATCGGCGTGCCGGTGCGCAGTGATCGCGGCATGCCCGCCCGGCTGGCGCTCAATGCCAGTGCCGACCAGCAGCAGCTCGCGGCTGAAACGGCTGCCCAGGCCGAGCCTGCACAGGCCCTTGCCGCCAATGCCGAGCTACCGCCGATTGCCGCCGATGCTTCGGAACTGGCGCAATACAGCCCGGTCAGGCCCCCGGTTGCGGCTGCGCCAAAGGCCCGTCCGGCCAGCGATGGTTCGTTCGCGGCCAGCTTTGGCGAAACGCCGACTTCGCTTCCCGGTCCGAAGCCGGCCCGCGCGGCGGCGCCCAAGGCCCCTCTGCCGGTGGCTGCTGCTGTGCCGGCTGCGCATCGTCCGGGTCTGCGCCCACGCCGCGAACCGGCGCCGGTGGCGGGCAAGGGTTCCAGTCACGCGGTCCAGCTCGGCTCGTTCTCCAGCGAACAGGGCGCACGCCGTGCCTGGGGCTTCTATGCCAATCGGAACCCGGAACTGCGCAACTTCAAGATGACGATCACCCCCGCCACCGTTCGCGGCAAGAAGTTCTGGCGGGTAGCCGCCACCGGCCTCGACGGGCAGGGCGCGGGCGGATTGTGTTCCAAGGTCAAGTCGCGCGGCGGAGTCTGCTTTGCCTATTCGACCATCGGCCGCCCGGCCAATGCCCCGGTCTATGCTGCCAAGGCAGGACCCAAGGCTCCGGCCCAGGTTGCCGGACCGGCTGCGGCTCGCAAGAAGTAAGGCTTGCCGTCCAACCGGGTGCCTGAAGGAACCTGTCGTCAGATCCCTTCCGCTGCGTGCGGGAGGGGTTCGCCGTTGCCGGATCAGCCGACTTCGCTGCCGCCCTTGAACAGCTTCAGCACGCGTCCCTGAACACCCTGCTTGTCAAACGGGGTGTTGCCGGCAGCCGCGGCCATCTTGTCGGAATCGACGATCCACGGCTTGTCGGGATCGATCACGGCAAGGTCTGCCGCCGCGCCGGGCTCCAGCCGTCCGGCCGGGACGCCCAGCAGCGCCGCCGGATTGGCGGCCAGCAGGGCAAAGGCGCGGGCCAGATCGATCACCCCGTCACGGACCAGTCCCAGCGTCAGCGCGAGCAGCGTTTCGGCCCCGGCCATGCCGGGCTCGGCATCGGCAAAAGGCAGGCGCTTGTCTTCCGGCCCGCGCGGATCGTGGCCGGATGAAATGACGGTGATCGTCCCGTCGGCCAGCGCGGTCAGCACGGCCTGGCGGTCGGCCTCGCTGCGCAGCGGCGGGGACAGGCGGGTAAAGGTGCGGAAATCGCCGATTGCCACGTCCGACAGCATGAAATGGGCCGGTGTTACGCCCGCGCTTACCGCCACGCCGCGGGCCCTTGCTGCGCGCACCAGATCGAGTGCGGCGCGGGTGGTGACTTGGCGAAAATGGAGCCGCGCACCGGTCATTTCCGCCAGGGCAATGTCGCGCGCCACGGCCAGGGCTTCGGCCTCTGCCGGGGCGCTGGGCAGGCCGAGGCGGGTTGCCATTTCGCCCGCGGTGGCAACCGCTGCGCCGGTCAGCCCGGCATCTTCGGCATGGGTCACCACGGCCAGGTCCAGCATCGCGCAATAGCACAGCAGGCGGTGCATGGTGCCGCTATCGGCAATCCAGCGCCGCCCGGTGGCGACGGCCTTGGCTCCGGCCTCGTGCATCAGCGCCAGTTCGGCAATGTCGCCGCCATCAAGGCCGCGAGTGGCGGCGGCGAGCGGGTGGACCCACAGGTCCGGCTTGCCTGACTGCGCGGCAAAACGCACTGCGGCCGGCTTGTCGAGCACCAGCCCCTGATCGGGCATCAGCGCGGCGCGGGTGATTCCGCCAAAGTGGAACGCCGGCTTGTCGATCGCAAACACGCCAAGGTCAACCAGGCCCGGTGCCACCAACGCGCCGCGCGCATCGATCGTGCGGTCACCCGGCCGGGCGGCAACATCGCTGCCCAAGGCGGCAATCTGATCGCCTTCGCAGCGGATCGCTCCGGCCTGCGGTTCGCCCGAGGGCAGCACGAGCCGGGCGTTGATGATCGTCAGCGGGGATAGCTCCGTCATGCCCATCCCTCCACGCCGCGCGCCTTGCGGGTCAGGACATCAAGGCAGGCCATGCGGATTGCCACCCCCATTTCGACCTGGCTGGTGATCGCGCTGCGGCCGGCCAGGTCGGCCACGTTGCTGTCTATCTCCACCCCTCGGTTCATGGGGCCGGGGTGCATCACGAGCGCGTCCGGTGCGGCCTTTGCAAGCCGTTCCAGTGTCAACCCATAAAGGTGCCGGTATTCTCGCGGGGAGGGAATGAACTGGCCGCTCATCCGCTCTTGCTGAAGGCGCAGCATCATCACCACGTCAGCCCCTTTCAGAGCGGCGTCGAAATCATGAAAAGGCTTTACTTTCAGCGCCTCGATCTCGGCCGGCATCAGCGCGGGCGGGGCGCAGACCCGCACTTCCGCGCCCAGCGTGGTCAGGCAGTGGATGTTCGATCTCGCGACCCGGCTGTGCAGGATGTCGCCGCAGATCGTCACGGTCAGCCCGGCAAAGTCCGCCCCCTCGGCCCTTTTGCTTCTCAGGAATGTGCGGATGGTCAAGGCATCGAGCAGGCCCTGGGTGGGGTGTTCGTGCTGTCCGTCCCCGGCGTTGAGCACCGGGCAATCGACCTTGTCCGCGATCAGCCGCACCGCGCCGCTGCTCTGGTGGCGGATCACGATCGCATCGGCGTGCATCGCGTTGAGCGTCATCGCCGTGTCGATCAACGTCTCGCCCTTTTTCACGCTCGATTGCGCGGCGTGCATGTTGACCACGTCTGCCCCCAGCCGCTTGCCCGCAATCTCGAACGACAGCAGCGTGCGGGTGGAGTTTTCGAAAAAGGCGTTGATGATGGTCAGCCCGGCCAGCCGTTCCACCCGCTTGTTGAGCTGGCGGTTCAGCTCGACCCATTGCTCCGCTTCGTCGAGCAGGAACAGGATCTCCCACGGGGCAAGGCCGGCCAGCCCCGTCAGGTCGCGGTGCGGGAAGGCGGCGCGGCCGGCTGGATAGCGGCCCGCGGCGGATGGTTCTGGCGATGTCATTGAAGCCAGTGCCCTAGCGAGGTGCGCAGGTTTCGGCAAGGGAGGGGACAATCGCCAGGCGGGATTGTCACCCGCCGATTGCCCTTGCCCCTTGGTCGAGCACAGTCTCGCCCTGCACGCGGGGGCTGCCTATGGTGTTTGATGGCATACGATAGGGTTCCAGCATGA
The DNA here is from genome assembly GCA_046291115.1 of Novosphingobium sp. Taxonomy (GTDB): domain Bacteria; phylum Pseudomonadota; class Alphaproteobacteria; order Sphingomonadales; family Sphingomonadaceae; genus Novosphingobium. Next base: position 6,705 of record JBKBSV010000011.1, on the reverse strand, counting down.
TTTTCGCGCGCAAGGTCTGGCATTTTCTGGTCGGCATCAAGGACGGGCTGGTGCTGCTGTTCATGCTGCTGTTCTTCATGGCGCTTTATGCCGCGCTGACCATGCGGCCCAGCGCCGGGACGATGCGCGATGGCGCGCTGCTGCTGCGGCTCAATGGGACCGTGGTGGAAGAACCGGCCGCACGCGATCCGTTCGATGCGCTGATGTCCGGCGGCAACCAGCCCACGGAATTCCGCACCCGCGATCTGGTTCGCGCGTTAAGCCTTGCGGCAGAGGATGACCGGATCAAGGCGGTGGTGCTCGATCTGTCGCAGTTCAGCGGCGGTGGGCTGGTCTCGATGCAGGAACTGGGCGCGGCGATGGACAAGGTCCGCGCCGTCAGGAAGCCAGTGCTGGCCTATTCGACGTTCTACACCGACGACGGCCTGATGCTGGCTGCCCATGCCAGCGAGGTCTGGCTGCACCCGCTGGGCGGAGCCTTTGCCATGGGGCCGGGCGGTGACCGGTTGTACTATGGCCAGCTGCTGCAACGCTACAAGGTCAACGTCCACGTTTACAAGGTCGGCACCTACAAGGATTTCGTCGAACCTTATCTTTATGACCAGGCGTCCGAGCCATCGAAGGAAGCGCGCCGTGCGGTTTTTGCCGCGATCTGGGAGGAATGGCAGGGCGATGTTGCCAAGGCGCGGCCCAAGGCCAACCTCAAGCTGGTGACCACCGATCCGGCCGGCTGGATGACCTCGGCCAAGGGCGATGCAGCGCAGGCGGCGCTGTCCGCCGGACTGGTCGACAAGCTGGGCGATGAGGTGGCCTTTGGTGAACGGGTCAAGCAGGTCGCCGGCGAGGACGAACTGGACGATGCCCCCGGCGCCTTTGCCCACAACAAGGCTGAAACCCTGCTGGCTGCCCATCCGATCAAGGAAAAGGGCGAAGCGATCGCTGTGGTCACGGTTGCCGGCAGCATTGTCGATGGCAAGGCTGGTCCGGGCACGGCGGGCGGAGAGCGGATTGCCCGCCTGATCGACAAGGCCAATGCCGATGATGCCAAGGCGCTGGTGCTGCGAGTCGATTCGCCCGGCGGTTCGGTCTTTGCCTCGGAACAGATCCGCCTCGCGCTTGAACGCTTCAAGGCCAAAGGCAATCGCCCGGTGGTCGTCTCGATGGTCAATGTCGCCGCCAGCGGTGGCTATTGGGTGTCCACCCCGGCCAGCCGGATCTTTGCCCAGCCCGGCACGATCACCGGCTCGATCGGGATTTTCGCGATGATCCCAAGTTTTGAAAAGACCCTCGCCGATTACGGCGTCAAATCGGATGGCGTCCGGACCACGGCGCTGTCGGGTCAGCCGGATATCTTGGCTGGCTTCACGGAAGAAACCGAAACGATGATCCAGGCCAATATCGAGAACGGTTACGACCGTTTCCTGAAGGAGGTGGCCAAGGCCCGCGGCAAGACCCCGGAACAGGTCGATGCCATAGCGCAAGGGCGGGTCTGGGATGGCGGCACTGCGCGGCAGAATGGATTGGTGGACCAGTTTGGCGGTCTTGACGATGCCCTGGCCTGGGCTGCCGGGGCGGCCAAGCTGAAAGAGTGGCATCCACAGTTCTACGGCAAGGATGCCGATCCCTATGCCTCGCTGCTCGAATCCCTGACCGGGCAGGACGAACAGGCCGCCGCACCGACTGATCTGGTCGGGCTGGTCGCGCTGCGCCAGGAAGCCCGGCTGGCGGGCGCTCTGGCCGAACTCGCCTGGCTGGGGCAGGCCCGCGGAGCCCAGGCCTATTGCCTCGATTGCCCCGTTTCGCTGCGGGCTCCGGCCGCGCGGTCACCGGGCGGATGGCTGGCGCGGGCGGGGGCTGTTCTCGGCTTGCGCTGAACTGTGGCGCCGGCTCGGTGCTAATGCTTGCCCTTTGCGCGCGCGGCCACTAAGGGCCACCGCTTGATTCAACACTTCGTCGGGTCCTGCGGGCGTGGCGGAACTGGTAGACGCGCTGGATTTAGGTTCCAGTATCGCAAGATGTGGGGGTTCGAGTCCCTTCGCCCGCACCAGTTTCCAGCCCCGGCCCGTCCGGCGAAGCGCAGTGAGTAACCGGAAGGCATCCCAAGTCATGCAGATTGTCGAAACCAGCAACGAAGGTTTGAAGCGCGCCTACACGGTGACGATCAAGGCGGCGGATATCGCCGCGAGGATCGCCGACGAAGTGAGCAAGATTGCGCCGCAGGTGCGCATGCCCGGCTTTCGCCCCGGCAAGGTTCCGGCCAACCTGGTTCGGAAAATGCACGGTCCGGCACTGCATCAGGAAGCGCTCAACACCTCGGTCCGCGAAGCGCTGGACAAGGTCATCGCCGACAATGCCCTGCGCCCGGCCATGCAGCCGCAGATCGCGCTGGGCGAAGGCTATGAGGAGGGCAAGGACGCCGAACTGACCGTCAGCCTGGAAGTGCTGCCGACGATCGCTGCCCCGGCGATTGACGGGATCAAGCTGGAAAAGCTGGTCGTGCCGGTGTCGGATGCCGAAGTGGACGAACAGGTTGCCCGTCTGGCCGAAGGCGCCAAGACCTTTGTCGAGGCCAAGAAGGGCAAGAAGGCGGAAAACGGCGATCAGCTGATCATTGATTTCGTCGGCAAGCTTGATGGTGTGGAATTCGAAGGCGGCAGCGCTACCGATGCCGCGCTGGAATTGGGCGCTGGCCGTTTCATCCCCGGCTTCGAAGACCAGCTGGTTGGCGTGAAGCAAGGGGAGGAAAAGACCATCACCGTGACCTTCCCGGCTGACTATCCGGCTGAGAACCTCAAGGGCAAGGAGGCCACGTTCGACATCACCGTCAAGGCGGTGAAGGTGCCGGGCGAAACCAAGATCGACGATGAATTCGCCAAGAATCTCGGTCTGGAAAGCCTGGAGCAGCTGAAGGGGCTGCTGCGCGGCCAGCTGGAGCAGGAAAATGCCGGGCTGACCCGCACCCAGATGAAGCGGGCGCTGCTTGATCTGCTTGCCGCCGATCACGATTTCGAGGTTCCGCCGAGCATGGTCGAAGCCGAGTTTCAGCAGATCTGGGCCCAGCTTCAGCAGGAAGCCCAGAACGAGCCTGATCCGGCCGCTGCGTTGAAGGAAATCGAGGACGAGAAGGAAGACTATCGCGCCATCGCCGTGCGCCGCGTCCGCCTCGGCCTGCTGCTGTCGGAGATCGGCCAGGCCAACGGTGTGGAAGTGACCCAGCAGGAAATGCAGATGCTGGTTACCCAGGCCGCGCAGCAATACCGCGCGGAAGACCGTCAGCGTTTCGTGGAATTCATCCAGCAGGATCCGCTGGCTGCCGCCCAGCTGCGCGCGCCGCTTTATGAAGACAAGGTCGTCGACTTCCTGTTCGACAAGGCCGAAATCACCGAGCGCGAAGTGACCCGCGAGGAATTGCAGGCCGCGATCGAAGCCGACGAGGCCGCTCCGGCACCGGCCAAGACCAAGAAGGCCCCGGCCAAAAAGGCGGCCAAGAAGGACGAGACTGCGGCCGAGGAAAAGCCGGCCAAGAAGGAAGCCAAGCCGAAGGCCGAGAAGGCTGACAAGGCCGATGCTCCGGCCAAGAAGGCGGCTGCCAAGAAGTAAGCTGACTTTCCAGCTGCATAAAGCCGACAAAGGCCCGGAGCAGGCATCTCCCGCTCCGGGCCTTTTATCTTTGCCAACCTTTGTCTTTGCCAACCTTGTGACCCAGCGGTCGGCGATTACACCCGCACGGTGCTCAGCGTGTCTTGCAGGTGTTGATGCCGAGAATGGCGTAAGGCGGGCACCAGCCGATCAGGCCGGTCAGCAGCGGGACGATGCCCAGCCAGGTCCACGGCGTGTAATGGCCGGTAGCAGCAAGGCCCAGCAGGCCGATTCCGGCAATAATGCGGATCACGCGTTCGGTCTGTCCGACATTCTTTTTCATGGTTCTAACCCCTTGCTTGATGGTTGCTTGATGGCAATGCGGATGATCGCAGCGGCGCGCCGCCTGATCTGTGACATTGTCACCAAGCGGCCCAAAAAGAGCTGTCAGCCGGCTGAGTGAGCCAGAGCTTCAAGCCCGACGCGGTCGATCAGGTCGATGTGGCCGCGTGACAGCGCGATCAGCCCGGCCCTGGCGAACAGGCCCAGCTGGCGACTGACCACTTCGCGGGCCGAGCCGATCTCGGTCGCCAGTGCTTCGTGCGTCGCGTCGAGGCGGTTGCCTGCCCCCGCCAGCCTGAGGATGGCGCGGGCCAACCGTTCCGCGATGCTCGACAGGGCGACATCTTCGACCAGCCGTTCCAGATCGGCAAAGCGCGCCGCGACCGCGCTGAACAACTGCTGGCGAAAGGCGTCGTCGCTCTCGATCCGGCGCTGGAATTCGCCCACCGGGATCACCTCGATCTCGCAATCGCTTTCCGTCACGCCTTCTGCCGAATAGGGATTGCCGTTGACCAGGCAGCCGAAGGTCTGCAGGCAGACCTCACCCGGACTGACCCTGTAGAGCACGATCTCGCGCCCGTTTTCGGCCGTCAGCGAAACCTTGATCGATCCGCGGCGCACCACGACAAAGCCCTGACAGGCCTGTTCCGGACGGAACAGCACGGTCCCGCGCGGAATGACCATGGGCGCCCTGGTTGAGGCGGACCGCCCGTTCATTTGCCCCAGCGTTCGAATCGGGGCCGTGGCAGAACAGCGGTGCGGACCCGTTCGTAAGCTGCACCCAGTTGCAGTACGCGGGCATCGTCCCACTTGCCGCCGATGAAGCTGAGGCCAACTGGCAGGCCCTCGACCGTACCCATCGGGACGGTCAGGTGCGGGTATCCGGCGATCGCGGCCATTCCGCCAATGCCGATCGGCATGAAATTGTCGCCATTGACCGGATCGATTGTCCAGGCCGGACCGCGGGTCGGCACCACCAGCACCGCCACGGCGTTTTCGCGCAAGAGACGGTCGATTCCTTCCGGCCCGGCCAGCCGCAGTGAATTGGCCCGCGCCTTGAGATAGGCATCCCGGTCGGTCGGCTTGTCGGCCAGTTCGAAGGTGTCCTGTCCGAACCAGCGCAGTTCCCGGTCGCGGTTGGCCATGTTGAAGGCAATCACCTCAGTCAGACTGCGGACCTTCGGTGTTCCGGGCAGGCCGGCCAGGTAGGCGTTCAGGCCTTCCTTCAGTTCGAAGCGCAGCACCAACCCTTCATCGCGATACATGTCGGGCGGAAAATCGTAATCGATCGGAACCAGGATTGCGCCCGCGGCGGCGAGATCGGCCAGCGCCTGATCGAAGACGGCATGGATAGCGGCGTTGCTTCCGGTCTGCTTGCGCATCACCCCGATTCGCACGCCTTTCAGGCTGCTCTTGTCCAATCCCCTGGTGAAATCGGTCTTGCGCTTGTCGGCCTCGGCCGTGGCGGGATCCAGCGGATCGGTTCCGGCCATTGCGGTCAGCAGCAGCGCGGCATCGGGGACGGTCATGGTCATCGGCCCGGCCGTGTCCTGGCTGAAGCTGATCGGCACGATATGGGTCCGGCTGACCAGCCCGACCGTGGGCTTGAACCCGACCACCCCGTTGACGCTGGCCGGACAGGTGATCGATCCGTCGGTCTCGGTTCCGATCGCGCCCCAGGCCATGCCGGCGGCGACCGCCGCCCCGCTGCCGGAAGACGAACCGCAGGGCGTGCGGTCGATCGCGTGGGGGTTGCGGGTCTGCCCGCCGATCGCGCTCCACCCGGAGGAGGAGCGGCTGCCACGGATGTTGGCCCATTCCGACAGGTTGGTCTTGCCCAATATGACGCCGCCTTGCGCCCGGACCCGTGCCACGACCGGTGCATCGCGGCCGGTCATGTTGCCCTCCAGCGCCAGGCTGCCTGCCGTGGTGGGAAAGTCCTTCGTCTCGATGTTGTCCTTGACCAGCACGGTTCGCCCGCCCAGCAGCCCGGTATTGGCCTTGGCCGCAGCCTCATCGGCGGCGTTCGGGTTATAGACGATCACCGCGTTGAGCATCGGCCCTGCGGGATCGTCGTCCAGCGCCTGGATCGCTTTGATCTGCCGCTCGGCGTCACCGCTGGCCGCCGCAGTTGCGCCAGCTATTGCGGCGGCGTGCTCTGCGGCGGACTTCTTTTTCGGCGCGGCGAGGGCTGGCTGGCACAAGCCAAGGGCAATCAAGGCAACCAGAGCAAGACGCATGACGGGTCCTTCATCATCGACGATCAGCATGATGCTGCGACCTTTATTGCCGCGGCGCAAGCAGGCAGACGGCGCGGCAGCCGCTTTTCTGCCAGCCTGAATTGCAAATCAGGGCTGAGCGCCCATAATCCCGCTCGATTGTCGAGTCTGGAGCTGGAAAACGCCATGCGCGCCATAGTCCTGCCTGTTGTTGCTTCGTTGATGGCAGCCTCCGTGGCGCTGGCAGGAACCCCGAATTTCCCGCTGCCCGCCCCCTGGACACCGCATGGCGCCGAGAAGGAGGCCCAGTGCGGCATCCAGACCGACAGTTACCGGGTGATGCAATGGGGCATTCGGGGCGGCAAGGACATCTTCGGCCAGGGCTATGCAACCAGCCACGTCGGCTTCATGTTCGTGGCTCCCCGCTGGCCCAGGATCAGTGGCCAGATCCGGGAAGACAGCCCCAGAGTGCGTATCACCATGGCCCAGGTCGAAGGCATGCCGGCCGCGGCCAAGGTCCAAGCCGAAGGGCGGTTGGTGCAGGTCAACGAAACGGTCTATTTCG
>JBKBSV010000112.1:0-5588 GCA_046291115.1 Novosphingobium sp. | reverse complement strand
CCGGTCAGGGGATCGGACAGGCCCTGGACGATCGCGCTTTCCAGCCGGGGATCGAGAGTCAGCACCGGCAGCCGCTCATGCGGGGCACAAATCCGCCCAACGATCAGCCCGCCCAGCTCGGCCCGGACCAGTTCGACCAGCCGTTCGTGCTCGTGGCTCTGCTGCACGGCAAGGGCGAGAGCGGAAAGGATCGGCAGCGGATGGCCGATCGGCAGGCCGTCTTCCAGCAGGGTGCGGAACAACCGGGTCAGCGCGGCGAGGCTGAGCGGCTGCGGATAGATCGTTTCGACCAGGCCGGCCGAATGGTCCTTTACCGCATCAAGGATCGCCTTCATCTCGTCCGGGCCGAACAGCGCCTGCGGCCGCTCGGCCAAGAGCTGGTTGAGCTGGGTTGCCACCACGGTGCTGGCATCGACTGTCAGGTAGCCTTCGGCGATGGCCAGATCGCGCTGGGCCGGATCGATCCACAGCGCCGGGCAGCCGAAGCTCGGATCAAGCGTCTGTTCGCCGGCCAGCCGCGCGCCCTCGCGCACGTCCCCGGCATCGATCGCCAGCACCTTGTCGGCGCGCAGGTTGCCCCCGCCGATCGGCACCCCGCCCAGCAGGATCCGGTAATCGTTGGGGGCCAGGTCCAGACTGTCGCGCACCCTCAGCTGCGGGACGATGAAACCGAAGGCCTGGGAAAGCTGCTTGCGCACGCCGGTCAGCCGCGCAACCAGCGGCGATCCGCGCCGGTCATCGACCAGATGGACCAGGCCATAGCCAAGCTCGACCGTGATCAGGGTGTGATCGGAAACATCTTCCAGCGCGATCCGGCCGGGATCCGGGGGCGGCGCGGCTTGCGGCGCGGGTGCGGAGCCTGCGGCGCGCTTGCCCAAGGCACGCCACAGCCACCCGGCCAGCGCGGCGGCGGGCAGGAACACCGTCTGCGGCATGGCCGGGATCAGGCCGATTGCGCCCAGGATCACCGCCACCGGCAGCCAGGTTCCGGGACTGGCCAGCTGGCCGCCGATCTGCCCGGCGAGGTCCTGGCCGGTGCCATCGCGATCGTCGGCCACACGGGTGACTATGACCGCGGCCGCAATCGACAGGAGCAGCGCCGGAACCTGCGCCACCAGCGCATCGCCGACCGCCAGGGTGATATAGACTGCGGCCGATTCCCCCGCCGAAAGCCCGTGGCTGACCATGCCGAGCACGAAGCCGGCAATGATGTTGACCGCCAGGATCAGCAGCGCGGCAACGGCATCGCCTTTGACGAACTTGCTGGCCCCGTCCATCGAGCCATAGAAGTCGGCTTCGGTCGCCACTTCGCGGCGGCGCGCCTTGGCTTCATCGGCAGTCAGCAGACCGGCGGCAAGATCGGCATCGATCGCCATTTGCTTGCCGGGCAGGGCATCAAGGGTAAAGCGCGCCGACACTTCCGAAACACGGCCCGCGCCCTTGGTGATGACCACCATGTTGATGATCATCAGGATCATGAACACGAACAGCCCGACCGCAAAATTGCCGCCGACCAGGAAAGCACCGAAGGCTTCGATCACGTGGCCAGCCGCCGCTCCGCCCTCGTGCCCGCTCACCAGCACGACGCGGGTCGAGGCGACGTTGAGCGCCAGCCGCAGGAGCGTTGCAAACAGCAGCACGCTGGGGAACGAACTGAAATCGAGCGGCTTTTGCGCATTCATCGCCGCCATCAGGATCGCCACCGACAGCGCGATGTTGAGCACGAAGAACACGTCGAGCAGCAGCGCCGGGGTCGGCACCACCATCAAGCCGATCAGGGTCAGGATCCCGGCGGGCAAGGCAAAGGCTGCCGGATTGGCCCGTTTGAACAGCGCGATCACAGCCCGAACGCCTTCAGCTTGCCATAGGCCTGGCGGACATGGGCCGGCGTACCGGGCTGGCTTGCGCCAAATGTTGCGGCCAGCGTTTCAGCCATCGACGGGCGCCGCGGCGGACTGCCCGCCGCAAGCCCCGGCGCGGCGGTCGGCACGGCGCCGCTCAGGCCGCCGAAGCCGAACCCGGCCTCGAAACCTGGCCGGGGGGCAAGCGGTTCGCCACCATCGCCCATCGCCCGCGCCATCTTGCCGCGCAGCAGGTCCATCACTTCGCCCAGCGAGCGCGGCGCACCGCCAGGGCCATAGAAAATCGCCTTGTTGGCCGCCGCCGCATCGGGAAACAGCGCGGCGGCGCTGTGCCCCGGATCAGCCGCCAGCGCGGTCAGGAACCGTCCGGCCCCGCCCGCGCCAAGGAAATGAGCAAGGTAGAGTTCGGCCGCATCAGGCTCGCGCCCCAACACGCCGCGCAGCGCGTCGCGGTTGTCCCCGGCCAGCTCGCCCGCCATCAGCGCGGCCAGCTGCGGATCGAACCGCATCGACAGGATCGTCCGGCGCATCGCCGGATCGCGGACCTGCCCGTTCTCGATCGCCTCGGCCGCCCAGCCATAGCCGTGGGCCGCGCCATGTCGGTCGAGCGTGTTGAGCCAGGTGGCCTTGGTAAACTGGTACAGCCCCGCCGCGCTGGACGTGCCGGCGCGGGCCTGCGGATCAAGGCCGGATTCGACCCGCGCCTGCCCCAGCAGATAGGCAAAGTCGATCCCGGTCGCCGCAGAGGCGCGGGCAATTGCGCCGCGCACGTCAAGGCGGCCGGGCGGCATGGTTGCGGCAAGGGGTACTGGATCGCTCAAGCCTGGCTCCCGCTGCGGTTGCAGTCAGGAGCGGAATTGCAAAGGCCGTGCCAAATTGGGCAAGGCGTGCCAGATCAGGCGCGGACCCCCAGGTGGCCATAGGGGGTGACGGCCGGACGATAGACCGAGGCCGCCCCGGTCAGGGCATCGAGCCGGGCCGAGACATTGGCAGCGATCAGGTTGCGAACCTGGCGGTTCACCTCGTTCAGGCGCCGCGCTGCATCCAGCAGGCCGCGGCATTCCTCGTCGATCGCAAAGCCATCGGCAAACGGCCCGCAGGCATCAAGCGTGCCGCACAGCGCGACCTTCTCGTTCGCGCAGCCCATGATCGCATCAAGATCCAGCCCGGCAAGCGCCTGCCGCTCGGCTTGCAGGACGGCAATCATCTGCCGCAGGCTGTCACGCATCTGGGAGCTGTCGCTCATTTGCCGGTCCTCAGCAGCAATCCCGCTGCGATGATCGCGTCGGCGACCCGGGCGGGAAGGATCGGATAGGTGCCCTGTTCGATCGCCTTGCGGATCTCGGCCACCCGGTCGGCATCGACCGGCGGCTGGCCGGGATCGAGCTCGCGGCTGCGGACCACGGCGGAATGGGCATCGGCCACGGCGGCAGGGTCACTGCCCGGCTGGGCCGAGTGGCCCTTGCGGGAATCGACCGCCTGGACGCCGCGGGTAGGTTGCAGGCCCTTGGGGCCGAATTCGATGGAAGGCATGGCGCCTCTCCTGGGTTGGACTTCATCACCCAGAACGACACGCGCGGCCGGGATTTAAGGGGCGGCGGCAATCTGCTGCCGGATCACGGCAGATCGATGCCGACCAGGCCCGGCCGCAGCACCCTGGCGCGCAGCACCGGGGCTTTGGGGTTCACCCCGCGAACCTTGACCCACTCCCCTTCCCCGCCCGCTTCCAGCGCCTCGCCGGGCTGGGATACGGCAAAGCCCTCGCCGCTGACGGTGATCGTCACCGCATCGCCGCGCGCCACCCATGGCGCTGCGGCAGCGGATCGGGCCACGCCCGCCAGCGGCACATAAAGCCGCCAGCCGCCCGCCACCGGGCAGGCTACTTCCACCGTATCGCGCCGGGTGCCATGCCAGCCCAGCGCCAGCGGTACCCGGCACGGGGCAAGCCGCAGCCGCCGGTCAACCGGCATGGCCGCCCCGCCCGGCGCGCCGATCGGTGCGCCGGTAAAGCGCGCCACCGCGCGGTCGATCTCGGCCAGGTCGGCCACGGCGGACTGGGCCAGCGCGGGACTGGCCAGCAGCAGGGCGGAAAGCAGGACGGAACGGATCATGGCTGGGTCTCCTTCGCCGCCCCGCCGTGCAAACCCTGTGCCAAGGCCTGGTCATAGGTCAGCGCCGCCGTCGGCGCGCCGGCTTGCGGATCGAGCACCAGCCGCGCCGGGCGTCCGGCAGTTGCGGCCAGCGCCAGCGCGGCCTGGGCCTGCTCCGGACCGGCCAGAATGGTCAGCCGCAGACGTGGATCCGGATTGGCGGAAAGCCATTCGCGCAGGTCCGGCATACCCGGCCCCGGCCGCCACTGGGCCACCGGCTCGCCCAGTGCGGGCAGACTGGCGGCAGCCACCTCTGCTGAAGGCTCGGCCGGGGCTTCGCTCACCGCCGAAGCGGTTGCCATGAACAGGATCAGCGAAAGATCCGCCAGCACTGTCTGCCAGCCGCTTCCCGCTCGCGCGATCATGATGCCTCGGCGTGGAGCGTGTGCAGCCGCGCCCGTGGCGGCCGGGGCGGCGGCGCGCACACTTCGGCGACCTGGCTGGCCAGCCAGTCGATCAATTGCTGCCGCGCGCGTTCCTCGGCCAGGGCCTTGCGCTCGATCATCCGGGCCAGGGGGGCCAGCAGCAGGTTGGCGGCCAGCAAGCCGTAGAGCGTGGTCACCACTGCCATCGAAATGGCCTCGGCAAAGGCGCCGCGCGCAAGACCATCGGCGGGCAGCTGGCTCAGGGAAACCAGCGTTCCGGCGAGGCCGAATACCGGGGCCAGCTCTGCCGCTTGCGCCAAGGTGCGGACTGCACGGGTGCTTTCACCCAGCCGCCGCGCCTTGTGCTTTTCGTGCGCGGCAAGCAGCGCTTTGACCGAGCGGCCATCGATCAGCGCCCCGGTGGCTTCGTCGAACTCGCTGTCCGCATAGTGGTGCGGCACCGCCCGCAACAGGCCGTCGCGCTGGATTTCCTGCACCTGCTGGGCCAGCTCGGCCCGCGCGCCGTCTGCGTCAAAGCGGCCACCGCCAATTTGCGCCAGCTTGATCAGGGCATGGCGGCAATCGCCCAGGCCCGATCGCAGCACGGTGGCAAGCAGCGTGCCGCCGAGCACGATTGCGGCCGAAGGGCCATCGACAAGGTTCATCAGGTTCATCGCGCGCGAAACTCCTTCACAGCGAAGGACGGCAGCGGGCGCCGCCTTTCAGGCCTCGGCCGAACTTTGCCGCCTTCCGGCAAGGTCTTGCCGCTGCGCCGGCTGCGAAAACCCCATAAATTGGCCATTGCGGCAATTGGCACGGCTCTTGCCATCATCCCGGCGCACCACTGCGATGGAGATGCCGATGGGCAGCCTGTTCGGAATTCATGGAGACGCCTTGCAGCTGCGTTCGCAGCGGCTGGGGCTGATCACCAGCAACATCGCCAATGCCGCCACCCCCGGCTACAAGGCACGCGACATCGACTTTGCCGCCGCGCTGCAAGCCAGCCAGCAAGGCACAGGGATTGACAAGGCCGCCGCCGGCGCGACTCGCTACCGTGTGCCGGTGATGCCCTCACTGGATGGCAACACGGTGGAAATGGCGACCGAACAGGTCGCCTTTGCCGAAACGGCCACCGCCTATCAGGCCACGCTGACTTTCATCCGCGGCCGGGTCGAAACCCTGACCCGCGCCCTGAAGGGGGAATGACCATG
>JBKBSV010000111.1:0-5814 GCA_046291115.1 Novosphingobium sp. | reverse complement strand
TGGCCGCCAAACGGACGCTGGTAGATGGTGCCATCCGGGTTGCGGCTGAACGGCACGCCGGCATGTTCCAGCTCGTAAACCGCCTGGGGCGCTTCGCGGACCATGTACTCGATCGCGTCCTGGTCGCCCAGCCAATCCGAGCCCTTGACGGTATCGAACATGTGCCAGGTCCAGTGGTCCGGGGTGTTGTTCTTCAGGCTTGCGGCAATCCCGCCCTGGGCGGCCACGGTGTGGCTGCGGGTCGGGAACACCTTGGTGATGCAGGCGGTCTTCAGGCCCGCTTCGGCGCTGCCCATCGTGGCACGCAGACCGGAACCCCCGGCGCCAACCACCACCGTGTCATAGGTGTGGTCGATGATCTTGTAGGCAGGCGTCACTTTATCGGCCATCTCAGCGGCCTCCCATTGCGGATTGCAGCGCGGCGGCGGCGCTTTCCTGCCCGGCGGCCAGCATGACCATCCGGGCGATGAAGAACAGGCTTGCCGCCGCCCCGCCGAACGCGGCAAGGTTCAGCGCGGCCATGGCGGCAAACTTGTTGGCATGATCGTGGACATAGTCTTCCACCACCACCTGCAGGCCCAGGCGGGCGTGCCAGAAGGTAGAGACCACGAACAGCGCCAGCAGCACGGCGTTGAACGGCCCGGTTGCCCAGGTCGTCAGCGTGGCATAGTCATAGTTCGGCATAGTCACCAGGCTGAACACCAGCCACAGCCCCAGGAACAGGTTGGCAATCGCAGTATAGCGCTGCAGCAGCCAATGGTGCGTGCCCGAATGGGCTGAGCCGTAGCCGCGCACACGGCCGATCGAGGTTCCGTTACCCATCGTCTTTCGCCCTTACTTGAGGAGGATCGCCGCCCAGGTCACGGCAGTCGCAGCGAGCGCGAACAGCGGCGTGAAGACCGACCAGACAGCGTTGCTCTTGAGTTCGAAACCGGCCCCGATATCGAGCACGAAGTGGCGCACGCCCGAAGCCATGTGGTTGAAGAACGCCCAGGTCAGGCCGACCAGCACCACCTTGCCATACCAGGCGGCGGCGTGGGCGCTGAACGCCTCGTAAGCGGCCGGGCCGCCGGCCAGCGAGGCCAGCCAGTAGATCAGCACGCCCAGGCCGACCAGGGCCATGCCGTCTCCGGTCACGCGGTGAAGGATCGAAACCAGCATCGCCGGTCCCCAGCGCCACACCTGCAGGTGGGGCGAAAGCGGGCGGTTGTTGGTGGCCATATGCGCCGTTTCCCCTTATTCTTGGCCGAGTCCTTGGCCGGGGCACGCAGCCCCGCTTGCGAAATCCCCATAATCAAATCGAAGGGCGGCGCAAGCGCACTGAAGGTCGTATTTCCCGCAATCGCGATTCCCATCGGCGCGAAACCTGCCTAGAGCGGGGGCATGACCCAGCTTACCGCCCTTGTTACCGGATCCTCGCGCGGGATCGGCGCGGCCATTGCCAGCGGCCTGCGCGCCCGCGGTGTTGCCGTGATCGGCCACGCCACCCGTGCCGTCGACTCGGAGACAATTCCCGCCGACCTGACCGATCCCGCCGCCCCCAGCCGCATCTGGGACGAAGCACTGCGCCGCTCGCCCAGTGGCCGGATCGACCTGCTGGTCAACAATGCCGGCCTGTTCCAGCCCAACCCGCTGGCGCTGTCGGACATCGAATGGCTGGATAACTGGGAAGACACGCTGCGCATCAACCTGACCGCCGCGGCCGAACTTTCGCGCTTTGCGGTGAAGCACTGGCTGGCGGGGGAACGCGCCGGACGGATCGTCCACATCGCCAGCCGGGCCGGATACCGGGGCGATTCGCCCGATCACTGGCACTATGCCGCCGCCAAGGGCGGAATGATCGCCATGCACAAGACGATCGCCCGGCAATATGCCGCGTGCGGCGTGATGAGCTATGCGATCTGCCCGGGCTTTACCGATACGGCGATGGCCGGGGATTATCTGGCCAGCCGGGGCGGACCGGGCCTTCTGGCCGATATCCCGCTGGGCCGGGTCGCCACGCCCGAGGAGATCGCCACCATGGCCGTGTTCTGCGCGCTCGATGCACCGGAAAGCATGACCGGGGCAGTGCTGGATGCCAATGGAGCAAGCTATGTTCGGTAAACTGGCGCTGGCCGCTCTTGCCCTGCTGTCGCTTGGCGCGGCCCCTGCCCCGCTGACCGACCGTCCGGGCGCGAGCAAGGATATCGCCAATGCCTGCGGCACCCGCGATGGCTGGGCCGATCCGGCCCCGCCCGCCCATATCCATGGCCAGACCTGGTACGTCGGCACCTGCGGCATCACCGTGGTGCTGGTGGATACCGGCGCGGGGCTGGTGCTGATCGATACCGGCCCCAAGGAAGCCGTGCCGCACGTCCTTGCCAATATCCGCGCAATGGGGTTCGAACCCAGGCGGATTCGCTGGATCCTCTCCACCCACGAACATTTCGACCATGTCGGCGGCCTTGCCGCGATGCAGCGGGAAACCGGGGCCGATTTGGTGGTCGGGCCGTTCATCGGCAATGCGCTGCGCAGCGGCCAGCCGTTCCGGGACGATCCGCAGGCCGCCCTGTTGAAGGACGAGCCGATGGCGCCGGTCAAAGTCAGCCGCACCCTGCGCGACAACGGCAGCCTGTTTACCTCCGAACCACGCTTCACCGCCCACGCCACGCCGACCCATTCGCCCGGATCGACCAGCTGGACCTGGCGCAGCTGCGATGAGAACGGCTGCAAGACCATCGCCTATGCCGATAGCAACAGCACCATTTCCGCTGACAGCTACCGCTTCAGCGACAATCCGCGCCGGGTCAAACAGGCCCACAATGGCCTGCAGCGGATCGCCGCCCTGCCCTGCGACATCCTGATCACGCCGCATCCGGGCGGCAGCGACCTGCTGGAACGCCTGTCCGGCCGCGGCGCGCTGGCCGATGCCGGGGCGTGCAAGGCCTATGCCGAGTCCGGGATGAAGCGGCTCGACCAGCGGCTGGCGCGCGAGGGACAGGCCAAATGAGCTGGAAGCTGATCGCCTTTGCCCCGCGCGCGGTGATCGAAGCGGCGCTGCTGGCGCACGAAGACGCGCTCGACTGGGATCCGGAAATCGTCCTGTCCGGCAGCGAAATTGCCGAAGACAAGCCCGATGAGTGGCAGCTGGAAGCCTGGCTGGGGCGCAAGCCGAGCAAGACCGATAAAGCCGCAATCGCCGCGCTGTTCCCCGACAAGGCCCCCAGGTTGCTGGAAGAAAAGCTGCCCGATATCGATTGGCTGACCCATAGCCAGCAGGGTCTGGAGCCGATCCGCGCCGGGCGGTTTCATGTCCACACCCCCGAACATCCCCCGCTGATCGAGGCCGGGGTGCGCAATTTCGCCATTCCTGCCAGCCAGGCCTTCGGCACCGGCCAGCATGCCACCACTGCCGGGTGCCTAGCCATGCTGGACGCCATGAAGCGGCGCGGGGTGGTGGTGCGTAACCTTGCCGATATCGGCACCGGGACCGGCCTGCTGGCCTTTGCCGCGATGCACCTCTGGCCGCGAGCCCTCGCCACGGCGAGCGATATCGACGCGGTCTGCGTCGATGTGGTGCAGGACAATGCGCGCAACAACGGCATCACAATCGGCGCGCGGCCGGGCGAGCTGACCATGCTGGTCGCCGACGGGATGAAACATCCGCTGCTGCAAGCGCGCGGGCCCTATGACCTGATCATTGCCAATATCCTGGCCGGGCCGTTGATCGGCCTTGCCCCCCATTTCGCCAGCGCGCTGGTTCCGGGTGGGCAGCTGTTGCTGGCGGGCCTGCTCGAAACGCAGGAAGCCCAGGTCCGCCGCGCCGCGCGCGCCGCCGGCCTGCGCATCGCCGAACGCAAGGTCAATGGCGACTGGTCGATCCTGTGGCTGAGGAAGCGCAGCAGCGGGTCGGCCCGCGCCTGCCGCGCCGGGGCGCTGCCCGAATGGTCGCGGAGCTGGTAGCCGCGTGAGCCTGCGCGATTTTCTGCTGCTGGTTGCAATCTGCCTCGCCTGGGCAGCCAACAATGTGGTCAGCAAGGTGGTAGTGGCCGAATGGCAGGTGCCGCCGCTGACCTATGCGGCGCTGCGCTTTGCCCTAGTCCTGATCGCCACTCTGCCCTGGCTGCTGCCGCTGCCGCGCCCGGTCTGGCGGATCGTGCTGGTTGGCCTTTTGATGGGCGGCGGAACCTTTGCCCTGCTGTTCATCGGCCTGCAGACCGTATCGCCATCCGAAGCGGCGATCGTCAGCCAGGCCGGGGTGCCGATCACCACGCTGCTGTCGATTTTCATGCTGGGGGAGCGGATCCACTGGCGCCGCGCGCTGGGCATTACCCTGACGCTGGTCGGTGTGCTGCTGGTGGTGTGGCAGCCGGGCTTCTCGATCTCGGCCGGAATGCTGCTGATACTGGCCGCCGCCTTTGCCGGATCGCTGGGTGCGGTGCTGATGAAGCAGATGGACGAAGTGGCCCCGCTGCGGTTTCAGGCCTGGGTCGGCATGGCCAGCTTTGTCCTGCTCGCCCCCTTGGCCGTGGCCGGCGAACTGGCCGAATGGCACCGCGTGATGGCGGCCGGCTGGGGTTTCATCGCCGCGCTGGTGTTTTCGGCGCTGGTGGTATCGGTCATGGCCCACACCGCGTTCTACATGCTGATCAAGCGGTATGAGGCAAACCTGCTCTCTCCGATGACGCTGATCACCCCGCTCGCCACCATTGGCCTGGGGGTAGCGATCACCGGGGACCGGCTTGACACGCAGATGATCGTGGGATCGGCGATTGCCCTGCTGGGGGTGCTTATCGTCGCCGTGCGGCGGACCGGCGCACCGATCCCGCAGGCGCAAGAACATTCCTGAGCGTCAGCCGCCTGGAGCCTGGGGCGCGGCTTCGGCCACCTTTTGCGCGGTGCTGTTATAGCTGTCGGTCACTCCGCCCCCCAGACCGATCACCGTGCCAAGGACGGCCAGCATGACCAGCCCTGTGACCAGACCCATTTCAACGGCGGCTGCCCCGGCCCGGTCGGCCAGCAGCGTGCGGATGGCGGACATCACGAAGCCTTTTGGAAAACCAGTGATCGCAACGCTTTAGCCGACAACTGGCGAAGCATTGCTTGCCCGCTAACCCGGTATTTGCCCCGATGCGGAACGGACGATTTCTGCCCAGGCGGCCTCGTCGATCACTTCGATCCCCAGTTCAGCCGCTTTCTTGAGCTTGCTGCCCGCGCCCGGCCCGGCCACCACCAGGTCGGTTTTGGCCGAAACCGATCCCGCGGCCCGCGCGCCCAGCCGCTCGGCCTGGGCCTTGGCCTCGTCGCGGCTCATCGTTGCCAGCGCGCCGGTGAAAACCACGGTCTTGCCCGCCACCGCGCTGTCGCGCACTTCGACCACGTAGGGCGGCGGGGTGACTTCACCGAGCAAATCCTCCCACACCGCGACATTGTGCGGTTCGTGGAAGAAATCGCCCAGCGCCTTGGCCACAGCCGGGCCGATCCCATCAATCGAAGTCAGTTCGGCCAAAGCCTCCGCATCGCCCGCCTGCGCCGCCTGCGCCACTTCGCGCAGCCGCTCCAGCGTCTCGAACCGCTTCATCAGATCGCGCGCGGTCACTGCGCCAACGTGGCGGATGCCAAGGCCGAACAGCAGCCGCGCCGCATCGGGCGCGCGCCGGGCTTCGATTGCGGCCAGCAGGTTATCGGCCGACTTTTCCTTCCAGCCCTCGCGTGCCAGGATTTCGCTGCGCCGCCGGTGCAGGCGGAAGATATCGGCCGGACTTTCCAGCCAGCCGAGGGCAAAGAACTCTTCGATGGTCTTCTCGCCCAGCCCCTCGATATCGAGCGCGGCGC
>JBKBSV010000010.1:28329-36545 GCA_046291115.1 Novosphingobium sp. | reverse complement strand
TCCTGTCATCGCCAACGGTGCCGGTTTCGTGCGTATCGACATAGAGCGACAGCGGCTTCGACACGCCGATGGCATAGGCCAGCTGGATCGTGCAGCGGGTGGCAAGGCCGGCCGCAACGATGTTCTTGGCCATATAGCGGCTGATATAGGCGGCCGAGCGGTCCACCTTGGTCGGGTCCTTGCCGGAAAACGCACCGCCGCCATGCGGGGCCGCACCGCCGTAGGTATCAACGATGATCTTGCGCCCCGTCAGGCCGGCATCACCATCCGGGCCGCCAATTTCAAAGCTGCCCGTCGGGTTGATGAAGTATTCGGTCTCGCGCAGCAGCACCGGCGGGATCACCTCGGCCACGACGCGCTTCACATAGGCGTGCAGTTCGGCTTCCTTGTCGCCCTGATCATAGCCAGGGGCGTGCTGGGTCGAGACGACCACGGCCGTCGCCGCAACCGGCAGGCTGCCTTCATAGCGCAGGGTGACCTGGCTCTTGGCATCAGGCTCGAGGAACGGGGCCACACCCGCATGACGATCCTCCGCCATCTTTTCCAGGATCTTGTGGCTGTAATAGAGCGTCGCCGGCATCAGATCCGGGGTCTCGTCGGTGGCGTAACCGAACATGATGCCCTGGTCGCCCGCGCCTTCATCCTTGTTGTCGCTGGCGTCCACGCCCTGGGCGATGTGCTGCGACTGGCCGTGCAGGCGGTTGATGAACTGAAGGTGCTGCCAGTGGAACCCATCCTGCTCGTACCCGATTTCCTTCACGGTGTTGCGGACGGTCGCCTCGATCTCTTCCTTGGCGCCGGGGGCCCAGAAGCCGTTATCCTTCCAGTCTTCGCGCTCTTCGTCATAAACCGGCTTGCAGCGGATTTCCCCGGCCAGCACGACCAGCTGGGTGGTGCACAGGGTTTCGCAGGCGATGCGGGCTTCCGGGTCCTTCGCCAGCAGCAGGTCGACGATCGAATCGCTGATCTGATCCGCCACCTTGTCCGGGTGGCCTTCGGAGACGGATTCGGACGTGAAAAGATACTCGGTGCGCATGCCTTGGTTCCGATATAAAGAAAGCTTTATGTGATGGCCTTACCTGCCCCGGCGGCGTCGCGCAACCACAGACAGGGCAAGAAGTGCTATGGCCCAGCCAAGCGAAAGCGCATTGCCGGCCAGCGCAAACAGGGTGGGATCGGCCGCGGGCGGCACCTTGCCGTCGATCCGCGCCGCCCGGCGCAGCGGCACATGATGGCGCACCCGGCCCCTGGCATCGATCACCGCGCTGACCCCGGTGGTGGTCGATCGCAGCACCGGCAGCCCTTCCTCGATCGCGCGCAGGCGGGCATGGGCGAGATGCTGGGGCGGGCCCCAATCGCCGTACCAGCCATCGTTGGACGGGTTGAAGATGAAGTCCGGCCGCACGCCCGGCTGGGTGACGGCGCCGGGGAAGATGATTTCATAGCACAGCTGCATCCCGACCCGGCCCCAGGCCCCCAGGGCGATCGTGCGCGGCCCCGGTCCGGGCTTGAAGCCGATGTCGCCGGGGACGAACCGGGCGAGGCCCAGCGGTTCCAGCACCTGTGGCAGCGGCACATATTCGCCGAACGGCACCAGGTGCGCCTTGTCATAAGTGGCGCGGACCGTGCCGTAGCTGGCAATCGCGCTGATCCCGGCCCGGGCGGACGTCACCTTGCCATCCTGCACATCGAGCCGATCATTCCCGGTCAGCAGCACCGCGCCATCGCCGATCATCCGCCCGATCCGCCAGCGTGCCAGCTGCGGGTCTGCGCCATAGGTGGTGGCGCGGTACCAATGCGCCGGATAGCCGGGGAACAGAAAATCGGGCAGGCCGGATTCAGGCCACAGCACCAGCCGGGTCTGCCCGGGCCGCAAGGCCCGGCTGAGATTCATCGAACGCTGGAAGGTTTCCTCATAGCGCGCGGGATCGTGCAGCTCTTCCTGCGCGGTATTGGGCTGGACCAGCGTGAAATCAAGCGTTCCTTCGCGGGTATCCCGGGGCGCAGGCACCAGCATCAGCAGCACGGGCGCGAGGACCAGCGCCGCCCCCGGCATATCGGCACGGCGGCGTTCCAGCGCCAGCCACCAGCCCCCCGCCAGCAACATGACGAGCCCGGACAAGGCATAGGTCCCAAGCCACTGCGCGGTGAAGGCCAGCCCTGGATCGGCATAGGAGCGCAGCGTAATCGCCCCCAGCGGATTCCAGGGAAAACCGGTCAAGACCCAGCCGCGCAGCCATTCCCCGATCGCCCAGCACCCGGCGAGAGCAAGCACCAGGGCAGGCCGGTTGCCACGCCCCAGCAGCCAGGCGCCGAGCAGCGCCAGCCCCGGCCAGACCGCCAGATAGGCGGACAGAACGATCACGGCGATCCATCCCAGCCACGGCGGTAGCGCGGCCTGAAAGCCGAAGGCGGTGACGATCCAGTTGAGACCCACGCTGAACTGGCTCAGGCCGAACAGCCAGCCGAGCAGAAAGGCCTGCCTGCGGCTTTCGGCACGGGCCAGCAGCGCGGTCAGCAGAGCAAGGCACAGCAGCGTCAGCGGCCACAGGCCGAGCGGCGCGAAACCGCAGGCGGAAAGCCCCCCCAGCACGGTGGCAGTCAAACGCGGACGGGCGAACAGCACGGCGGCCGCGCGCGTCACAACCGGTCGATCAGTTCACCGGTTCAAGCGCTTCACCGGCATCGCCGGCAGCCGGCTTGCGGCGCGGCGCGCGCTTGCGTGGCTTGACCTCGGTGGCTTCGTCGTCGCCGCGGCTGGCCGAAATAGCCGGCGGCAGCAAAGCGGGATCAAGCCCGGCGGGCGCTTCGCCTTCATCGCGCTCCTCGCGGTGCGGCTGGCGCTCGTCCCGGTCGCGGCGCGGGCGCAGGCCAGCGCGGGGGCGGCTTTCCCGAACGAAGGGGTTCTCGGCCGGCTCGTAAGGATTGCTTTCGGCGCTGTCCTCGGCCGGAGCTTCTGCGCTCACCTGCTCGGCCTCCTCGTCGCGCCCTTCACGGCGCGGGCGATCTTGGCGCGGCTGGCGGTTCGGTACCGGCTGATCGAAACCGGGAAAATCGTTCGCGCCGCCGAAATCGCCGCCGTCCTCACCCTCGCCGCCATCGTCCTGCCAGCGTTCGTCCCGCGGGCGGCCGCTGCGGGCCTCTTCCTGGCGCAGACGCTGGTCGGCAATCACGCGGAAATAGTGATCGGCAAACTGGAGGTAGTATTCGGCCTGGACGCGATCACCATTGAGGTGGGCATCCTGGGCCAGCTTGCGATATTTTTCCAGCAGCTGCGGCGCATTGCCGCGCGCCCGGCTGTCGATCCGGTTGAGCTGCTGGCCGCCATTGCCGCCACCCTGACGATTGCCCCGGCCGCGACGCCGGCTGTTCCCGCGATTGTTGTTGTTCAAAGGGTACGCTTCCCTATTGCGCGGCCGGCCCGGTTTGCCCGGACTGTCTGGCTGCAAAACCCTGTTTCCCGGAAGCATCGCTGCGGTCCGGGTTCCTCCATCTGCCTGCTCGGCAAGCCGCCAGGCGGCCCGATTGCACATGGTGGAGGCGGCCTGCGGGACACGACAACAAGGCGGTCCGTCGCTGGCCTGTTTCCGGCTTAGGCCAGCGGACCGCCCTTGCCAAGCGGAATCTTGAGTTCCAGCGCCCGCGCCCGCCCGGCCAGATCGCGCTGCAGCGTCCACTCCAGCCCGGCCGCAGCGGCAAGGGCACCAACCGCTTCGGCCTGTTGGTAACCGATTTCGACCAGCGCCACACCGCCCGGTGCCAGCAGGCCGGGCAGCTGCGGAACCAGCACCCGGTAGTCATCCAGCCCCTCCGGCCCGGCAAACAAGGCGCCGGCCGGTTCGTGATCGCGCACCGAGCGATCGAGCACGGCATCGGCCTCCACATAGGGCGGATTGGCCAGGATCAGATCGAACGGCCCGCCCAGCCCATCGGCCCAGCCCGGTGCGTGCCAGTCCGCCAGCCGCCATTCGGCCTGCGGGGCCAGCCCCAGCGCCGCGGCATTGCGCCGGGCGATGGCCAGCGCGTCTTCAGAACAATCGATCCCGACCCCGCTGGCTGCCGGCAGATAGGCGAGCACCGCCAGCAGCAGTGCGCCCGATCCCGTGCCGCAATCGAGCACGCGGCGCGCATCCGGCCGGGCGGCCAGCGCCGCTTCGACCAGCACTTCGCTGTCCGCGCGCGGGATCAGCACCGCGGGAGAGACGATCAAAGGCAGCCCGTAAAAGTCCTGCCGTCCGGTGATATAGGCGACCGGTTCATGCGCCAGCCGCCGCAGCGTCAGCGCCGCCAACCCCGGTGGAGCGGGATCGCGCATGTGCCGCAGCAGCATTTCCGAACGCGAAACGCCAAGCAGGTGCGCCGCCAGCAGTTCGGCATCGAGCCGCGCGGTATCGCTCGTCGCCGCCAGCTGCAGGGCAGCGGCGCGGATTGCCTCGTTTACCGTCAGAGCGGCAGGCTCACTCACCCAGTGCCGCCAGCCGTTTGGCCTGGTCCTCGGCGATCAGCGCGTCGATCAGTTCGCCCAGCCCCGGCCCTTCGAGGATTTCGGGCAGGCGGTGCAGGGTCAGGTTGATGCGGTGATCGGTGACCCGCCCCTGCGGGAAGTTGTAGGTGCGGATCCGTTCCGAGCGATCGCCCGAACCGACCATCGCCTTGCGCGCCGCCGCCTCCTCGCCCTGCATTGCCTCGCGCTGCACCTCGAACAGGCGGGCGCGCAGCACGGCAAGCGCCTTTTCCTTGTTCTTGTGCTGGCTGCGCCCGTCCTGGCAGGTCACCACCGTGCCGGTCGGCAAGTGGGTGATACGCACGGCAGAATCGGTGGTATTGACATGCTGTCCGCCCGCGCCGGATGCCCGGTAGACGTCGATCTTGAGGTCCTTGTCCTCGATCTGCACGTCGACCTCGTCCGGTTCCGGCAGTACCGCCACCGTCGCCGCGCTGGTGTGGATCCGCCCGCCGCTTTCGGTCACCGGCACGCGCTGCACCCGGTGGACCCCGCTTTCGAACTTCAGCCTGGCAAACACGCCGTTGCCGGTGATCTGGGCCACGGCTTCCCTGAACCCGCCAATATCGCTGGCATTGGCCGAAACCAGTTCGAACCGCCAGCCCTGCTCGGCGGCATAGCGCTCGTACATCCGCAGCAGATCGGCGGCGAACAGCGCGGCCTCGTCACCGCCGGTCCCGGCCCGCACTTCCAGCATGGCCGAGCGGCTGTCAGCCGAATCGCGCGGCAGCATGGCAATGGCAAGCCGGTGCTCGGCCTCTGGCAGTTCGGCGCGGATCCGGGCCAGTTCCTCCTCGGCCAGCTCGCGCATCTCGGGATCGTCCAGCTCGGCCAGGCTCGCCAGCTCCCCGCGCATCGCGGCGACCGCCGCGGCCGCCTTGGCGACCGGTTCCAGCTCGGCATAGTCGCGGCTGGCGGCGATGAAGTCCCTGCCCTCCAGCGTGCCCGAAGCCAGCCGCGCCTCGATCTCGGCGAAGCGGGCGGCAATCTGGGCAAGACGGGCGTCAGAAACGGCCATCAGACTTTCACGAAGCGGTTGAAGATCGCGTCGATCTGATCGCGCCTGCCTGTCTCCCTGAACGGCTTTGCCGAATTGGAGTTCACGCCATCGCGCACATCCAGCGAGATCAAGATCGCAGGGTCCATCTTGCGGGCACGGTCAAAGCGCTTCTTCGGACTTCCCGTGGCAACAAGTTCCGCTTCGATTCCGTTCCGGCGCAGTTGCATGACCAGTGCCAGAGCTTCCGTTTCACGCGCTGCATTTTCGGCCACGACAATCGCATCGGGTCCGCTCGGGACACGCTCTCCCACCAGCATCGCCAGCCGCTCAACCCCGGCCGCCCAGCCGACCGCCGGGGTCGGCGCGCCGCCCAGGCTTTCCATCAGTCCGTCATAGCGCCCGCCGCCCAGCACCGTGCCTTGCGCACCGAGCCGGTCGGTGACGAATTCGAAGGCGGTGTGGCGGTAATAATCAAGCCCCCGCACCAGCGCCGGGGCGCGGGTCCAGGCAACGCCGGCAGCGTCCAGCCCGCTGGTGACCTTGGCGAAGAAGGCTTGCGCTTCGTCGCTCAGGAAATCGTCGATCTTCGGGGCATCATCAACAAAGCTGCGGTCGCGCGGGTCCTTGCTGTCCAGAATGCGCAGCGGGTTGCGCTCAAGCCGATCCTGCGAATCCTCGGACAGTTCACCCTGCACGGCGCGGAAGTATTCGATCAGCGCCGCGCGCCAGGCTTCGCGGCTTTCCCCGTCGCCCAGCGTGTTGAGCATCAGCGTCACGCCATCGGCAAGGCCCAGTTCCTTCAGCAGCTGATCGGCCATGACCAGCAGTTCGACATCGGCCTGCGGTTCGGCCGTGCCGATGATCTCGGCGTCCAATTGGTGGAACTGGCGGTAGCGGCCCTTCTGCGGGCGTTCATAGCGGAACAGCGGGCCGTGCGTGGCAACCTTGACCGGGGCGAATTGCTGCCAGCCGTTGGTCAGGTAGGCACGGCAGATCCCGGCGGTGAATTCCGGGCGCAAGGTCAGCGAATCCCCGCCGCGATCTTCGAACGAATACATTTCCTTGGCAACGACATCGGTGGTTTCGCCGATCGAGCGGCTGAACACTTCGGTCTTTTCGAACACCGGCATTTCCACCCGGCGGAAGCGGTAGAGCTTGCGGATGCGTTCGAAGGTTTCAACCACGTGCGCGAAAGCCTCGGCATCGGGGCCGAAAATGTCCTGGGTTCCGCGGATCGCCTGTGGGGTCTTGCTCATGGTCGCTGCGCTTAGTCCGGAGCGGGCGATAGGTGAAGCCGGATTCGCTGTTTGCCTGTCCTACGTTTGCCTGTCCTACGCGGCGTGACCAGGCTATGCTTGCCCCCGCAGCGGGGACGGGGATTTTTTTCCTTCCGCAACCCTGTCAGCTTTGTCAGGTTTCACAGGCCAGCGCTGGCTGGTTGCACCGCCGCGCGGCTTTCGGCATGAAGACACGATGAACACCAGGACCCGGGTCGCCCTTGCCGCCGCCGTGCTCGCCCTTGCCGCACCGGCCATTTCCGCCACCCTCTCTGCGCCGATTGCCGTGCCGCTATCGCGTCAGATCCCCGATCCCGCCGCCGTGCCCTATCCGGGCGGGACAATGAAGCTGCACGTCGATGCGACCGACATCACCCGCGGCATCTATCGCGTGACGCAAACCGTGCCGGTTGCGCCCGGCACCAGGCGGCTGACGCTGCTGCTGCCGCAGTGGCTGCCGGGCAACCACGGCCCGCGCGGGCCGATGGCCGAACTGGTTGATATCCAGTTCTTCGCCGGGGACCAGAAGCTCAGCTGGAAGCGCGATCCGGTGGAAGTCTATGCCTTTCACATCGACCTGCCCGCCGGCGCCAAGGACGTGACCGCGAAATACATCCACACCAGCCCGCTGCAACCGGCCGAGGGCCGGATCACCATGACCCAGGAAATGCTCAACCTGCAGTGGGAGAAGATGAGCCTCTATCCGGCCGGACACTATGTCCGCCAGATCAAGGTGGAGCCTTCGGTCACCATTCCGCAGGGCTGGACCGCGGCCGCCGCGCTGGATGGTCTGAAGCAAGCTGGCAACACCCTGACCTGGGACGCCACGACTTACGAGATCCTGGTCGATTCCCCGATCTTTGCCGGCAAGTATTTCCGCAAGTGGGATCTGGGCCAGAACGTCACGCTGAACGTCATCGCCGACAAGCCCGAACAGCTCAACGCCAAGCCCGAACATATCGAGCCGCATCGCCACCTGGTGACCGAGGCACGGCTGGCCTTCGGCGCCAACCATTTTGACCGCTACGAGTTCCTGCTCGCCCTGACCGACCGGATGGGCGGGATCGGCCTGGAGCACCACCGCTCGAGCGAGAACCAGCTGGAACCGGGCGCGTTCCTTGAGTGGGACAAGTACGAGTTTGACCGCAACCTGCTGCCCCACGAATACGCCCATTCGTGGGTCGGCAAGTACCGCCGCCCGGCGCGGCTGTGGACTCCGGACTATCGCCAGCCGATGCAGGACGATCTCTTGTGGACCTATGAAGGTCAGGACCAGTTCTGGGGCACCGTGCTGGCTGCGCGCTCCGGCCTGCAGGGCAAGGACATGGTGCTGGGCATGCTGGCCAACTGGGCCGGCAGCTTCTCGGTGCAGCCTGGGCGGCGCTGGCGCTCGGTCGAGGATACGGGGCACGATCCGATCTTCGCCGCGCGCAAG
>JBKBSV010000010.1:0-28319 GCA_046291115.1 Novosphingobium sp. | reverse complement strand
GCCCTTCCCCAGCCTGGCCCGCAACGCGGACTATTATACCGAAGGTGCGCTGATCTGGCTGGAGTTTGACCAGATCATCCGCCGTGAAACCGGCGGCAAACGCAGCATCGATGATTTCGCCAAACTGTTCTTCGGGATGAACGACGGTGACTATGGCCAGCTGGCCTATGAAGTGGATGAAATCATCACCAAGCTGAACGCGGTGGCGCCCTATGACTGGGCCGGGCTGATCGAACAGCGGATCAACACGCCCGGACAGCCCGCACCGGTGACGGGGATCGAGCTGGGCGGCTATCGCCTCGCCTGGCGCGATGAGCCCAACCCCTTCGAGAAGGCCCGGATGGCCGATGCCAAGCAGTTGACCCTGACCTTCTCGATCGGGCTCAACCTCGACAAGGACGGCAAAGTGCTCTCCACCCAGTGGGACAGCCCGGCCTTTAACGCCGGGATCGTGCCGGGATCGAAGATCGTGGCGATCAACGGCAATGCCTATGACGCAGACGGCATGAAGGCCGCCATTAGCGCAGCCAAGGACGGCGCTCCGCTGGAACTGCTGATCCAGCGCGGCGGCCGCTACCAGACCGCGGCGCTGGACTATCGCGGCGGGCTGCGCTGGCCGTGGCTGGAACGCGCCGCCCCCGGCGCCGCGCCGACCGGGCTTGACCGGCTGCTGATGCCGCGCCGGCCGATGGGCAAGGCCAAGTAGGCACCGTCCGGCCCGGCACAAAATATCACCGGTCAGACCTTGGTCGGTGTTGCGGTGCAGCATTGACCGGGCTAAGGGCCGCGCACCATGCGTATCGACAAGATCCCCGTTGGCGACAATCCGCCCGAAAGCCTCAATGTCATCATCGAAGTGCCCGTCGGCGGAGAGCCGGTGAAGTACGAGTTTGACAAGGAATCGGGCGCACTGTTCGTCGACCGGATCCTGCACACCCCGATGCGCTATCCGGCCAATTACGGCTTCATTCCGCACACCCTGTCGGACGATGGCGACCCGCTTGATGCCTTGGTGATTGCCCGTTCGCCGTTCGTCCCCGGCTGCGTCGTCCGCGCCCGGCCGATCGGCGTGCTGAACCTGGAGGACGAACACGGCGGCGATGAAAAGCTGATCTGCGTGCCGGTCGATTCGACCTTTCCTTACTATTCCGACGTTGGCGAGCGGAAGGACCTGCCCTCGATCGTGCTGGCGCAGATCGAGCACTTCTTCACCCATTACAAGGATCTGGAGACCGAAAAGTGGGTGCGGATCGGCAAGTGGGGCAATGCCGACGATGCCCGCCAGATCGTGCTGGACTGCATCGCACGGTACGAAGCGGACAAGGCCAGCAAAGGCTGATCCGGCCCGGCGGCCTCAGTCCCCCGCCACCGTCATCCCGTCGACGCGGAGCGTCGGCACGTTGATGCTGCGGTGCCATTCCAGATCGTTCGCTGCTGACAGCTGCCGGAACATGTCGATCAGGTTGCCGGCGATGGTGAATTCCGCGACCGGACCCGCGATCTCGCCCTTGACGATGCGGAAGCCCGAAGCGCCGCGGCTGTAATCGCCGGTCACGCCGTTGACCCCATGGCCGATCAGTTCGGTCACGAACACGCCTTCGGCAATGTCGGCGATCAGATCAGCCACGCTGACCGGGCCGGACGCCAGGTGGACGTTACTGGTTGTGACTCCCGGAGCCCCGCCAGCCCCGCGCGCGGCATGACCCGTCGGAGATCCGCCAAGCTGGCGGGCAGCGGCGCTGTCCATCAGCCAGCCGGTCAGCCTGCCGCCATCGACCAGCGCGCGCGGCGCGGTCGGCAGACCTTCGCCATCAAAGGGACGCGAAGCCAATCCGCGAAACCGCAGCGGATCATCGTGGATCGAAATGGACGTGGCAAACAGCTGCTCATCCTCGCGGCCAATCAGAAAGCTGGCACGACGGGCAATGGCGCTGCCGCTCATCACACCGGCAAGGTGCGAGATCAGTGATCCGCCGACCCGCGGATCGAAGACCACCGGCATCGGCCCGCTGTTGAGCCGGCCGGGATTGAGGCGATCGACCGCGCGCTGTCCGGCGATGCGGCCGATCTCCTCAAGCGGCGGCAGGTCGGCAAGGTGCCGGGCCATGCGCCAGGCATAATCGCGCTGCATCGCCCCGCCATCACCCGCGATGGCGGTGGCACTGATCCCGTGCATTGAGCCGATGAATGACCCGGCAAAGCCGTGACTGGTTACAAGCGCGAACACCCGCTGGCTGAGGCTGGCATGGCCGCCTTCGGAATTGGTCACCCCGGGCACGGCGCGGGCGGCGTCTTCGACAGCCAGGGCCCGCTCGCGCAGCTGGGCCGGGGTCAGTTCCACTGGATCGTACGAATCGAGCTCGGGAAACGGCCCTTGATGCAGCAGTTCTTCCGGGGCCAGCCCGGCATAGCGATCTTCAGGCGCGGCCCGGGCCATGTCGACCGCACGGGCCGCCAGTTCCTTCAGCGCCGCGTCCGACAGGTCGCTCGATCCGATCGAGGCAGAGCGGCGACCGACAAAGACGCGCAAGTCAAGGTGTTCGGCCTCTGACCGCTCGACATCCTCCAGCGCGCCCAATCGCACCGCGACGCTTTCCGAGGCAGACCCGGAATAGACCACATCGGCGGCATCAGCCCCGGCGGCGCGCGCAATTTCGATCAGCGCACCGGCGCGGTTCTGGGCGGCTTGGGGGCTGAGCATGGCAACGGCTACTCCGGTCAGAAAGCTGGAGCGGCCGATCTAGGGACTAATGCTGCAAAAGCAATCAGGCGAGCGCCTTGGCCACACCCAGGAACAGACCGGCGACCACGAATGGCAACCCCAGGGCCAGCGTCCAGAGCCAGGCCTGATCGCGGCGGTAATAGCGGCCGAACTGCGGATCGGCCGCCTGAACATCGCTCAGCCGGTTCCAGCGTTTCTCAAACCGGCGGCAAGCCGGGATGATTGCGGCAACCAGGATCACGAAGGCAAAGTATGGCAACATCGATCCGCCCTTGCCGTGGAGGGCACCCATCGTCACGACAATCTGCAGGGCGGTGTAGACAAGCAGCGCGTAGGCGATGTTGTCGCTCATCCGCTTGCGCCAATCGAGTGGCTTTGCCGATCCGGCGTGCGAAGTGATGACAGACTGCCCCAACTTGGCCATGATCCCGTCCCCTTTGTTCCCCTTATTGCGGGGAGTAGAACACCGAAGCCCCGCCCGATCAAGCCCCGTTAAGCAATCTTTGCGCGGCCGCTGCCGGGCCTGGTCAAGCAGGCCATGCACAAGACCTGCCAGATTGCATCCCCGCCCCTTGCCGATGGCCTGCCAGCCATCTAGATCGGGCAGCATGACCAGCGAAGTCGAGCACCTTGTTGCGGCCAACACCGATGCGATGCAGCCGATCCCGCAGGGCGGGCTCGAAGTGATCTCGATCGCCAAGAGCTATGACAAGCGCGCGGTTCTGACCGACATTTCGCTGTCGGTCGGCAAGGGCGAAGTGCTGGGCCTGCTGGGCCCCAACGGTGCAGGCAAGACCACCTGCTTCTATTCGATCATGGGGCTGGTGCGGCCGGATTCGGGCCGGATCCTGATGGACGGGGTCGATGTCACCAACCTGCCGATGTATCGCCGCGCGATCCTGGGCCTGGGTTATCTGCCGCAGGAAACCAGCATCTTTCGCGGCTTGACGGTTGAGCAGAACATTGCCTGCGTGCTCGAACTGGCCGAGCCTGATCCCGCAACCCGCGCCCGCGAATTGCAGCGCCTGCTTGATGAATTCGGACTGGACCGGCTTCGCTCCAGCCCGGCCATGGCGCTGTCCGGCGGGGAGCGCCGCCGCTGCGAGATTGCCCGGGCGCTTGCCGCCAATCCCTCGATCATGCTGCTGGACGAACCCTTCGCCGGGATCGACCCGCTGTCAATCAGCGACATCCGCGATCTGGTGAAGGACCTGAAACAGCGCGGCATCGGCGTGCTGATCACCGATCACAACGTGCGCGAAACGCTCGACATCGTCGATCGCGCCTGCATCATCTATGGTGGGCAGGTGTTGTTTGCGGGCAGCCCGGAAGAACTGGTTGCGGACGAGAACGTGCGGCGGCTCTACCTTGGTGAAGGCTTTACGCTCTAGGCCGACCGATCATGGCCCTCGGTCCCCGCCTCGATCTTCGGCAATCACAATCGCTGGTGATGACGCCGCAGCTGCAGCAGGCGATCAAGCTGCTGGCGTTGTCGAACCTTGAAGTGGAAGCCTTCATCGGTGAGGCGCTTGAAGCCAATCCGCTACTTGACATCGGCGACCCGGCCGGGGCGGAAACCGTCCCGGCCGAGCAGGTCGAGCAGCGTCGCACCACGCTGGAGACTTCGCCCGCCGACCAGCTGATTGCTGAAGGTCGGGCTGAGGACGACCGGCCGCTTGATATCGATGTATCCGCGCTCGACCGCGACCGCGACACCGGCGATTGGGCCGCCGACATCCGCATCTCTGCGGGCGAGGACGGTCCGGGCATCGACCAGCGCGGTAGTGCCCTGCCCAGCCTTGCCGAGCACCTCCATGCCCAGATCGGGGCCGCGACCCGCGATCCCATCCTCGCCTTCATCGCCCGCCATATTGCCAGTGAACTGGACGAGGCCGGTTACCTGCCCACCACCTGCGCCGAGATCGCCCGTGAACTGGGGGTGGACGAGAACGAGGCCGAGGCAGCCCTGGCGCTGGTGCAAAGCCTTGACCCGACGGGGGTTGGCGCACGCAACCTGGGTGAGTGTCTGGCGCTGCAAGCCCAGGAAGCTGACCGCTATGACCCCTGCATGGCCCGCCTGCTTGACAATCTCGATCTCCTCGCCCGCGGCGAACTGCCCCGCTTGAGGCGGATGTGCGGGGTAGATGAGGAGGATTTTGCCGACATGCTGGCCGAACTGCGCGGCTATGATCCAAAGCCGGGCTTGCGCTTCGGCAGCGGCGGTGGCGATCCGGTAACGCCGGACATCCTGCTCACGCCGCGCGCCGACGGCGGCTGGGATTTGCAGCTCAACCAGGCCACTCTGCCCCGGCTGGTTGTCAACCGCAGCTATTATGTTGAGATGCGCGGCGCCTGCGACGACAAGGCCGCGCGGAGCTGGCTGTCGGACAAGCTGGCCGATGCCAACTGGCTGGTCAAAGCGCTCGACCAGCGCGCCCGCACGATCCTGAAAGTGGCAAGCGAAGTGGTGAAGCAGCAGGACGGCTTCTTCCGCCACGGGGTCTCGCACCTCAAGCCGCTGACCCTGCGGGCCGTGGCCGAAGCGATCGAAATGCACGAATCGACCGTCAGCCGGGTTACCAGCAACAAGTACCTCGCCTGTCCGCGCGGCACGTTCGAACTGAAGTACTTTTTCACCTCCGGCGTCGCTTCGACCGATGGCGAAGGCGCGGTGTCGGCCAACGCGGTCAAGGCGGCGATCAAGGCCCTGATCGACGCCGAAGACCCCAAGGCGATCCTGTCTGACGATACCCTGGTTGACCTGCTGCGCGAAAGGGGCTTCGATCTTGCCCGCCGCACCGTCGCCAAGTACCGCGAGGCGATCGGCCTTGGCAGTTCGGTGCAGCGGCGGCGGCAAAAGGCACTGGCAGGGATGCGCTGATCGGCCGATCTTTGAGCCAATCGCCATCCCTTGGGGCGCCTGCCTGAAATTCCGCCATCTGCCATCTGCCATCTGCCATCTGCCATCTGATTGCCGCCTGATCGCCGCTATGGCCACCGCACCGGCTCTGGCCGACAAGCATGAATGCCGCGTCCTGAACCAGAATAGCGCTATCTGCGCCTCAAGCTGGAGCGCGAAGGCGGCAAGCTCAATCGCACCGGCAGCAGCAGGAAACACGGTGTTCTGTTACTGGCACGAGGCAACGGAAAGAGGGATTGGGGAAATGGAGGGGTTGGAGCAAGGCTGGCTGAACCAGCATCGGGTCAAACAGGCCAAAATGCCCACCCTGAATGAAGGCAACCCGCCCCTTGCCCTTTGACGGACGCGCTCAAGCCTCCAGCTCGACGTCCCAGTAAAGCCAATCCCGCCAGGTTTCGTGGAGGTAGTTCGGCGGAAAGCCGCGGCCGCGTTCTTGAAGTTGCCAGCTGGTCGGGCGGATTGGATCGATCAGCAGCGGCATGCCGGCCTGTTTCGGAGTGCGCCCGCCTTTCTTGAGATTGCACGGCGCACAGGCAGTGGTGACGTTCTCCCAGCTGGTCCGGCCGCCCAGCCGCCGGGGCACCACGTGATCGAAGGTCAGCTGGTGCGGGCTGCCACAGTACTGGCAGCTGAACCGGTCGCGTAGAAACAGGTTGAAACGGGTGAAGGCCGGATACTCGCTGGGTTTTACATATTGGCGCAGCGCGATCACCGACGGGATCGGCATGGTCCAGCTGGGCGAGTGGACTTCGCGCGCATAGCTGGCGACGATATCGACACGCTCCAGAAACACCGCCTTGATCGCGGTCTGCCAGGGCCACAGGCTGAGCGGATAATAGCTGAGCGGGGTATAATCCGCGTTGAGAACAAGAGCCGGGCAATCGCCGAGCGAGCGGAAGGGATCCCCCTCTGCGCTGCGGAACCGGGCCGCGCGCTCGATCAGCTCCGCCTTGAGCATATCCTCTTGTGGCAAGTACAGGTGACGGTTCTGCGACAGTCCATGCCCCGACAACACCATGCGCGGGGCGGGCCCGTCAAGCCTTGCCAAGCCGCACAATCCACAGGACAAGCGCAGCCGTGACCCGCACCCGCTTTGCCCCCAGCCCCAACGGCCTGCTGCACCTTGGCCATGCCTATGCGGCGATCCGGGCCCACGATCTGGCGCGGCAGCAGGACGGGGAATTCCTGCTGCGGATCGAGGATATCGATGGCACCCGCAGCCGGATCGAACTGGTGGCGGAAATCGAGGCAGACCTCGCCTGGCTGGGCCTCGCCCACGATGGGCCGGTCCTGCGCCAGTCCAGCCGGCAGGCGGACTATGCTGCGGCAGGCGAACGGCTGAAAGCCATGGGCCTGCTCTATCCATGCCAGTGTACCCGCGCCCAGGTCCTGACCGCGGCCAGCGCATGCGGTCCAGACGGGCCGCTCTATCCCGGCACCTGCCGGGACCGCGCGGTCAGCCCGGAGGGCGCAGCCTGGCGGATCGACATGACCCGCGCGGTCGAACTGGCCGGGCCGCTGACGTGGGAAGACGAACTGGCCGGGGTGCAGCAGGCCGTGCCGGAACGGTTTGGCGATATCGTGCTGCTGCGCAAGGAGGCTCCGGCCAGCTACCACCTCGCCGCCACGCTCGACGATGCCTGGCAGGGCGTCACGCTGGTCACGCGCGGATACGACCTGTTCCAAGCGACACATGTCCACCGCCTGCTCCAGGCCCTATTGAACCTGCCGGTGCCGCGCTGGCATCACCATGCCTTGCTGGTCGAGGCAGACGGCCGCAAGCTGGCCAAGCGGCGCGGCTCGCCCGCGCTAAAGGACCTGCGCGGCGCAGGGGTTGACGGTGCGGTGCTGGCGGCTGACCTCAGGGCCGGGCGTTTGCCCACTGGCCTTTCGCTGGGGCTGGGTTTAGGAGACGATCCATGAACTGGTTTCTTGGCATTCTGATCGTGGGCCTGATGGTCCTGACCGTCATTACCCTGATCCGCGGGATCGCGGCTTTCATGCAAGGTACGCGTGAGGATCTGGAGCGGCCTGAAGGAGCTGGGCCCACGGCGATGCAGCTTCAGCAGAACAAGATGATGTTCCGCCGGATCTGGTTCCAGGCCGCCGCGATCCTGGTCGCCGGCATCCTGCTTTATGCCAACCAGGGCTGAGACCCGCCTTGGTCAAGCTGAACAAGATCTACACCCGCACCGGGGACGATGGCACGACCGGCCTGGTCGACGGCACCCGCCGAGCCAAGCACGACGCCCGGATGGAAGCGATCGGCGCGGTGGACGAGGCCAATTCGGCGCTCGGCCATGCCGCAGTCGTCCTGGATTCTGAGCGACCGCATCGGGCGGCCGTATACCGGGTCCAGAACGACCTGTTCGATCTGGGCGCCGATCTGGCCACTCCGGGGGATGATTTCGCACCGTCGGAAATGGTCCTGCGGATCGTGCCGGGACAGGCCGAGTGGCTGGAGCGCCAGATCGACCTGCTGAACGAAACCATGCCGCCGCTGACCAGTTTCATCCTGCCTGGCGGCAGCGAAGCGGCAGCCCGCTTGCACATCGCCCGCGCCGCCGTGCGGCGGGCCGAACGGGCGATGACCGCGCTGGCCGGGCAGGAACCGGTCAATCCAGCGGCTCTTGCCTATATCAACCGCCTGTCGGACTTCCTGTTTGTGCTGGCCCGGGCCATCAACGCAGGCAGCAGCGGCGACGTCTTGTGGGTGCCTGGGCAAAACCGCTGAGGGCCATTTGCCCGGGACCGCCATCGGCCATGCCGAATCCGCTGGCAATCGGCCGAAGCCATCGCTAACCATCCCGCCCTGCTGCAAGTGCGAAGAGGGATTGAACCATGCGGATCGTGGGCATTATCGGGGCAGGCCAGATGGGATCCGGTATCGCCCAGACCATCGCCCAGAATGGCATCAGGGTGATACTGGCCGATATCGACATCGCGTTCGCCGAAAAGGCCAAGGCCGGGATCGACAAGGCGCTGGTCCGATTGATCAGCCGCGAGAAGATCACCCCCGCCGAAGCCGAAGCCACGCTGGCCCGGATAACCCCGGTGGCGGACTATGCCCCCATGGCCGAGGCTGACCTGATCATTGAGGCCGCCACCGAGAAGGAAGATATCAAGCGCAAGATCTTCGAGGCGGCCGGAACGATCCTGCGCGAAGGCGCGATCATGGCATCGAACACCAGTTCGATTCCGATTACCCGCATGGCAACTTCTTCGCCCGATCCAAAGCGCTTCATCGGCCTGCATTTCTTCAATCCGGTACCGGTGATGGGCCTGATCGAGGTGATCCCGGGGCTTGCCACCAGTGCCGAAACGATCGCCCGGACCCGCGCCTTTGCCGAAAGCCTGGGCAAGCAGGTGGTCCAGGCCGAGGACGAGCCCGGTTTTGTCGTCAACCGCATCCTGCTGCCGATGATCAACGAAGCGGTCTTTGTGCTGGGGCAGGGAACAGCCTCCATCGCCGACATCGACAAGGGGTGCAGGCTGGGCCTGAACCATCCGATGGGTCCGCTCGAACTGGCCGATTTCGTCGGGCTGGACACCTGTCTCGATATTGTCAAAGTGCTCTATAATACGACCGGAGATTCCAAGTATCGCCCCGCGCCCTTGCTGGTCAAATATGTGGAGGCCGGTTGGCTTGGCCGCAAAACCGGACGCGGCTTTTACGACTACTCCGGCGAGTCGCCGGTGCCAACGCGTTAGGCAGTTGA
Organism: Novosphingobium sp.; assembly: GCA_046291115.1. Taxonomy (GTDB): domain Bacteria; phylum Pseudomonadota; class Alphaproteobacteria; order Sphingomonadales; family Sphingomonadaceae; genus Novosphingobium. The sequence goes on along the minus strand of JBKBSV010000010.1, from coordinate 18,958 downwards.
TATGTTGGGCAGGTGGACCAGGCGACGGAGCCAGGAATTGGGGCGGGGCAAGCGATGAACCTGAAAGTCTGGCGTCGGCGCTTCTGGCAGAATGCCATTGATCCGGCCCGTCCGCTCGCTTCGCTTGCGCGCTGGCCTGCCTGGCTGCTTTGCTGCATGATCAAGCGCCCCACGATTGCGCATTTTGCGACCGGCGGCCTCAAAATGCGCCTGGTTCCGAAGTTGCACAGTTCTGGTTCCACCTCGATCTACATCAAGCGTGACAATTACGAGCCAGAGCTGCTGGCCGTAAGTCGGCTGATCACGCCCGGCACCGTGGTGTTGGATATTGGTGGCAGCTTCGGTATCTTTGCTCTGTTCATGGCGCATTTTGCAGGTCCGCAGGGCAAGGTCCACAGTTTCGAGCCCGGCAGGTTTTCGTTCGAGCAGATCACCGGCAACATTGCGCTCAACGGGTTTGCCTAACGGGTTTGCGTCCACCAGGCAGCTGCGAGCGACAAGCCCGCTACACTGCGTCTGTTCCATATCGGAAACGCCCCGGTAACCTTTTCCTTGGGTGGCGGGGACGGCATGACTGCCGAGGAGGTTCCCGCTGTGCGGGTTGTCGATGCCATTCCGGCGGATGATGCAAGCCGGGTTGGCTTTATCAAGATCGACGTCGAGGGATACGAGATTGCGGCTCTCGAAGGGGTGCGTCCCATTCTTGAGGACAAACACCCGCCGATCATGTTCGAAGTCTCGACAGATGCCCTGGCCCGCCAAGGTAAAACCCCGCAAGATGTCTTCGCATATCTGTCCTCCTACGGTTACCGGATGTGGCGGCTCGCGGGTGGGCGCTTCATACGCCAGGATGAACCGTGTGACGGCAATATCTTCGCCGCCGTGGAGGATCTTTCCACGCGATGACCCGTTCGACCCTGCTTGCGACCGGCTTCGTGGTCGATGCGCCCGATCAGGGCACGATCTTCCCCTCGGCAGGCGGAAATTCGGCCAGCCCCAGAGTTCAGGCGGTTTACTGGCGGTGCCTGGTCGCGCTGTTTGCCAGTGCCCGGATCTCAAATCCCGATCAGCGGCTCGCGCTGTTCTGCAATGTCCGGCCGCCCGTGGTTGACGGGATTGACATTGCTGCTGTTCTGGAACGCTACGGCGTTGAGCTGCGTCTGGTGCCATTGACCGCGCGGTTGCCGCAAGGGCGCCTGGCATCCTGGGGTAATGTGCTCTATTTCTTCGACATCCTGACCGCGCTCGAGGCCGAGGACGACGACCTGCGCTTTGCCCTGGTGGATAGCGACGTTCTGGTCACGGCTCCGCTCGATCCGCTTTGGGCCTTGCTCGATCGGGCAGAATTTGTCGGCTATGTGGTTGAAACCGGAGAGGATGAGCCGATCAACGGCATGACCCGACGGAGCATGGCACAGGCGGCAGAAGGTCTGGCAGGACGGCCCTTTGCCCCGCTGCAGCATTTCGGCGGAGAACTGTTTGCCACCACCATCGGCGCATGGAAGCGCAATCGCGCGCTTTTCGACACTATGCTGCAACAAGCCAGCAACGGGGTCGGCCCAGCATCGGGCGTGCTGACCGAGGAGCACATTTTCTCGATCGCCTTTGCCTTGCTGCAAAGCCGCCAGCGGAGACGAGTTGCTGCCTCTGTGGCATCTGCCGGCGGAAAAACGCTACGGGCTGGCGGATTTCTATCAATGGCTGGTCCGGCGGGACTTTCCCGTCAGCATGCCGACATCGGCAATGCGCGCGAAGGCAATGCGGCTGTGTGTCGGACCCAGAAAGTCTCTTGCGAAATGGATCCGCGACGGCTTGCGGCAAGTCGTCAGCAAGCTGCACAAAAGAGCCTGACATCGTTCAACTAGTCTGGGTTACACGCTGGCTGAACCGTGCTATGCTTGATAAGAGGTAGCCGGGAAGGCAGGGCTAAACAAAGTGAATGCGGAAACCGAACCAGCAGGCAACGCTGTTCGCCGTCGCAGGCGGCGGAAATCAAAAAACATAGAGCCTCAACAACCCGGTGTTCTCGGTTTCCTGCGCTCGGAGCGGTTCGGCAGGATGCTCTTCGCGGCCATGGCTCTGCTGGCTCTGGCTTACGCTGCGAAAGGTTATCAAGATGTCGCTCATGCCGGATCGCAGTTCGGTCCACTTAAGATCGGCATGTCGGCCGAACAGATCCGCTGGGCTTTGGCAGGGGAAACCCAGAGCAGTCCAGGTGCGGCCATGCAGGTTTTCCAACGCGATGGCAGGACCATCACGCTGACCTTGGACCAACAGGGGAAACTGGCGGGAATCGCCTGCTCGGAACACGGGATCGCGCCGCTTGCCTGTCCGGCAATCCTCGGGGTTCATGTCGGAGATCATCCGAACCGAGCAAAAACGCTTCTAGGCCCCGGCGAGTTACAATCAACCGACGGCAAGCCAGTGTTGGCCTATCCTGCGATTGGCCTGCGTCTGCACCTGGAGGCCCACAAGGTTACTGCGCTCGACCTGCGTCCGGTCGGCAGCGAACCTGCGAGCATCTGGCCGATCGTCCTCTGGCGCCTATTCCCCTGACTGCCTGAAAATGGACGTTTTCCGCACCCCACGTTCCCGGGACAGGTCGCGCAAGCACCATAACACCTGCGGCGAGAGATATAGCACAAGCGATTCGACGGAGCCTTTGACCAGGACCAGCAAGATTGCGATCAGCGTCAACGACAATCCGTGTGCGGCGGCAATACCGGAGGCTTGCCTGAGCGGAATAGGCAGCCTCAGCGTCAGTCTGCTGACGAAATATGTGATGATCAGCGCTCCGGCCAGCTTCGTGTATAATCCCACCGGATCCTCCGCAGTTCAGCCCTTGTCGCCTCCTACCATGACTCGAACGGCTGCCAACCCGCGTGAGGGACCCTCATGAGCCGTCGCCGGGTCGCGCTTGGAATAGGAGCCAACCTGCTTGATCGTGTGCTGATCGCCGCGATCCAGCTTCTGCTGGTGCCTGTTCTGTCAACTCATTGGGGAGTGGAACGCTATGGCAGCTGGGCCATGCTGATGGCCATGCCCGCGCTTCTGGCTATGGGCGACCTTGGCTTTGCCAGCGCGTCAACCGTGCGCATGACAATGGAGGTGGCACGGGGCGAACGCGCTCAGGCGCGGACCACCATCTGCAGCGCAACCCAGATAGTCGCCGTAGCCTGCGGTCTCGTCTTGCTGCTTGTCGGCGGCTTGGTCCTGTTCCTGCCCGCCGATCTCCTCCTTGAAGTGCCTGAAACCTCGGCGACTGACCTGCGCATAGCGATGGCAGCTCTCGCCGGTTACGCGTGCGTAATCATGTTCAGCGCTCTGCTACAGGGCGTCTATCGCAGCAACGAACGCTTTGCACTTGGCACGTTCCTGTCGACCGTCACGACCTTGCTGGAAAATGGCCTGCTGATCCTCGCCGTGTTCTTCAACCAAGGTATCGCGGTCGCAGCACTGGCCCTTTTCTTGGGCCGAAGCCTGGGATTCGCCATCATGTTCACGGTTGCGGCGATGCTGCGCACCGGGGTTCTTCCTTCGTTCTTTGGCGGGAGCGCCGAAGTGCGCCGCGCGCTGCTTGGCCCGGCTCTTGCCGCCATGGCGATTCCGCTTGCAAACGCATTGCTGCTTCAGGGGACGGTTGCGGCACTTGGTTTGGTGGCAGGCGCTGCGCTGGTCCCGGCATTCGCCGCCGCCCGGACGCTCTCCAGGATCGGCCTGCAGGGATCACAGATCCTGACGACGGCGCTTATGCCGGAATTTGGTGCGGCTGCCGCCTTGGGCAGGCACCATTCCGTGCGTCGCATGTTTGTGACAGTCCTGGGAACGGCGATGGCAATTGCAGTGCCATTCGCCTTACTGCTGGCGCTGGCAGGTCCGACGATCGTTCGTGTCTGGTCAAACAATCAGCTTGACGCCTCCGCCGGGTTGATGTTGGCGATAGCGGCATCAGCCTTGTTCGGCGGTATCTGGAACCCTTTGTCCAATCTGATCCTTGCTATAAATCGACAGGTCGAATTCGCTATCGCCTATGCCATTCTTGCCGCTTGCGGAGTCGGCTTCACGATCCTGTTTGGCCGGATGCTAGGTAACACAGCGGCGGCGGCGGCGCTGGCAATCGTCGATTTTGCGATGCTTCTGGTGGTTGGGCGCTTCGCAATCCGCGTTTGGGGCGGGCGACAGAGTTGGGAGGAAACTTCCCGGGAACTGGCCAGCCAGTTGCGAACCGACATGGACCAATTGATGGGCCGCAAGGAAACCGGCCGGTAAGGCCAGCGAGTCAGCCGTTCAATACTGCTGACGCATGATCGGCAATTCGGCTGCGAAAATCGGCCCAGGTCCAGCGTGACGCTTCGGCGGCGATGGCAACCGCGTCGAGCCTGCCAGCCTCGCGGCGGGCAATCAGGCCGATCATCGCCTCGGCAATCGCGTCGATATCGCCGACAGGAACCAGCGTCCGCGCGGCGTCGCTAAGCGGAAGATCCGGCAATCCGGTATTGGCAGTTCCGACCACATGGCAACCTGCGGCCAGAGCCTCAAGATAAACCAGCCCAAACCCTTCGATGATCGACGGCATGATGAAGACATCGGATTCGCGCATCAATCCGTCGAGTTGAACCCGACTTTGGCGGCCCAGCAGAGTGACACCGGGCTGGTTCGCCAGCTTGGCAATGCCGGGATCAATCGCATAGCAAACCAGTGTCAGCCGGGCGGTGGCAGGATCAATCCGTCGCCACGCCCGCAGGAGGTGATGAAGCCCTTTGCGTTGCAGGCCCTGTCCGACAAACAGGAAACGGGTCGGTCCTTCATGATTGCGCGGGGGCGCTTCGACGGTCGTTTCAAAGCCATAGGGCACCACCGTTATGCGCCCAGGGTCACAACCGACGTGTTCCAGCGAGCGTGCGGTCATTCTGCTGGCACAGACCACTGCCTCGGCCTGTTTCCAGCTATCGGACACCCGCTCCAGGCGGAGCAGCCGCTGCTCCTGCGCATAGGACCAGGCCGCTTCCGGATACAATGCAGCGTCTTGCCTCAGAATGTCGATGGTCAGTCCCGGCAAGGGGTGAAATTCAAAGTCGACGACCTTCATGTCCGACGGAATCAGCCGCCAGTGCGGAAGGTAACCCGCATAGCAGTAGAGATGACTGCCCAATCGCTGAGCATGAGCAAGCGCCGTCCGCGCAAGCAATCGATCAGTATAAGGAAATATCCTGTTCATCGGCAGCTTGAGTCTGGTCGCCAAATGCTGACTGAAAAAGCAGGCTGGTGCGTTGGCCGTCATGCTTTTCGGGATCAGGCTACTGCGTCGTCTTGCCATCTGCGCCGGCAGCCAGGCTGGGGGCAGGTCCGGTGCGTAATAGTCGGTCACAAACCGGCGCAGCAGCCCTGACTGGTGCAAAGCTGCAGGGACGTTATAGCCATCGCGGCTGCCATTGATCGCACAGACAAAGCCTTCTCTTTCCACGTCAGTCCAATCCTGCACTGTTGCTGCGCTGCATACGCGCTGCTTGACCTATCTGCCCATCTGGAGAAGGCCAAGGCGGAAATGGGTTATTTATCTTTCCTACAATAACCAATATGGTTATTTGATTTGTTCGCTTCCTCGTAGGAGATTCGAACATGTCCATCTCTGTCGCTGCACCGGCACCTTACGCTCCGCTCAATGCGATAGGCTTTTCCCAAGCCGACCTCAGCGTGTCCCCGGTTTCCGCCCTCAACCCACTGCCCGTGCGGGTGCTTGCCCCGACGCCAGCAGCAGCACTGGCCGGTGAAACGGCCAGCACGGCCCAAGTCGGCCCCTTTGCGCCAGTCACGGGGGTTCCGATCATGCTTACCTTGGCCGGCACGTGGTCTGGCACGGTACGCGTGCTCCGTTCGGTCAATGGAGGCGCGAACCGGTTGCCCCTGACCGCCGCCGGTTCCCCTTGGGGGCACTATACGGCCAACTGCTGCGAACCTGTCTGGGAGGAGAGCGTACCTGGCAGCACTTTCTATCTGGATATCACGCTGACCGCAGGAACGCTGACCTACCGGATGGAGCAATAACATGGCGGTCGATATTGTGGCTCGCGGGCTTGCCGCCACGGAAACTGCCCGCCAACGTCGCCTGCGAATCCTGAACACCCTGCGAGCGTCGATCGCAAGAGCAGATTTTGCCGTGCCGGGCATGGCCAGCCAGTTGCCGACAATCGGTGCTCCATCGGCATCAAGCACGATCGCAAACGGGACTACTTGGCAGGTGGCGACCGGAGGTGTGCCGCTGCATGCAGGAAAGTACACCTTTTTGGGTGGATCCTGGCAATGCCCCAGCGCGATCTTCCCCAACACGGAGTTCTACAAATCCGTGACAAGCCGGGTTGGAAATGGTTCAGATCCGCTTTTGAACCCCCGGCAGGGCCCTGGCTCTCGCGTGCGTTTTACATGCGCGGCACCGCTACTGGAGCTCTATGTTCAGATGTCCGGCCCTGGCGTTGGCGGCGGCTTTCGTCTCAAAGTTGACGGCAAGCTGGTTCAATCGGGTGTGATTGGAAACGGCGGTAATGGTCTGCTACGCTACATTCCGATCACTTGGGGTGATGGTTCTGCCAGCCAGCGGCGGGATCGCAACTACGAACTCGAATTTGCTTCGGCAGGCGGGTTCGTGGGGATTCGCACCAGCAACCTGTATCGCCCCTATCCCTGGGTTCAGGGCGATGCCCTGCGCGTGCTGCTGCACGGAGACTCAATGCTGGCAACCATAAATGATCCGGCCAACATCGACAGCTTTCCATGGGGTGCACAAGGTGCCCTGATCGGCGATCTACTTGGGCAGGCCGATACCTGGTCATCGGGAGTCGGTGGTTCCGGGTGGATGGCCCCGGCGATCCACGATCGATCCTGGTTCAACGAACGCGTGGAAACCGATGTCATTAGCAACTCGCCCGATGTCATAATAGAAATGGGCGGCGGCAATGATGCAGCCATAAATCCCCCGCAGCCCGTGATCCAGGGCCTGATCGAAGCATGGCTTGGTCGGGTGATCGCGGCCCGACCGGACACGGTCATATTCATGACCGGTCCGCTGATCGGCAGCAACGCGAGCGCGGCTCACCATACGATCCATGCAGCCAAGCAGGCGGCAGCAGCCCGGTTTGCACGCAATACGGCATTCATCGACACGCTAGGCGATCCCTGGGTGTCGGGAACCGGTCGCGATGGCAGCCCGGCCGGCGATGGCAATCGCGATTGGGTAACCGGCAACGACGGCGCGCATCCGACTTGCGAAGGACACCTTTATCTGGCGGGGCGAGTAGTCCGCGCCGTCGCCAGAGCGATCCCCGCCCTGATCGCCGCCCAGGCCTGACCATCAAAGCCAGCAATCTGAGCCCGGAGCAGACATGCCTGATTTCCTGTTCACCCCGTTTTCAAGTCAGAACAGCAGTTCCAACGCGAATCTGATCACCACGAGTGGCCGCAGCACCAAGGGCACTGCGCCGGCTGACTATGTGTCAGACAGCCTGGCAACCGCCAGTCTGTTCGCTCAGCCACCTGGTTTGCGGCGATGACCAGCAACGGACGCTATTTTCGCGCTCTGCCGACCAACGACGAACTTGCCGTCAAACTGGGCCGGGCGATCGGGGATGGCGCAGCCAACTATCAACCAGCCATTCAGGCGACACTTGGCCATGCCGAGGCAATCGGTGCCCAAACCATCGTCTTCTCGGCCAAGGACTGCATGCCTGCATTGCCCGATCTGCACCAGCGATCCAGCCGGTCTGATCGGTCGGCACTGCTACGACAGTCACCCCATCGTTATTTCAAGCCCCACCGCCGCTGCGCGCCAGCCCGAAACTGGCGGTGGGTTCGATACCGGCAGGCGCAATCTTGCCGGAGGAGAAGCGCCCGGTCCCAGGTTACCTGAATGGCATGAAAGCTAAGGTTATGCCAGCCAATGACCTGGGAGAAGCGTTTGAGATCTGCCCAGTCCGGTTGGCAAACGGAGCAACTGGCTTCCGCTTGAGCAAAGCCGGCCCTGCCGCCGCCACGGCGCCGTCGATGTCCTGGACGGCAAGTGTTGTCTAATCCCCTGCGATCAGGGCCTTGACCCCCGCGACGAAATGCCTGACGTCGCCGCGCTCTGCAGATGCTGATGCGGCGGCGCTGGCGTTTCTCCAGACGGCCTCATCCCGGTCCAGCAAGGCCATGGCAGCTGCAAGCCCGGCCGGGCGATAAGGATCTACCAGCCATCCATTCACGCCATTGTCGATCAAGCCATCAACCGCTCCCGGGACTGTCGAAATCAGCACCGGCAGGCCTTGGGCCAGCGCCTCGATGACAACGAAGCCGAATGTTTCCTGAATGCTCGGAAACAGCAGGGCCAGTCCGTCCTGCATCGCTTCAGCAACCTGCTGTGGATCGGCCGGACCGCAGAAGTCAACGTCATCGGCGATGCCAAGCTCCTCAGCCAGCGTTTTCAGGGGCTGTTCCAGCGGTCCGCCGCCAAGAATGCGCAGCTGCCTGGGGTGTACGGCCGACTGGCGCCATTGCGCAAAGGCTCTTAATGCAAACTCCAAGTTCTTTTCCCGGATCAGACGCGCGACAACAAGGAAATCACGCGCGGCATGTGGCTGCCTCGCAGATTCGCGCTGCTGACCAAGAGCCTTCAACCTGGCCACATCAAGACAGTCGTATCCTTCCACCACAGGGCGTTTGCGCAGACCGAGAAACCGCAGGTACTCCGCGCATCGCCGACTACCAGCCAGCGCTCCGTCATAAGGGGCCAGCACGATGGTCTTGACACCCTCGAGCAGCAGACGGCGCGGCATGTCATCGAATTTGCTGTCGATCATGGCGAACACCGGGATGCCAAGCAGCTTCAGGATGACCGCAGCGATGAACACATGCGGGTAACTGTAATGACACAGGAACACGGCCTGTGGACGTTCCTGCAGGATCGCCTTGATCAGCCGCAACCACAATCCCGGCCGCCGCGCCGAACGGCCCTGCTGATAAAGCGTCTTGCGGCGCAGGCCCTCAAATCCACTGCTATCCCAGTCATATACCAGACTGGTGTCGAAAAACTCGATTGCTGTAACCGCCAGTTCCGGATCATTGATTGCGGCGCGCAGCCGGTCAAAATGCGTTGGCCCCAGGTTCTCCCAAACGAAGACAACCCTGTGTGAACCCATTGTCTTATCAATTCATCCATTCCGTCCGGCTTTTTGCCCTTTTAGGCTAAGTGAACAAAGAAGCAAGCGTCGACAGCGTCCGAGCCAGAACTGGCCCAAAAAAAGCCTCAAATGTCCGCATTGCGGTTGCGCTGCGGCAGACCGGGCCATAAGGAAGAAAGACTGACATGGCCCGCCGCAACCATTCGTGTGCGCAGGTCCCTGGAAACGGAGCATCGTTGTGAGGCGCAGGCACGGCCTGATCTGGTACTGGAATCGCATGAAGACCTACCTGGGCCGGCCGCGCATGATCGTGCAGACCAAACCGGTAGTGATCGATGATTCGGACCGCTGCGAGGACCCGATTTTCATCGTTGGCGCGCACCGTTCGGGCACTTCGCTGGTGCGCCGGTTGTTCAACGCGCATCCGCTAATCGCCTGCCCGCCAGAAAGTTTTTTCATAGCCAACTACGCCCAGATGCTGGACGATACTTTTGTGGGCGCAGGTTATGAAGCGTTCGGCTATTCAAAAGAGGACATGCGCCAAGACCTGGCCCGCAAAGCCTCATCGCTTCACGAAGCCTACCGGATTGCTACCGGCAAGCAGGTCTGGGCTGACAAGACCCCGCAATATACCCAGCACTTGGACGCGATCGACCGCCTCTATGCCGGCAAGGCCAGGTTCGTCCTGGTGATGCGCCATCCGGGCGATATCGTTCATTCCATCTACAAACGCGATTGGCGTTTCAACGATATTGAGGATGGTTTCGAAAGCGCCTTGGCCCATGTCAAGGCCTGCATCGACAGCATGCTTGATTTCGAGGCCCGCCAGCCGGATCGCTGCACCCGGATCGTCTATTCCGATCTGTGCCAGGAACCGGAATCAACCCTGACCACCGTACTCGACCGGCTTGGCCTTCCATTCGATCCGGAAATGCTGGCTTTCGCTGACAAGGATCATAACTTCGGCCTAGAAGATCCAATCGTTCGCGGGACAAAGACCATCAAGGCCAATTCTGGCGCCTGGAAGAGCCTGTCCGAGGCCCAGCAAGCACGAATTGTCGAGACCTTCGAGCTCCGGACGGCGCAAGACACAGATTGACCCAAGTCTGCTTATCTGCCTTCAGGTGGATAGCATAAATACAAAAGACAGATGCAGTGCACCAATTGTAGCTTTTAGCGATGGGTTAGCATAGACATGTACGAAATAACCCTTGCAGCAAATGTCTTTTTATGGTTGGCTATAACGCTATATTACATCCGCCTGCCTATTGCATCAGCCTTCCATCCTGTAAGCTACTACTTATTCTTTCATGGCTTTATTTTTACATTTAGGCCAATTGTTATATACATAAATCAATACACAGATCTTTACAATGGGTATGGCTTTTCCCCTAGCCAGCAAGACAAGATCACCGTCATGCTGGCGACCATGCTTGGATTGGTGTGCTTTGTCGGCACGGCGCTGAGAACTGGTACCGCGCCTATTCGTTTTGCGCAGGACCGGTTTATCGATCTTGAGCGTGAACAGCTGATCAAACCATATCTGTTCGTAGCCGGACTGTTCACACCATTAGGTGTAATCTCGGCCTTGGCCAGATGGTCGACACGCGCCAACGATTCCAGTGATATGGTTCTTGATGCGGCAACAGGTAGCTTCATCAACACCACCAGCACAGGCTATTTCGACGATCTGCAGATACTCCTGGCACCGCTGGCAGTGATGCTGATCTGGTTCTACCGTTTCAAATGGTGGACGTTTATTCCGTTTGCTGTGTTCATCGTTCTGCGCGGCGGCACTGGCGGAAGGTGGCCAATCCTGATGGCTTGCGCAAGTGTGGCATTGATGTTTCTCTATCAAAATCGGCAGAAACTCCCTAATATCCGAGCTTCGGTTCTGGTTGTGGTGGCCTTGTGGCTGTTTCAGGTTGTTGGATCTGACAGAGGTGCCGCAATCAGAAAGCTATTCATCGATGAAAACAGCCTGTCATATATAAATTACAATCGGAAAGAGCTTGGCTTTCTTGAATCCATGGACTTTGCCAATCTTGAGTTCTTTGAATATATTGTTTATGTAGTCCCTCAAAGATCCGGAACATTCGGATATTTTCTAAACAATTTACAGATTTTCACAGAGCCGATCCCAAGAATTCTGTGGGAGGGCAAGCCGGTCGGCGCCCCGATCAAGCTGTTTTCACTTTTCGATTACGGCTACCCGATCGGCATGACCTACTCGCTACCTGGCGAGGGATGGATGCAACTAGGTTTCATCGGCGTGATCATTTGGTGCAGTCTATTCGGCTGGTTCTACGGCTGGGTCTACAACAAGTTCCAGCGCTCAAAACAATCTACCCTGGCAATAATTGCATTCGCGCTTTTCACGCCTTTGAGCCTCCAGTTCTTTCGGGATGGCCTGCTGCTGACCTTGGTCAAGACCCACGCCTGGTTCCTCATGCCAATCGTTCTGACCTACGGTTTTGCGCGAATATCGGCCGTCCCCTTGGCCGATGACCTAAGACTGATGGCCATGAGGAGGATTGCACGCAAACCAAGGGCCATTGGCACCCGCTTGGCGAGGCTGGCCCCTGCTGCACGCCCCCCCCGTCGCGGCGTCCAGTCGCGGAGATCAGGCTGGCCGACAGAGTGACAGTCCTGATGGTGTACGGACCGCTCCATGGCAAACGCATCGGCCTGCTTACCGCATCCGCATCCCGCTTGGGTGGTGGGGTCTTCGAAGCCGTTGCCAGCCATGCCGCCATGCTGCGCGGCCAAGGCGCAGACGTTGCCATATTTGCGCTTGAAGATGAACATAGCGCTGCGGATGCGGGCCGCTTCGCCGGATGTGAACTGCACCTTGCGCGTGTAAAGGGGCCGCGCTTCTTCGGTTACGCCCCGACCCTAGCCGGAATGCTTGATCAGGCCCGGCTGGACCTGCTCCACCTCCACGGGATCTGGATGTACCCTTCTGAGTCAGGATCGGCCTGGGCGGCGCGTTCCGGGCGGCCCTATCTGATCAGCCCGCACGGCATGCTGGACCCCTGGATTACCGGCAGGGGCCGGTGGAAGAAGGCGCTGGCCCGCGCAGGCTATGAACGCCGGGCCTGGCGCCGGGCATCTGCCTTTCACGCGCTGACCGGACGCGAAGCCGAGGATATCAGGCGCGAGAGCGGCCGGGCCGACAGCCTGGTAATTGCCAATGCCGGGCCGGCCGCCAGCGCGCCGCCGCGAGCTTTGCGCCGACCAATCATCGGCTATATCGGACGGATCCACCCCAAGAAGAACATTGCCGGCCTGATCGATGCCTGGTCCATGCTGGATGCGGCCGGGGACCTGCCAGCCGGAGCAGAGCTGCGGATCGCCGGCTGGGGTGATCCGCAAGACGTGGCCGCACTGCAGGCGAGGTTGGGCAGCGCGCCGCGAAATGTGACATTTCTCGGCCCGCAGTACGGTGCAGACAAGGCGCAGCTGCTTGCGGAATCCCGCTTCATTGCCCTGCCCTCGCACAGCGAAGGGCTGCCGGTTGCAATCCTTGAGGCCTGGGCGGCGGGCACCCCGGTACTGATGAGCGAGGAATGCAATCTGCCGATCGGTTTTGCGACCGGAGCTGCGATCGACACCGGCTTTGCGCCGGCGCAGATCGCCGCAGCCATGCGCGAAGCCTTCGCGCTGGATCAGGACCGCTGGCTGGAAATGGCCCGGGCAGCCCACGCGCTTGCAACCGGCCCGTTCTCGGCCGAGGCGATTGCCCGCGCCTGGGCAGCCGCCTATCTTGAGCTGATGGAAGGGAGGGAGCGGGATGAGCAAGCCACTTGATGCCCGCAGATCCAATCCGATGGAGGGCGGGGCAAGCTTTTCGCTCGGCAATCGTCTGACACGGGTTGCCTGGGGCCTCGCCTGGTTGCTGCTGGCCCGCTTCACGCCGCCGCCGCTGCATGGCTGGCGGCGGCTGGTTCTGATTGCCTTCGGTGCCAGGCTGGCAAGGGGGGCACGGGTCCATGCCAGCGCCTCGATCTGGTTGCCGGCCAATCTGGAACTGGGCGAGAATTGCCTGATCGGCCCGCGGGCCCGGATCTACAACCAGGGCCGGATCACCATCGGCGCCCGGAGCGTAATTTCGCAGGGAGCGCAGCTTTGCGCCAGCACCCATGATGTGAACGATCCCAACTTCCAGTTGATCCTGCGGCCGATCACCATCGGCGAACGATGCTGGGTGGCGGCCGATGCCTTTGTCGGTCCGGGCGTGACCATGCACGACCGTTCGGTGCTGGCTGCGCGGGGCGTGCTTTTTACGGATGCCGAGGCCGATACGATCTACCGCGGCAACCCGGCACAAGTGCTCAAGCAGCGCCGACTTCGGGATACCTAGCGGTTGGCGTAAAGCTGGGCAGAGCCACCCTGGTGGCTTTCGTTGCTGAAGTAGATCGTGCGCGCGATCGCAGCGATCCGCGCGTCCCGCCCCGGTTTGCCGCCCTGGCCAGTGACATAGATTGCCACCGCATAGGCATGACCATCGGGCGCCTGGATGATCCCGACGTCGCTGGCCGTATTGTTGAGAGTTCCGGTCTTGTGGGCGATCCGCGCATCATCCGGCAGCAGCGCGCGCATCCGGCGTTTGCCGGTCTCGCATCGCTCCATCGTCATCAGCAGAAAGGCGCGGCTGCGCGGGCTAAGCCACTTGCCCTGGAACAGGCCTGAGAGCAGCTGAGCCATGGCCAGCGGGGTGGAACTGTCGCGCAGGTCGACCATGCTGGCCGGGTTAAACTCCCCATCATCGCGAACCAAAGTGGCAATATCGCGATCGATCCGCATGCCCTGAACGCCTGTGGATCGGATCCAGCGATTGACTGCTTCAGGGCCACCAACAGCGGCCAGCAGCGCATCGGTCGCCGGGTTGGAACTGTAAATCAGCGCCATTTCGATCAGTTCACGGGCGGAAACCAGCTTGCCCGGCCGAACCGGGGCCTTGTGGCTGGAGAACTTGGCCGACTTTACCGGAATCAGCAGCGGGAACCGATCGTCAAGGCTGAACCGGCCCTTGTCGACCCCGTCAAGGAAAGTTGCCGCAACCGCGATCTTGCTGGTCGAGGCCATCGGAAACGGTGTGTCGCCCAACACCGATACAGTCTGGCCGGTGCTGAGGTCGATTACGGCAACACCGATCCGCCCATCAGCCGGATCGGCCGCCGTATAGAGCTGCGCTTCGAAGCTGGAAGCGAACGAGCGTGGCTGGCCATAGGAAACAAACGGGCGAACGGTTGGCGGCGTCGGGCGGGTCCGCGCCGGGGCCTTGGTGCTGGCAGTCGGCTGGACCACCGCCCGGCTGGTGACCGACGGCGGCGATGCGGAAACCGCGAAAGCGCGATCGAATTCCGCCTCGAGCGAGCTGTCGGCACGGGCCGCGCCGACAGGCATCAGCAGGGTGCCGGCCGTGGCCAACAAGCTTGCAAGCTTCGAGAACAGTCCCGTCTTCACGCCGAAAGCGATAGCCCAATCATGCTTTCTGTTTGGCTAACGGGTCCGGCGAGGCAAAGGTCTGCGCGACGAACTGCCCCTTGCTTGCGGGAAATTGCGTAGCCGGACAACAAAACGGGCCGAGAAGGATCGCTCCCTCCCGGCCCGCCTGGTGTCTTGGTTGGGTCCCGGACTTAGAAGTCCATCCCGCCCATGCCGCCGCCCGGCATCGCCGGCATGGCCGGCTTGTCGTCGGGCTTTTCGCTGATCGCGGCTTCGGTGGTGATCAGCAGGCCGGCCACCGAGGCAGCGTCCTGCAGCGCGGTGCGCACAACCTTGGTCGGATCGATCACGCCGGCAGCCTTGAGGTTCTCGTAGGTGTCGGTCGCGGCATTGAAGCCCTGGTTTTCATCCCCTTCGCGCAGCAGGTTGCCCGAAACGACCGCGCCATCATGGCCGGCGTTTTCGGCAATCTGGCGCACCGGAGCCATGATCGCCCGGCGCACGATGTCGATGCCCTTGGTCTGATCGTCGTTGGCTCCCTTGAGGCCTTCGAGCACCTTGGTGGCATAGAGCAGCGCCGTGCCGCCACCGGGAACGATGCCTTCTTCCACTGCGGCGCGGGTGGCGTGCAGGGCGTCGTCAACGCGGTCCTTGCGTTCCTTCACTTCGACTTCGGTCGCACCACCAACCTTGATCACGGCAACCCCGCCAGCCAGCTTGGCCAGGCGTTCCTGCAGCTTTTCGCGGTCATAGTCGCTGGTGGTGGTTTCGATCTGGGCGCGGATCTGCTCGACCCGGGCCTTGATCTCATCAGCCGAGCCGGCACCGTCGACGATCGTGGTGTTGTCCTTGTCGATGGTGACCTTCTTGGCCTGACCGAGCATGCCAAGGGTGACAGATTCGAGCTTGATGCCCAGATCTTCGCTGATCATTTCGCCCTTGGTCAGGATCGCGATATCCTGCAGCATGGCCTTGCGGCGATCACCGAAGCCCGGAGCCTTGACCGCAGCGATCTTCAGGCCGCCGCGCAGCTTGTTGACCACCAGCGTGGCCAGCGCTTCGCCTTCGATGTCTTCGGCAATGATCAACAACGGACGGCCCGACTGGACCACGGCTTCGAGGATCGGCAACATCGACTGGAGCGACGACAGCTTCTTCTCGTGGATCAGGATGTACGGGTTTTCCAGTTCGACCGTCATCTTTTCCGGATTGGTGATAAAATAGGGGGAAAGATAACCACGGTCGAACTGCATGCCTTCGACGACATCAAGTTCGAATTCAAGGCCCTTGGCCTCTTCCACGGTGATCACGCCTTCCTTGCCGACCTTTTCCATCGCCTCGGCGATCTTTTCACCGACTTCACGGTCGCCGTTGGCCGAGATGATGCCGACCTGGGCGATTTCGGCAGAACCGGCCACCGGGGTCGAGCGGGCCTTGAGGTCCTCGACCACCTTGGCGACGGCGATGTCGATGCCGCGCTTGAGATCCATCGGGTTCATCCCGGCGGCGACCGAAGTCATGCCTTCGCGCACGATCGCCTGGGCCAGAACGGTCGCGGTCGTGGTGCCGTCACCGGCGGCGTCGTTGGCCTTGCTGGCGACTTCGCGCAGCATCTGGGCACCCATGTTTTCGAACTTGTCCTTAAGCTCAATTTCCTTGGCGACCGAAACGCCGTCCTTGGTGATGCGCGGCGCGCCGAAGCTCTTGTCGATCACCACGTTGCGGCCCTTGGGGCCGAGGGTAACTTTCACCGCATTGGCAAGAATATCGACACCGGCGAGAATGCGCTCACGCGCGTCACGCCCGAATTTTACGTCCTTGGCAGCCATCTTGCTAACCTTTCAGATCTGGAAATTGACAAAGTTCACAGGGTTCACGGAACGGAAAAAATCCGCAGCCCGGCCGGATCAGCCGATGATGCCGAGGATGTCCGATTCCTTCATGATCAGCAGGTCTTCCCCATCGACCTTGACTTCGGTGCCCGACCACTTGCCAAACAGCACGCGGTCACCAACCTTGACGTCCAGCGGGGTCACCTTGCCATCTTCAGCCTTGGCGCCGTTGCCGACCGCCACGATTTCACCCTCGGCGGGCTTTTCCTTGGCGCTGTCGGGGATGATGATGCCGCCGGCGGTCTTTTCCTCGGCCTCGACACGGCGGACCAGCACGCGATCGTGCAGGGGACGAAATGCCATGGGTTGTTCCCTCTCTATTTCAATGACGGTTGATGCGTCTTGGCACTCTCACCCAGAGAGTGCCAGCGAGGCGCATATGGGTGGCATCCACCGGGTCGTCAAGGCTTGGGCGGAACTCTTTTTTCGGCCCGTCAAACGGGCAGCAGGCCAAGCCGCTCCCGCCGGTGCCAGCGCCAACTGAGCAGCCCGGCCACCACTACCAGACCGGCAGCGAGGCCAACCCAGACGCCCACACCCTGCATCGCAGTATGGAAGCCAAGGCCGATCGCTGTCGCAAACCCGATCGCCCAAGAACCCAGCACGGCTATCACCATCGGCGTGCGGGTATCCTGCAGTCCGCGCAGGGCTCCTGCCGCAACGGCCTGCGCCCCGTCGAACAACTGAAAGGCCGCGGCAACCATCAGGTACTGTACGGCCAGGCCAACCATGATCGCGTTCTTCGCGTCTTGGGTATCGATATAGAGCCGCAGGATCAGATGCGGGGCAGCCAGCATGGCCGTGGCGGTTGTGCCCATGAAGGCAACCGACAAGGCTATCGCGCTCCAACCAGCGCGCCCGGCCGCCGCCCGGTCGCCCGCACCATAGTGAAAGCCGACCCGGATGGTCGCCGCCTGGGCAATCCCGAAGGGAATCTGGAAGGCCAGCGCGGCGAGATTCAAGGCCAGGGTATGGGCCGCAAGCTCGCTTTCCCCGATCCGTCCCATCAGCAGCGCCGCTGCGCTGAACAAGCCTCCTTCAGCCAGCACGGTCAGGGCAATCGGGGTGCCGATCACCATGATCTGCCGCAGGCGCGGCCATTCGGGCCGCCACCAGCGCCCGAAAATCCGGTAACGGCGCAATTGCCGGTCAAACCCGATGACAAGGACATAGGCGGCAAGCATGGCCAGCGACGTGATCAGGCTGGACAGCGCCGATCCTTCCAGCCCCAGGGCCGGCGCGCCAAGATTGCCGAACACCAGCGCCCAGTTGCCCAGCAGGTTGGTACCCAGCGCCAGCAAGGTGATGGCCGTGGCATAACCGGGCTTGCCGAGTGCAGCGACAAAGATGCGAAACACGCTGGCCATGATCATCGGGATCATCGACCACGAAAGGATCGCCAGGAAATCACCGGCCATGGCGGCAATGCGCTGATCCTGGCCGGTTGCCCGCAGGATCACTTCGCCGGCAAAGCCGATGGCCATGCCAACCAGGCCGAACAGCACCGAGACCCACAGCCCCATTCTGACCGTGCGCCGCACTTCACGCACCGAATGGCGGCGGCGCCCAAGTTCGGCTGCAATCAGCGGTGCAGAGGCACCTGTCAGCCCGGTCATGGCCCACACGGTCAGGCCGAAAATGGCGATGCCGAGGCTGGATGCCGCCAGCGGCTGGTCCCCCAGACGGGCGATGAAGATCACGTCGATGGCATGGATCAGCATTTGCAGCAGGTTGGTAGCCGCCAGCGGCACCGCCAGTTGCACGATCGCGCGCAATTCTGTGCGCCAGGAATGGGGATCGGTCACGCGGGTCATCGGGCCGGTCCGGATAGGCGCTTACCCGCATCCAACCAAGCGGAATCACCGCGCGTCCGGGGCATTCGCGGCCGCCCGTGCATTTGCCGCAACAACTGCTGCAACAAAGGCACTTCCCACGAGGACCCTTTGCAGGCATTACGCGCGCTAGTCACCGGCAGTGACGAGTGGGGCGGACTGCTGTTCTGGCTTGGAGGAACCTGAACCATGCGTTTTACAACGATTCTTGCGGCAACCACCCTGACTCTGGCCTTGTCGGCCTGCGGTTCGCCGCCTGAGGAAAAGGCCGCTGACACGGCCGCCCCTGCAGCAGACGCGGCCGCCCCCGCAGCAGATACGGCTGCTCCTGCGGCTGAACCAACCGCGGCAGCAACCACTGCCGCTGGCGGCAAGCCTGCCGCTTTCGCCCAGTGCGCCGCCTGTCATGCCGTCGAACCCGGCAAGCACGGGGTCGGCCCCAGCCTGGCCGGGGTCTATGGCACCAAGTCGGGCGAACTGGCCGGCTATGCCTTCTCCGATGCGATGAAGGCGGCCAACCTGACCTGGGACGATGCGACCCTGGATGCCTATCTGACCAATCCGATGAAGATGGTGCCCGGCACCAAGATGACCTTCGCCGGCCTGCCTGATGCGGCCAAGCGCAAGGAAATCA
>JBKBSV010000110.1:0-5938 GCA_046291115.1 Novosphingobium sp. | reverse complement strand
ATACCTGACGCATACGTAAAGCAAATAGCTTGACCTCTCCTCTCGCATCGGCATGGTGAACCCCGGGAGATGGGACCATGCGCAGGACATCGATTAATGCCGCGTTGATTCTCGGGCTGGCCGCCGGGCTGGCCGCTTGCGGCGACCAGGCCGCCAGGGTTGCCGATGCCGAGACAGCGGTGGCTGTGGCCGAGTTTCCGCAGCGGCCGCTGTGGGGTGATACCCACCTGCACACCGACAATTCGATTGATGCGTTCGGGTTCGGAACCCGGCTCGGGCCGGATCAAGCGCTCAAGTTTGCCCGGGGCGAGGAAGTGACCGCGACCACCGGGATCAAGGCCAAGCTGGCCCGTCCGCTCGATTTTCTCGTGATCGCCGACCACTCCGATGGGCTTGGTGCCATGCGCCGGCTCTATGACGCCCCGCGCCTGCTGATCCGCGACAAAACCCTCTTGCGCTGGCACGACATGATGCATGAATCGCCCGAGGGTTCGCAGCGGGCCATGGCCGAACTGATCACGGCGGCCGCCAACGGCAACTTGCCCGAAGCCCTCCGCAACCCGGAAGAAAACGCCAAGAATGCGCGGGATATCTGGAACGCGCATCTGCAGACGATCGACAAGTTCTATCAGCCTGGCGTGTTCACCCCGTTGGCCGGGTTCGAGTATACCCTGATGCCTGACGGCAACAACCTGCACCGCGTGGTCATGTTCCGCGACGGAATCGAACGGACCAGCAAGGTGATCCCGTTTCCCAGCATTGGCGATGTGCCGGTCGACCAGCTGTGGGACTACATGGACGCCTACGAGAAGGCGACCGGCGGCAAGGTGCTGGCGATCCCGCACAACGCCAACCTGTCAAACGGCCTGATGTTCGAACTGACCATGCCCGGTGGCGGCCCGATCACTGCCGAATATGCCCGCCGCCGGGCGAAGCACGAACCGGTGGTGGAAGCGACCCAGATCAAAGGCGACAGCGAAAGCCATCCGTTCCTTTCGCCCAACGACGAATTTGCCAGCTTCGGCGATCTTGGCTGGGAACTGGGCAACCTGCCGCTGACCCGGGACAAGAACGATCCGATGCTCGCCGGCGAATACCTGCGCGAGGCGCTGAAGCGCGGCCTGTCGATCGAACAGCGCACCGGCGTCAACCCCTATGCCTTCGGCATGATCGGTTCGACTGACAGCCACACCTCGCTTGCCACCGCCGACGAGGACAATTTCTTCGGCAAGCACACCGGCAACGAACCCAGTGCCAAGCGGGCGCTCGAAACGCAGAACCTGGGCACACGCGAAGGCCGCTTTGGCTGGCATTACCTGGCTGGCGGGTATGCCGCGGTCTGGGCCCGCGCCAACACGCGGGCGGAAATATTCGATGCGATGATGCGGCGCGAGGTCTATGCCACCACCGGATCGCGGATGGTGCTGCGGCTGTTCGGCGGGTTCGATTTCACCGATGCCGACTGGAAGGGTGACTGGGTCCGTGCGGGCTACACCCGCGGCGTGCCGATGGGTGGAACGCTGACCGACAAGGGCAAGGCGCCGACGTTCCTGATTTCCGCCCTGAAGGACCCGGACGGCGCCAACCTCGACCGGGTGCAGGTGGTCAAGGGCTGGGTCACCGCCAGCGGCGAAACCCGCGAGCAGGTCTACGACGTGGTCTGGTCCGACATGGACAAGCGCGCCAAGGTCGGCGGCAAGGTGCCGGCAGTGGGCGACACGGTCGACCGGGCCAAGGCGACCTACCGCAACACGATCGGCGCCGCCGAACTGCGCACCACCTGGACCGATCCGGACTACACCCCGGGCCAGCGCGCGTTCTACTATGTCCGCGTGCTGGAAATCCCCACTCCGCGCTGGCCGCTGTACGATGCCGTCCGGTTCGGCTTCAAGCTGACGCCTGAAGCGATGGCCGATGCGGTCGCCCAGGAAAGGGGCTACAGCTCGCCGGTGTGGATCGGTCCGGCAGACAGCCCCACCAGGCCAGCGACCGCGCTGTTCGATCGCCAGCGTCTTAGCCGCGCCCAGGGCCGGGGATGAACCTGCCCGGCTGGACGCGCGAACCGCTGCTCCATTTCCTGGCCGCCGGGGCGGCGATCTGGCTTGTGCTGGCATGGCAGGGCGAGCCGGTCGATCCGGCCAGTCGCACCATTGCCGTCACCAGGGAAGACCGGGCCCGGCTGGCGCTGCAATGGGAAAAGACCTTTCAGCGCCCCCCGACCGATGCCGAACTGGACGGCCTGACCGAACAGTTCATCCGCGAAGAAGTGCTCTATCGCGAAGCGATCCGCCTTGGTCTCGACCGGGATGATGCTGTCCTGCGCAAGCGGCTCGCCAACAAGATGGATTATCTCGCCGCGAGCATGGCCGAAACGGCAAGCGTGTCCGACGATACCTTGAAGCAGTGGCTCGACAAGCACCCGGAGCGGTTCGCGCCGGACGTCCGCTACACTTTCGATCAGCGCTGGTTTGCCGAACGCGAGGCGGCAGAGCGTGCCCGGGGCCGGGCCGACCCGGTGAGCGAGCCAATCTCGCTTCCGGCAACGCTGGATCGGGCACCGCGGGGCGAGGTCGAGAAACAGTTCGGTCTCGACTTTGCCGAAACGCTTGACCGGATCCGACCGGATAACCGCTGGCAGGGCCCGGTCCCGAGCGGCTTCGGCTGGCACGTGGTGCGTTTGCGCGCCCGCTCGGTCAGCCCGGTGCCACCGCTGGCACAGATCCGCGACCAGGTCGAAGCCGACTGGCGCACCGATACGGCAGCCGAACGCAAGGAACAGGGCTACCGCCTGCTGCGCGATTCCTATCGCATCACGATCGACCGGTGACCATGCGACCGATCCTGCTGGCGTTATGGTCCGTTCTGGCAGTGATGTCGCACACATCGGCGCGGGCCGATGAGCTGCGGCCAGGGTACATCGAGTTCTCAGAACAGGCCCCGGGCGCATGGACCCTGTCGTGGAAGCGCCCCTACACGCAGCCGCCGACCGCAGTCCCGCCACCTCCGGTCCTGCCACGGGGCTGCCACTACGCGGGCGAGATCCGGCAGGGTGCGGCTGGCAGCGCGGTGCTCGGCCGGGCCGACGTGCGCTGCGACGGGCCGATCGCGGGCAAGGCAATCGGGGTGGCCGACCTGCTCGGCCAGTCGGACATGCTGGTCCGGGTGATGCCGCTGGGGGCGCCGGCTCAGGCGTTGCGGATCACGGCCGCGCAGCCGCAAGCCACGATTGCCTCGGAACAAGCCCGGCCGCCGGTGTGGCGCACATATTTCGTCATCGGGGTCGAGCACATCCTCGCCGGGTGGGATCACCTGCTGTTCGTGATCGCGCTGGTGCTGCTGCTGCGCCGATGGCGGCGCGCGGTGCTTGCGGCAACTGCGTTTACCGCGGCTCACTCGCTGACCCTGGCTGGGGCCTCGCTCGGATACCTCGCCATGCCGCAGCGCCCGGTCGAAGTGCTGATCGCCCTGTCGATCGTGTTCCTCGCAGTGGAGATCGCCAAGTCTGATCCCGGCAGGCCCAGCCTTGCCATCCGCTTGCCGTGGGTGGTGGCCTTCCTGTTCGGACTGCTGCACGGGTTCGGGTTTGCCGGGGCGCTGGCAGAGATCGGCTTGCCGGACGATGCGCTGGTGCCGGCGCTGGTAGCCTTCAACCTGGGGGTCGAAGCGGGGCAGTTGCTGGTGGTCGCGGCTACACTGGCGGTGATTGCCACGCTGGCGCGCGTCGCGGCGACGCGGCTGGAACCGGCGCTGCGGCTCAGCTCCTACGCCATCGGGATTACTGGTGCCTATTGGTTGGTGGACCGGCTGGCCGGATAGTCCCCGCCCAGCGCCTGCCACAGCAGCACCCGGGCGCGTTGTGCCCGACCCGCCGCTGCCGCCGCGCGTTCGCCGCTGGCATCGGCCGAGCGGCGCGCTTCGAGCACGGCGAGGAAGTTTTCGAGGCCTGCACGGAAGCGGAATTCGGCCAGCTGTGCTGCACGGTCCGCACTGGCGGCCTCGCGGGCAGAAGCCGCCGCTTCCTCGTCGGCCGCAGCGACCAGCCCGTAGGCCGCTTCGGCCTCGCCCAGCGCCTCGAACACCGCCCCGCGATAGCTCTCGAATGCCGCCCTCTTGCTGGCGGCTGCACCCTCGATCTCAGCGCCGATCCGCCCGAAATCGAGCAGCGGGGCGAGCAAGCCAGCGCCGGCCGAACCGACCACCGCATCACCGGTGAACAGGTCCCCGAGATCGAACGCCAGCAAGCCAAGCGCGGCGGACAAGCTAAGTTGCGGGAACCGGCGCGCCGCTGTCGCCGCAAGCTCGGCGTCACTCGCGGCAAGGCGTGCTTGCGCGGCAATCACGTCAGGCCGGTTGGCGAGCAGGGCCGATGGTTGCGAAGCAGGAGCACCGGGCCGCGAAGTGTCACCCGGCTGTGCCGCAAGGGCTTCGCGCACGGTTGCCGCGCCCAGCCCGGTCAGCGTTACCAGCCTGCCGACCACTCGCGCCTTTTCGCTGGCGAGCGCGGCAATCCGGCTCCGGCTTGCTTCTGCGGCAGTCTCCGCGCGGACCCGATCGAACCCCGGGGCGATCCCGGCGCGCTCGCGAATGTCGCTCAGCGTCGCAAGAGACTCGGCTGCGACCAGGTCCTCGCTCAGCGCGGCCTCGCGCGCTTCGAGCGTACGCCAGTCGATCACCGCGCCGGCGATCTCCGCCAGCAGGGCAAGGCGCACCGCCGCTGCCTCGCTGCCGGCGGCATCGAGCCGGGCCAGCGCCGCGCGTTCCTGTGCACGCAAGCGACCGAACAGGTCGGCATCCCAGCTGGCGGTCAGGTTGGCCGAATAGGACACCCGCTCGGTGTCGAACGCGACACCCGGCGGCAGGCTGGTGCCGAACTGGTTGGCGCTGGTGCGTTGGCCGGTGACTGCTGAATTCGCGCCCACATTGGGCAGGCGTTCGGCTCCGGCGCGGCTGGCGCCGGCGCGGGCCGCCTCAACCCGGGCGAGGGCCTCAGCCAGCGAGGGAGCATTGGCCAGCGCCTGTGCTGAAAGCGTGCGGTAGGCCGGGTCGCCTTGCGGCAGCAGGCTGGCAAGTTCGCCGCGCGCGGCGGAATACGGTGCCCAGGCATAGGCATCCGGCAGGACCGGTGCCGTGGTGGCAATCTCGGGCGGTGGCCCGGCGACGCAGCCGGCCAGGGCCACGGCCACCAGCAAGGGCGCAGGCCGGCGCATCACCGGGCCTTCTTGGCCGGGATGAAGGCATCGACCTGCTGGCCGACCCGGAACAGGCCGTCGTCGCGGTTGGGCAGCTCGTAGAGGACCTGCAGCACCCGCACGTCGACCCGCTCCTGCGAGGAGTTGGTCAGCGAACGCTTGGGTACCACCAGCGGTTCGGCGCGAACGAAGCGCGCCTCGACCTGGCTCTCCGCCGCACCACGGGGCGAAACCTTCGCTCCCTTGCCAAAGTCAACCCGGGTCGCCTCGCTCTCGTCGATATCGACCCGCACATAAAGCGGAACCGTCTGCCCCATCTGGATGAATGGCTGGCTCTGCGCCCCACCCATAGTCGAGACATATTCGCCCTTGCGGATATTGACCGCGAGGATCTCCCCCGCAATCGGTGCGCGCACGGTCAGGCGGCCAAGTTCGGTCCGCGCAGCACCGGCAGCAGCATTGGCAACCTCCAGCCGCGCCCGGGCCAGGGCGAGACGTGACCTCGCTGCGTTGGCTTCGCCTTCGGCGCGGATGACTTCCGCCTGACTGACCGCCGCGCTGTCCTCGACCGAGCGGTACAGCGCAAGCTGGCGCTGGGCCGTGGCCTGCGCCGTCTGGGCCTCGGCAATCGCGGCGCGCGCTTCGTTGATCCCGGCTTCAGCCTGCCGCAACTGCGCGCGCACCGCCCGGTCGTCGACTGTAAACAGCGGCTGGCCCTGCCCCACCCGGTCGCCGGGCCGGACCATGAC
>JBKBSV010000009.1:0-37084 GCA_046291115.1 Novosphingobium sp. | reverse complement strand
CATGCCGCGCGACAATTCGTCCTCCAGCGCGCCTTGCACGCGGGTATCGATCGAAAGCGCCGCCGGTGTGCCACGGGTGGCGGGGTCGGTCAGGCGCTTGTCAAAGACCTGCTCCATCCCGACATGGCCGCGCCCGTCCGCGCCGACAAAGCCGAGCACGTGAGCCGCCATCGAACCTTGCGGATAGAACCGCTCGGTCTCGCGCGGGAACTCCAGCGCCGGTTCGCCCAGGGCATGAACCCGGTTGGCGTCTTCAGGCAGGATCCGGCGGCGCAGGTAGCCCGGGCGACCTTCCGCCAGCCGCGCGGCCAGCGCGTTGACTTCCAGATCAGGGAAGATCCTGACCAGTTCCTCCGCCACCTGGCGCGGCGAGCGAACCAGCGGCGGACCATCGCCACCAAGCGCCGCCGGATTGTACCACAGGGCATAGGCGGGAAAGGCGCGGGCCAGCGGCACGCCGTTGCGATCGACGATATCGCCGCGCTCGGGCAGCAGGGTCGTGCCGATCTGCTGCTGGGTCGGGGTCTGCTCGAACAGCCCGAGAATGGCGATCCGGACCAGCGCGGCAAAAGCAATCACGGTGAATCCGCAAACCACCCACAGCACGCGCCACTTGGCGATCAGCAAACTGCGCGCACGGACATTGACCAGCGCGCCGCGCCCGGAGGACAAGGCCGTGGAGATCACTATCGATGTCATTCAGCCCGCTCCCTGGCCGGCTCGATCTTGCTCAGCCGGTCGCCGAGAGTGGCGGCCTTGGCGGGCTTGCGCCTGGGTTCGCGGGCGGGCTCGGCCGCCATCGCCTTGCCAGTCAGGGGATTGACCATGGCTGGCATCGCATTGGTTTCGTGCGGTGCTTCGGCGCTGGCCATGCGAATCGGGCTCGGTGCGTCGGGCGCGCGCGACTTGCCGAGCGCGGCCAGCTGCCGCTCACCTTCCAGGTATTGCCCGGCGGCAGGGGCCTGATAGCCGAATTCGACCTCGTTGAGGCTGCGCAATTGCTGCTGGTTGGCGCGGGTCTGGAATTCGGTTTCCAGCAGCAGCTTGTCCTGCTTGACGGCCAGGATCTGCCGTTCGGTCAGCCTGACCTGGCTTTTGACCGCGTTGACCTTGAAGGTCAGAACCACGGTGAAAGTGAAGCATACCAGCAGGACAGCGGCCCAGCCTATCGACCTGATCCGGTCGCGCGTCAGGTTCATGCCGCCCTCCTGTCGCGCGCGGGAGCGGCAGTACGGGTGGCAGCGCGCAAGGTTGCGGAGCGGGCGCGTGGATTGCGATCAAGCTCGGCCGCAGAAGGGCGGATTGCCTTGGCGACTTGGGCGAAGGTCGGGACCGAGACCGGCGCAGCAGCAGGCAAATGCCGCGAGGCCCCCGCAACCGCGCCGCTGGCATCGCGCAGGAACTGCTTGACGATACGGTCTTCCAGGCTGTGGAAGCTGACCACCGCGAGCTTGCCGCCGGGCCGCAGCAGTTCCTCGGCCGCGGCGAGACCGGCCTTGAGTTCATCCAGTTCGGCGTTCACGTGGATGCGGATCGCCTGGAAGCTGCGGGTGGCGGGATCCTTGGGTGCGCCGGGGCGGTGGCCAAGCGCCTTGCGCACCACCTGGGCCAGTTGGCCGGTGGTTTCCAGCGGGCGCGCAGCCACGATCGCGCGCGCTACACGGCGGAATTGTCGTTCTTCGCCAAAGTGATAGAGCACATCAGCGATAGCGGATTCGGGTGCTGTATTGAGGAAATCGGCCGCGCTTTCACCGTCCTGGCTCATCCGCATGTCAAGCGGGCCGTCGGCCGAAAAGGCAAAACCGCGCCCGGCCTGATCGAGTTGCATCGAGGACACGCCGATGTCCATCACCACCCCGTCAACCCGCGCAATTCCGGCTTCGGCCAGGCCTTCGACCATTTCCGAAAAGCGCCGCGGGTGGAGGATGAGGCGGGGCGGCCGGGCGTTAGCTTCGGCCCACTGGCGGCCAGCGGCGATCGCATCGGGATCGCGGTCAAAGGCGTGGACGGTGGCCCCGGCATCAAGCAACTTGCGGGTATAACCACCGGCACCAAAGGTGGCGTCAACCACCACACAACCGGCACACTGCTCCAGGGCAGCGATCACTTCATCAAGCAGAACCGGCACATGCGCAGCGGCGGCGGTCATTTGCGCCCCTTTCCGCTGCGGGCCTGGCTGGCAAGATCGAGGCAGGCTTCCTGCGCGTCCTCCCAGCCGGCGCCCATCCGGGCGAGTTCTTCCGGGTTCCAGATCGTGAAGCTCTTGCCGCCGCCCTGGAAAAAGGCGGCGTCGGTCAGGTTGCCCAGTTTGAAATAACGCTCGGGCAAGATGAAACGGCCGGAATCGTCAAACGGCACCTTGGCAAAGCCATAGAGCTGGGCCGCGCGCATTTCGCGGTCATAGTCCTGCCCGCGCTCCAGCGCGTTGCGTTCTTCGCGGTCAAGTTCGGCCTCGAATTCGGCGACGCGCGACAGGCCGAAACCGACCAGGCATTTCCAGCGGGAATGCTTGGTCAGGCACAGGACCCGTTCACCGTTGCCGGAATCGCGGACCGCCTTGCGAAAATCGGGAGGCAGCACGAAGCGACCCTTTTCGCCGATCAGCGAAAAGCCCTGGCCGCTGTATGTGATTGGCTTGCCCGCCTCCACCTGCCCGTCCCGCCTTAGCCGGGATTGCTCCCGCACCCCGAATAAACACCTCCCTGCCCCAGCCGCGCGCCCTCGCGGCCGGCCCGCCCCTTGCGGCGCGCGGCAGACTCAAATCTGGTTAATGAAAAGAATTCTTAACCTTGCTTGCGCCCGGATGGAAGGGAAAATTACGGGAAATAACGGGAAATTGCGTTAACAACTTATTTTTCCATGGATTCCTGATGGAATGAGCGCCACCCAAAGCCGTCGCAAAGGCAGACTTTCAGACTCAAAATCAACGATTTGCCGAGGTTTTCAGGCGTCTGCTGTGCGCCTTCCCGCAGTTTCCCGTATCCGCCTGGGTCAGCGCGCGGCGAAGGCGCTGTCGAGCAGCCCGGCGAAAGCCCGCGCGCGGGCGCCGTCAGCGTCCGCTGATTCCAGCACGGCGGCATCGGCCAGGGCCACCACCCGCCCTTTGCCGATCGCACAGGTCACGGCCAGGCCATCGGCCCACAGCCGGCAATTGTACTGGCCTTGGCTGACGAAATGCCCCGGCAGGTTGACCGGCACGGCCATGCCCATCACTTCGCGCTGCCGCTCGCCCAGCGCCTGCTCTTCGATAAACCGCAGCTCCAGCCCCCAACGCCCGAGGATCGGCGAAAGCAGCGCCGCGGCCTGCGGACGGCGGGGATCGGCCAAGGCAAAACGAGATTCGGCGGTCAGCGCCGGATCGGCCAGCAGCAGCAGCTGCCCGCCTGCGTGCACCCATTGATCCAGCGCGACATTCTCTTGCGGGCTGAGCACGCGCGGCTGGGCCAGCACCAGCCGCCGCAGCCGCGGCAATGGATCCGCCCCCGCCGCACCGGCCAGCGTATCCAGCGGCACCACCGGCCCGGTCCCGGCCAGAACGCCCTGCGCCCAGTGCGGCTGCGCGGCGGGATCCAGCGCGGCGCCAAGATCCGGGCTTTCCGACCACAGGATCGGCAGCGTGGTGAACAGGCCAACCGGCTCGGTTCCGCGCTGCTTGCGGGCCTGCCCCACCCAGGCAATGGCGGCCAGGATCAGGGCAAGGACAGCCACCACCACCCAGACCGGGCGCGGCCTAACGCGGCGCATTCGTCCCGGTCGTTCCGCCCGCCGGTGAGGCCGAGGCGCTGGGCGCGGTGGTGGGAACCACGCCGATTTCGGCCAGAGGATCGCTGCTGCCGGGCGAGGCGCTGGCCGAGGCCTGGGCCGCCGGAGTGCTGTTTTCCGCTTCGTTCAGGCGGGCGCGATCATTGATGATATTGGCCAGACCCACCACCAGCAGCACTGCGGCAATCCCGAACAGCCCGGTTTGCAGCCGCTGCACGGCCTGCGCACGCAGTTCCCGCGCCGTTGGCGGCACGAAGTGCTGGCGGGCGGAAAGGCCCTCGTTGACCCGTTGTGGCGGTTGGCTTGCCATTCTGCGGGCAGACTAGCCGATCAGGCCAGCCAGGGGAAGACCGGCAAACCTTTCGCTTTCAGCCATTCGGGATTGTAGAGGGTAGAGAGATAGCGAAAGCCGGTATCGCACAGGATGGTCGCCACCCGCGCATCCGCGCGCCCTTCGGCCACCAGTTGACGGCCCAGCGCCACTGCGCCGGCCACGTTGATGCCCGATGACAGGCCCAGGCACAGCCCTTCTTCCTGAAGCAGCCGGGCGACCCATTCAAGCCCTTCCTCGTCCGAGATGCGGAACTGGGTGTCGATCGGCGCACCTTCCAGATTGGCGGTGATCCGCCCCTGCCCGATCCCTTCGGCCACCGAAGTGCCTTCGGCCTTCAGTTCGCCGTGGGCGTAATAATTGTAGAGCGCAGCGCCGTGCGGATCGGTCAGCGCGATGCGGACGCGCTCATCGCAGGCCTTCAGCCCCAGGCCGACCCCGGCGATGGTCCCGCCGGTCCCGGCGGCACAGGTGAACCCGTCGATCCGCCCGTCGAGCTGCGCCCAGATTTCCGGGGCGGTGCTTTCGATATGGGCCTTGCGATTGGCGATATTGTCGAACTGGTTGGCCCAGACCGCGCCTTCGGTTTCCTCGGCCAGGCGGCGCGAGGTGTGAACGAAATGGCCCGGATTGGAAAACGGTGCGGCCGGCACCAGCACCAGTTCTGCCCCCAGCGCGCGCAGCGTGTCCATCTTCTCGCGGCTTTGCGTCTCAGGCATGACGATCACCGTCCTGTAGCCCAGCGCATTGGCAACCAGCGCAAGGCCGATCCCGGTGTTGCCGGCCGTGCCTTCGACAATCGTGCCGCCAGGGTGCAAGGCGCCGCGCCGTTCCGCATCGCGGACGATCCACAGCGCGGCGCGATCCTTTACCGAGGCGCCGGGATTGGCGAATTCACACTTGCCCCAAATCTCGCAGCCAGCCGCTTCGCTTGGTCCCTGCAACAGGACAAGCGGCGTATTGCCGATCAGGTCAAGGGTCGATGATTGAACGAGCGGCCTGGTCATGGCACGAGAGGTAGGTTCGCAAGCGCACAAGCGCAACGGAATTACGCCTGGCCCGCGCCAAACCGGTTCTTCGCCCGGCTCAATCTTCCGGTGCGATCGTGACCTTCAGGCCATCCAGCGCGTCGGTAATCTCGATCTGGCACGACAGGCGCGAATTTTCGGTGCGGTGGTCGGTCGAATCGAGCAGGTCGTTCTCGTCCTCGCTCAGCGGGGTGACCTTGTCGGCAAAGGCGGCATCGACATAGACGTGACAGGTGGCGCAGGAACAGCAGCCGCCGCACAGCGCCAGCAGTTCGTCAAATCCGTTGTCGCGGATCGCTTCCATCACCGATACACCGGCGCTGGCTTCGATTTCCTTCGTTTCACCGGCACGATTGACCACGACAAGCTTGGGCATATCCGTCGATCCTCTGTTTCGCGCCCCTATCGGCGCTTTGGCGGGGCTGCTAACCCCCTCTCCGTCACTTGGCAAGCAGGACGCGCAGACATGGGCCTTAGTGCCAATCAGTTGCAGGCCGGCCTTGATGCCGTGGCCGCGATCGAACCCCGCTTTGCAGCCGCGCTGGAGAAGGCCGGATACCCGCCGCCACGCATCCGCCCGACCGGGCATGGCACCTTGATGCGGACCATCATCGGCCAGCAGGTCAGCGTGGCTGCCGCGGCATCGATGTGGCGCAAGTTCGAGAACTTTGCCGGACCGGAGCTGGACCCGCAGCGGGTGCTCGAAGCGGATTTCGATACCCTGCGTGCCTGCGGACTTTCCCGCCAGAAACAAGGTTATCTGCGCAGCTTGTGCGAGCTGGTGATATCGGGCGCAATCGATTTTAACGCCATGCCTGGCGATGACGAGGAAGCCATTGCGCTGCTGACGCAGATCAACGGCATCGGGCGCTGGTCGGCCGAAATC
The DNA here is from genome assembly GCA_046291115.1 of Novosphingobium sp. Lineage (GTDB taxonomy): Bacteria > Pseudomonadota > Alphaproteobacteria > Sphingomonadales > Sphingomonadaceae > Novosphingobium. Next base: position 31,077 of record JBKBSV010000009.1, on the reverse strand, counting down.
TACCTGCTGTTCGCCGAGGGCCGGCCCGACATCTGGCCAGCCGGCGATCTCGCGGTCCAGGCCGGCCTTGCCAGGCTGCTGGGGCTTGACGAGCGCCCCAGCGAAAAGGCCACCCGCGCCATGGCCGAAGCCTGGCGCCCGCACCGCGGCGCAACCGCGATCTTCACCTGGCATTGCTATAACAACCCGGCGCTGTAAGCCTTGCTGACAAGAATGTCAGTGTGATTCGGGAGGGGCCAGCATGGCGCACAAGACCATTTTCATCACCGGCGGGGCGAGCGGCATCGGCCGGGCTGTCGCGGTGAAGTTCAGCGAACAAGGCTGGTTCGTCGGTCTGGCCGACATTGACGAGCCGGGAATGCGCGAGACCGCAGCAAGGCTGGCGGCAGGCCGAAGCTCGATCCACCAGCTCGACGTGCGCGACCGCGAGGGCTGGGATGCGGCGCTGGCCGCTTGCGCCAAGGCCAGCGGCGGGAAGATCGACGTGGTGTTCAACAACGCCGGGATTCCGCTGGGCGGGCAACTGATCGAGAACACCGTGGGCGAGATCGAGCGCTGCCTCGACATCAACCTGAAGGGCGTGCTGTTCGGCGCCCAGGCCGCGCACCCGTGGCTCAAGGCGAGTGCGCCGGGATCGTGCCTGCTCAACACCGCCAGTGCGGCCGGGATCTATGGCACCCCGGGCGCCTCGGTCTATTCGGCGACAAAGTTCGGGGTGCGGGCGATCACCGAGTGCCTTGATGCCGAATGGGCGCCGGACGAAATCAAGGTCTGCGACCTGATGCCCGGCTTCATTGATACCCCGCTGATCGACAAGAACCCCAATGCCGCTGCCAACGAAAACATCCGCAGCCGGGTGACCGAGGCCGGCCTGGAAATCACCCCCGTGACCGCAGTGGCCGAAGCGGCGTGGAAAGCCGTCCACGGCACCGACCTGCACAACCGCGTGGGCAAGACGGCGCACCGCCTCGCCTTCGCCGCGCGCTGGATGCCGGGCCGTCTGCGCAGGATGACCCGGACCCAGCTGCGTCCGCTGGGGAACTAACCCAGCGGATTGAGCGCAGAAGGTGCCCGCCTGCCGCCCTGCGGCGGCAGCGCGGCCATTTCGTTCAGCGCGGCAATCCGCCGTTCGGTGGCCGGGTGGGTGGAAAACCATTCCGAAACCGAAGTCGGCACGATGTAAAGCTGGGCCGTGGCCGGGTTGCGCAGCGAGGCTTCGTCCGCAATACGCTGCGCCGGGCCGGCGATCTTGGCCAGGGCCGAAGCCAGCGCCTGCGGATTGCCGCAGATTTCCGCCCCGGCCTGGTCTGCGCCAAATTCGCGCGTGCGGCTGATCGCCATCTGCACGATCAGCGCGGCGAATGGCGCCAGCAGCATCGCCGCGATCGCCGCGATCGGGTTGGCCCGGTCTTCGGAATCATGCGCAAAGAACATCCCGAAGTTGGCGATCATCGAGATTGCCCCGGCGATCGTCGCAACCATGGTCATCACCAGGGTGTCGCGGTTCTTCACGTGGCCCAGCTCGTGCGCCATCACCGCCGCCACTTCATCGCGGGTCAGCATGTTGAGCAGGCCGGTAGTGGCGGCAACCGCCGCGTTCTGCGGATTACGCCCGGTGGCAAAGGCATTGGGGTTGGGATTGTCAACGATATAAACCCTCGGCATCGGCAGCTTGGCGCGCCGGGCAAGGTCGGCCACCAGGGCATGGAATTCCGGCGCGGTCTGGGCATCGACTTCGCGGGCATGCTGCATTTTCAGCACCAGCTTGTCCGCGTTCCAATAAGTGAAAAGGTTCATCGCCGCGGCTATGACAAGGGCAATCGTGGCACCGCCAGTGCCGCCGAAAATGTATCCCAGGCCCATGAACAAGGCGGTCAGCGCTGCCAGCAGCATGGCCGTCTTCAATCCGTTCACGTCACTTTACTCCCGTGCTTGCCCATCCACGGGGAAATCTATGCATTTGCGAAGGATTTTCAACGGGCAGCGCGCCCTCTTACAGGCAGGTTTCGATTGCCCGCGCCAGCGCCGCATCGCGGGTCGAAAGGCCGTCAGCGTCATGCGTGGTCAGGGTCATTTCGACCCGGTTGTAGACGTTGAACCATTCGGGGTGGTGATCCGCCTTCTCGGCATGGAGTGCAACGCGGGTCATGAAGCCGAAAGCAGCGTTGAAATCGGCATAGGTGAAGGTGCGGGTGATCGCCTTGCCATCGGCGCGCAGGGTCCAGCCGGGCACTTCGGCCAGCAGGGCGGCCACTTCGGCATCGCTCAGTCGGGCAATGGTCATGTCCCGGTGTTTAGGCCGGTTCGGGGCGAATGGAAACCCGCCCTGCCCGGCCCTGCGGCAAACGCCAGCCCAGCCAGCGGCGCAGCGCGGGGGTGAAACGTTCGGTCCCCTGCGCGATTGCCGCGCAGGCGAGCGTCACTGCCGCGATCGGCGCCAGCATCCACCAGCCCCCGGGCGGCAGCGCCGGGCCAAGGCGCTCCATCACCAGCAGCAGCGGAAAGTGGAACAGGTAGAGCGAGAATGAGAAACCCGCGGCATAGCGGATCGGGCCTTCCCACCGCTCCAGCCAGGCAACACCCGCCATGGCCAGCGGGCGCAGCGGAGCCAGCGCGACCACCACAGTCGCGGTCAGTGGATAGTCGCTCAGCACCCATTCCGACATCGACAGCGAGAACGGCACCTGGCCGCGCAGCCACAGCAGCGCTTTCAGATCGAACAGCCGGATGACCTGCAGCATCGCCGCGCAGCCCATCAGGTAGATCACCCCCTGCCGCACAGTCAGGCTTCGCGCCCATTGGGAGCGGACCAGCCAGGCCCCGGCCAGCCACAGCGGGAACAGCAGCACGATGTTGGCCCCCGCCAGCAGCACCATCAGCGCCAGCGCGGCGATCCGCTGCCAGCCGCTGAGAAAGAACCCGGCGGCGAACAGGGCATAATACCAGACCTCGTAAGCCAGCGACCAATAGGGCTGGTTGCCCCAGGTCGGCGCGCCCAGCACCGGCGACTGGTTGAGGAACAGCAGGCTGGTAACGACCGAGCGCAGCCCCTCGGCCGCAAAGCCCTGCGGCAGCGGGCCTGCGATTGCCGTCAGCCAGACATGGACCAGCGCGGACAGCAGCACCGCCGGCACCGCCACCGGCAGGATCCGGGCGGCGCGGGCGATCGTGTAATCGCGCAGGCTCATCGCCTGCTTCGTCGCGCTGTCGACGATCACCAGCCCGGACAGCACGAAGAACACGATCACGCAGCCATGGCTGAGCCGCAAAGTGAAAGGCATTTCCTCGGCCCGGCCATAGAAATCGGCGGCGTGGACCGCCAGCACGCCCAGCGCCGCAAGAAAGCGCAGCGCATCAAGCGCGATCGACATCGGCCGATTGATGAAACGTTCGCCGTCCATGCTGCCGGCTTAGGGGCAATAGCTGAAGGATCGGTTTAGGCGCCGGGCCCTTCCCCCCACCTTGGCAGCGCGCGGCCTTTGTCCTATCGCCGCGGCGATGAACGCCTGCCGCCTTGCCGTGCAAGACCTTGCCTGCCGCCGCGGCGACCGGCTGCTGTTCGCGCGGCTGTCCTTCGCGCTGGAGGCGGGACAGGCGCTGCAACTGGCCGGATCGAACGGGATCGGCAAAAGCAGCCTGATCCGGATTATCGCCGGGCTGCTTCCCGCCTTTGCCGGTTCGGTTGAGCGGCAAGGGGCGCTGGGCCTGCTGGACGAGCGCCCGGCGCTCGACCCGCACCTGCCGCTGGGCCAGGCGCTGGCCTTCTGGCAAAGGATCGACGGCGCGGCGGAAAACCGGCTGGATCACCTCGGGCTTGGCACCCTGATCGAAGTCCCGGTGCGCTATCTTTCCACTGGCCAGAAGAAGCGCGCGGCGCTGGCCCGCCTGCTGGGCCAGCAGGCGCCGATCTGGCTGCTGGACGAGCCGCTGAACGGCCTCGACAGCAAAGGCGTCGCCATGGTCGAACAATTGACAGCCGCCCATTGCCGCGCCGGCGGTATCGCCATCATTGCCTCGCACCAGCCCTTCACGCTCTCCGGCATGGACCGGATCGAACTGCTGGACTACGCGGCATGAAAGTGGCCTTCGCCCTCCTCCGTCGTGATTGCACGCAGCTGCTGCTGGGCGGGCGGCGGGGCGGGGCGATGCTGCCGGTGTTGTTCTTCCTCGCGGTGGCGATGCTCTATCCCTTCGCGGTCGGGCCGGACGCGCCGGTGCTGGCGCGGACCGGCGGGGGGGTGATCTGGGTCGCCGCGCTGCTTGCCGCGATCCTGCCGCTCGACCGGCTGATCGAGCCGGACCTGGAGCTGGGCATGTTCGATCAATGGGCGCTGCGCGGGATAGCTGAGGAAATGCTGATAACCGTCAGGATCCTGGCCCACTGGCTCAGTTTCGGCCCGCCGCTGATGCTGGCCGCTGTGCCCGCCTCGGCCCTGGTCGGGATCGACGGGAACACGCTGCGGTTGGTCGAACTGGGCCTTTTGGCTGGAACCCCCGGCCTGGCCGCGCTTGGCGTGCTCGTCGCCGCGATCACCGCCGGCCTGCGCGGCGGCGCGGCGCTGGGCGGGCTGCTGGCAATCCCGCTGGCGGTGCCGCTGCTGGTGTTCGGCGCGGGCAGCCTTGCCGTCGGCGGCGAAGCGGGCCTGGGCCTGACCGCCGCATTCAGTCTGGTGCTGCTGGCGATTACACCCTTTGCGGCCGGCGCGGCGATCCGCAGCGGACGCAGTCAGTAGGGCGGCTTGTCCAGCCCCTTCGGGCTTGCGGTAAAGATCTCGCAGCCCGTCTCGGTAATCCCGATCGAGTGTTCGAACTGCGCCGACAAGGACCGGTCCCGCGTTACCGCGGTCCAGCCGTCGTCCAGCAGCTTCACCCCCGGCTTGCCGAGGTTGATCATCGGTTCGATCGTGAAAAACATCCCCGGCTTCAGTTCCGGCCCGGTCCCGGCACGGGCGGCGTGGATCACTTCGGGGGCATCGTGGAACAACCGGCCCAGGCCATGCCCGCAGAACTCGCGCACCACGCCATAGCGGAAGCTTTCGGCATGGCGCTGGATCGCCGCGCCGATATCGCCCAGCCGCGCCCCGGGCCTGGCCTGTTCGATCCCCAGCATCAGGCATTCATAGGTCACATCGACCAATCGCCGCGCTTTCAGCGGCACATCGCCGACCAGGTACATCCGGCTGGAATCGCCGTGCCAGCCATCCAGCAGCGGGGTGACGTCGATATTGACGATATCCCCGTCCTTCAGCGTCTTGTCCGAGGGGATGCCGTGGCAGACCACGTGGTTGATCGAGATGCAGCACGAATGCTGATAACCGCGATAGCCCAGCGTGGCCGGCACCGCACCGCCATCCAGCGTCATCTGCCGGACCACATCGTCAAGGTACTGGGTCGAAACCCCCGGCTGGACCAGCGGCACCAGCGCATCGAGGATTTCGGCCGCCAGCCGGCCGGCCTTGCGCATGCCTTCAAAGCCATCCGGCCCGTGCAGCTTGATGGTGCCGTCGCGCAGGACGGTGTCGCTATCGGTGACTACCTGATACTGATTCATGGCGGGGCATATAGTCACATTGCCGTCAAATGGCTATTGCCTGCGGCATGACCGACAAGAACGCCCTGATCCAGCCCGAATCCCTCGTAAAACCGGATCGTGGCCAGAAAGCCACCCCGATCCACCTGGTCGACAAGAAGGGGCTCGAAGCCTTCGTCAAGGGCCTGACCGCCCCGCAGCGCGCCGCGCTGGCCGCGCAGAAGTTCGAAGCGGAAGGTTATTCCTTCGCGATCCTGCCGGACGGGGATGACTGGTTTGTCGTCTCGGGCGTAGCCAATACCGAGAGCCTTTCCAGCTGGTGCATGGCCAGGCTGGCCGAAGTGCTTCCCGCCGGCACCTATCGCCGCGCAGGCGCAGAGCCCGGTCCGGCGCTGCTCGGCTGGGTAACGGGGCAGTACCGGTTCGAGCGCTATCTTTCCAAGCCGGGCGAAGAGGGTCCGCGTGTGCTGCTGACCAAGGATGTCGCGGCGATCGGCCCGGCCCTGGCCGAAGCCGGCGCGGTGGCGCTGGTCCGCGATCTGGTCAACACCCCGGCCGAGGACATGGGCCCGGCCCAGCTTGAACATGAGGCGCACCTCCTCGCCAAGGCCCACCGAGCCGAGTTCAAGGTCACCTCGGGCGATGCGCTGGAGCGCGGCTTTCCGATGGTTCACGGGGTCGGCCGGGCCGCCGCGCGCAGCCATGCCCCGCGGATGATCGAGCTGACCTGGGGCGATCCGGCCCATCCCCGCATTGCCGTGGTCGGCAAGGGGGTTTGCTTTGATTCGGGCGGACTCGATATCAAGCCCAGCTCCGCCATGCTGCTGATGAAGAAGGACATGGGCGGCGCGGCCCATGCCCTGGCGCTGGCCCGGCTGGTCATGGAAAGCGGTCTGAAAGTGCGCCTGCACCTGCTGATCCCGGCGGCCGAGAACGCGATTTCCGGCAATGCCTTGCGCCCCGGTGATGTTTTGCGCAGCCGCGCCGGGATCACCGTGGAAATCGGCAATACCGATGCCGAAGGGCGGCTGGTGCTGGGTGATGCCCTGGCCCGCGCGGGTGAGGAAAATCCCGAGTTGGTGATCGACTTTGCCACTCTGACCGGGGCGGCCCGCGTGGCGCTGGGGCCGGACCTGCCCGCCCTGTTCACTCGCCGGGACGAAACGGCCGAGGAAATACTCGCCGCCGGCATCGCGCACGACGACAAGTGCTGGCGTCTGCCGCTGTTCGATGGCTACCGCGAATACCTGAAAAGCGACGTGGCCGACATCAACAATTCCGGTTCCAACGGCTTTGCCGGGGCAACGGTGGGTGCGCTGTTCCTTGACCGGTTCGTGCCCGAAGGCATCGACTGGGCCCATTTCGACACTTTCGCCTGGCGCCCCGCGGCCAAGCCCGGCCGCCCCAAGGGCGGGGATGCGTTGGGCCTGCGCGCGGCCTGGGGCCTGCTGAAGGCGCGCTATGGATAACTTGCCCTGTGACGAAAGCGGCGCTAATCGCCCGCTCTTCCAATTCTGGGGGACCAAAGCCTTGACCGCCACCGCGATTCCGACCGGGCAGCTTGCCCTTTCCGGGCCAGCCGAAAAGCTGGATGACGCGCACTGGCCGGTGCGCGGCGACCTTGCTCATATCCGCCTGGCGGGCCGCTGCTTCGTGCCGCACTATGCGGTGCCGATGGAACGCCGGGTGGTGGCGGGCGGAGCCAACCTGCTGGCGCAGAACAACCCGCAGGCCGAAGTGCGCGACGTGCTGGCAGGCGGCACCCTGTTCAACGTGCTGGACATGACCGGCGACTGGGCCTGGGGCCAGGTCGGAGAGGATGGCTTTGTCGGCTATCTGCCGGTCGATGCGCTGGAGCCGTGAGCCACAGCGTCTTCATCGACGGCGCCGCCGGCACGACCGGGCTCGAAATTGCCGAGCGCCTGGCTCAAAGCAGCGAATTCGATCTGCTGATCCTGAGCGATGAGCAGCGCAAAAGCGCCGAGGCCCGGCGCGAGGCCTATCATTCGGCTGATTTTGCCGTGCTGTGCCTGCCGGATGCGGCCGCGATCGAGGCCGTGGCACTGGCTGAAGGCGCCAAGGTGCGGATCATCGATGCCTCCAGCGCGCACCGCGTCGCGCCGGGCTGGACCTATGGCTTTCCCGAACTGACCGGGCGGGAAGCGGTCGCCTCGGCCGCCCGCGTTTCCAATCCGGGGTGCTATCCCACCGGGTTCCTGGCGCTGGTCGCGCCGCTGGTGCGGGCCGGACTGCTGCCGGCCGACTGGCCCTATACCGTCAACGCCGTCTCGGGCTATTCCGGGGGAGGCAAGGCCCTGATCCAGCGGTTCGAGGATGATGGCGACATTGCCTTCCGCGCCTATGGCCTGGCCATGGGGCACAAGCACCTGCCGGAAATGCAGACCTATGCCGGCCTTGCCCATGCGCCGCTGTTCGCGCCGGCCGTGATTCCGGCGCATCGCGGCATGGTGGTGGAAGTGCCGGTGCCGCTCTGCGCCATGCCGATGGCCGGATCGCCCGACGTGCTGCGCCGCGCGCTGGTCGAATTTTACGCTGGCAGCAAGCTGGTCACCGTCCATGACGATACCCCCGGCGAACTGCTGCTGCGCCGCTCGATGCAACCCAGCGACCGGCTTGACCTGTGGGTCTGCGGCAATGCCGACGGCAGCCAGGCAAGGCTGATCGCGCGGCTCGACAACCTCGGCAAGGGCGCCAGCGGGGCGGCGGTGCAAAACCTCAATCTGATGGCCGGGCTGGACGAAACGGCGGGGCTTTCCCTGTGATTGCCTAATTTTCAGGCAGGGATTGCTGAAAAATAAGGCAAGTCCGCTCGGCGGTCTGCATTGCGATCGTTTCACCTGATATTTTCGCCAGACTCAAATCTTGCGATTCCGCGCTTTTCCAAGGTTCCGTCATGCCCTAGGGCCATCGACGGGCCTCTGGCACGATTCTTGTTTTGGATTGGCTGGTGGCAAAGACCATCTCCGGCCTGCGCCTTCGCCCCTTGGCGAAAAGGCGGAGCCGGCTTGCCGCGCAGGGGAATGAGACCGTGAAAAAGATCGAAGCCATCATCAAGCCGTTCAAGCTGGATGAAGTGAAGGAAGCGCTGCATGAAGTCGGCGTATCCGGGATCACGGTGACCGAAGCCAAGGGTTTCGGTCGGCAGAAGGGCCATACCGAGCTCTATCGCGGGGCCGAATACGTGGTCGATTTCCTGCCCAAGGTGAAGCTGGAAGTGGTGGTGCCCGATGCCCTGGCCGAACGCACGGTCGAGGCAATTGCCGCCGCCGCGCAAACCGGGCGGATCGGTGACGGCAAGATCTTCGTCTATGCTGTCGAAAGCGCGATCCGCATCCGCACCGGCGAACGGGACAACGACGCCATCTAGCACCTGCTGCAATCCCCCTTCCGAAGCCGCAGAAGGGCCAACGGGAAACCCGCCCTCTTGGTTGGAGGGATAATGAAGAAGGACCAGACATGAGCAAGGCCAAGGACATCATCAAGCGGATCAAGGAAGAGGAGATCGAATGGGTCGATCTGCGTTTCACCGATCCGAGGGGCAAGTGGCAGCACCTGACCATGTGCGCCCACGTCATGGGCGAGGACGAGCTGGAAGACGGCCTGATGTTCGACGGTTCCTCGATCGAGGGCTGGAAGGCCATCAACGAATCCGACATGATTCTGAAGCCGGACCTCGACTCGGTCTTCATCGATCCGTTCAGCGCCACCCCGATGATGATCATCACCTGCGATATTGTCGAGCCTTCGACGGGTGACCTCTATGGCCGCGATCCGCGGTCCACCGCCAAGCGCGCCGAAAGCTATCTCAAGGCCGCTGGCATCGGCGATACCGTCTATGTCGGTCCGGAAGCGGAATTCTTCCTGTTCGACGATGTGCGCTTCTACGATGGCTATAATGGCAATGGCTTCACGATCGACGACATCGAACTGCCGACCAATTCCAACAAGCAATACGAAGGTGGCAACCTGGCCCACCGTCCGCGCGCCAAGGGTGGCTACTTCCCGGTTGCTCCGGTCGACAGCGGCGTCGACATCCGCGCCGAGATGGTCTCGACCATGCTCGAAATGGGCCTGCCCTGCGACAAGCACCACCACGAAGTGGCCTCGGCCCAGCACGAACTGGGGCTGACCTTCGGCACTCTGGTGCAGACCGCCGATCGCATGCAGGTTTACAAGTACGTCGTGCAGCAGGTCGCCCAGGCCTATGGCAAGACCGCGACTTTCATGCCCAAGCCGATCAAGGACGACAATGGCAGCGGCATGCATACCCACATCTCGATCTGGGATGGTGGCAAGCCGCTGTTTGCCGGCAATGGCTATGCCGGCCTGTCGGACATGTGCCTCTACTTCATCGGCGGCGTGATCAAGCATGCCAAGGCACTGAACGCTTTCACCAACCCGACCACCAACAGCTACAAGCGGCTGGTGCCGGGCTTCGAAGCCCCGGTCCTGCTGGCCTATTCCGCCCGCAACCGCTCGGCCTCGTGCCGCATTCCCTATGGCGCGGGTGACAAGGCCAAGCGCGTGGAATTCCGCTTCCCCGACGCGATGGCCAACCCGTACCTGTGCTATTCGGCGCTGCTGATGGCCGGTATTGACGGGATCAAGAACAAGATCCACCCGGGCGAGGCGATGGACAAGAACCTGTATGATCTGCCTCCGGCGGAACTGGCCCAGGTGCCGACCGTCTGCGGATCCTTGCGTGAAGCGCTGGAAAGCCTTGAGGCCGATCACGACTTCCTGCTGCAGGGCGGCGTGTTCACCAAGGACCAGATCGATGCCTATATCGAACTGAAGTGGCCCGAAGTGATGCGCTGGGAGACCACCCCATCGCCAGTCGAATTCGACATGTATTACAGCCTCTGATCACGAGCACACCACGAGCACACCACGGGCACACCACGGGCACACCACAGGCACACCGCCTCCGGCAAAAGGGCACTGCGGGAAACCGGGGTGCCCTTTTCGCATCGGCCCTTCGCAAAACCCCCGGCGCAAAACCATTTTCCTACACCGGGCGATCCTGCCTAATTGTTCGGCCTTGCGACGCGAATCGAAAGGCCCGCCATGGACCCCACCGCAGACTTCCTTGCTGCCCTGCGCCGGATGAAGGCCCGGCCCGATCCGGCCCCGGCCGCCGCGCCCGCCCCTTCACCCGCGCCTTCACCTGCGCCCGCTCCCCCAGCCGGGCCCAACCAGCGCCCGCGCCGGATCGGCCCCGCCGGCCTTGCGCTGATCAAGCGCTTCGAAGGCTGCGCCCGGCTGCGGCCCGACGGACGCTTCGAGGCCTATCCCGATCCCGGCACCGGCGGCGAGCCGTGGACGATCGGCTGGGGCGCAACCGGCCCCTGCCATGTTACCGGAGGCCGCATCAAGCGCGGCACGATCTGGACGCAGGCGCAGTGCGATGCCCGGCTGGAAGCCGATCTGGCCCGGTTTGCCGCCGATGTCGCGCGCGCGCTGGGCGATTGCCTGACCAGCCAGCACCAGTTCGATGCCCTGGTCAGCTTCCACTACAACACCGGCGCCATCGCCCGCGCGACCCTCACCCGGCTGCACCGGGCCGGGCGGTTCGATGCCGCCCGCGACGAATTCGGCAAGTGGGTTCACGCCGGGGGCAAGCGGCTTGCCGGCCTGGTCCGGCGCCGCGCGGCCGAAGCGGCGCTCTATGGCCACGGCTGACAGATTGCAGCTTGCAATCTTTCTCGCGCAATCCGACATAGTTTGCGATTAATCGTCCAGTTAAGGGAGATTCGAGGATGCGCGAGCTGCTGCAACATTACATCGACGGCCAGTGGGTTGACAGCGAAGGCGGCGCCCGCCGCGAAGTGATCAACCCCACCACGGAAGAACCCTGTGCGGTCATCTCTGTCGGCACCGAAGCCGATGTCAACAAGGCCGTGGCCGCTGCCCGCCGCGCCTTCAAGACCTACAGCCAGACCACCCGGGAAGAGCGTATTGCCCTGCTGGAGCGGATTGTCGAGGAATACAAGAAGCGTGCCCCTGACCTTGCCCAGGCGATGGCCGAGGAAATGGGCGCCCCGATCTCCTTTGCGATCACTGCCCAGGTTGGTGCCGGGATTGGCGGCTTCATCAGCACGATCGCCGCGCTGAAGGACTTTGACTTCATGGAAGACGGCCCCGGCTACAAGGTGGCCTACGAGCCGATCGGCGTGGTCGGCATGATCACCCCGTGGAACTGGCCGCTCAACCAGATCGCGCTGAAGGTTGCCCCGGCGCTGGCCGCCGGTGACACCATGGTCCTGAAACCATCGGAAGAATGCCCGACCAACGCCAAGATCTTTGCCGAGATCCTCGATGCTGCCGGGGTGCCGCCGGGCGTGTTCAACCTGGTCCAGGGCGATGGCCCGACCACCGGTCATGCGATCGCCTCGCACCCGGACGTGGAAATGGTCAGCTTCACCGGATCGACCCGCGCCGGGATCCAGGTGGCGATCGCCGCCGCGCCGACCGTGAAGCGCGTCCACCAGGAGCTGGGCGGCAAGTCGCCCAACCTGGTCCTGCCCGATGCCGATCTGGCTGCCCATCTGCCGGCAGTTGCCATGGGCCCGCTGGTCAACACCGGCCAATCGTGCATCAGCCCCACCAAGGTGCTGGTCCACAAGGACCGCGAAGCCGAAGTCGTGGCGTTCTACAAGAACATGTATGCCGCCACCCCGGTGGGTGATCCGATGGTCGAGGGCAATCACCTTGGCCCGGTGGTCAACAAGGCCCAGTTCGAAAAGGTCCGCGGCCTGATCCAGTCGGCAATCGACGAAGGTGCCAAGCTAGAAACTGGCGGTCCGGACCTGCCGCCCAACGTCAACCGCGGCTATTACATCCAGCCGACCGTGTTCTCTGGCGTGACCCCCGACATGCGGATCGCGCAGGAGGAAATCTTCGGCCCCGTCGCCACGATCATGACGTATGACACGCTGGAAGACGGGATTGAACTGGCCAACGCCACCGAATACGGCCTGTCCGCCGCGATCACCGGCGATCCGGCCAAGGCCGCGGCCGTCGCTGGCAAGCTGCGCGCCGGCATGGTTGCGATCAACAACTGGGGCCCCACCCCCGGCGCTCCGTTCGGCGGTTACAAGCAGTCCGGCAACGGCCGCGAGGGCGGCCTCGCCGGCCTGAAGGACTTCATGGAAATGAAGGCGATCTCTGGCCTGCCGGCCTGATCCAGCGCCTCAGACCCTGAGCAGCCGAGCCCCCTTCCCGCCCGCGCGGGAAGGGGGTTTAGTTTTTGGGATATTGACAATCCCTCCCTCCCTTCGATATTTTGATAATCATCGAATCATAGAAGGAAAGCCATGCAGCCCGATTCCATCATCCGTTCGCTGGGGGCCCTGGCGCAGGAGCATCGGCTGGCCGCGTTCCGACTGCTGGTTCAGGCCGGGCCGGATGGCATGGCGGCCGGCGCGCTGGCCGATGCGCTGGGCATTCCGCCTTCATCGCTGTCGTTTCACCTCGCCCAGCTGAGCCATGCCGGGCTGGTCAGCCAGCGCCGGGTCAGCCGCTCGATCATCTATGCGGCGGACTATGCCGCGATGAACGGCCTCATTTCCTACCTCACCGAAAACTGCTGCGCCGGGGGCTCGTGCGCTCCGGCCACCACTGCCGAAAGGATTGCGTCATGAAGCGTTTCCATGTCCATGTCGGGGTGGCTGACCTTGACCAGTCGATTGCCTTTTACACCGGCCTGTTCGGGCAGAAACCCAGCGTGACCAGGGCCGATTACGCCAAGTGGATGCTGGAGGATCCGCGCGTCAACTTCGCCATTTCGCAAAAGGATGGCGCGGTGAAGGGCGTGGAGCATCTTGGCCTGCAAGTCGAGGACCAGGGCGAACTGGCCGAGGTCTATGGTGCGCTGGCCGCGGCGGGCCGGCCGGTGCTGGAAGAAGGTGCCACCACCTGCTGCTATGCCCGGTCGGAAAAGAGCTGGATTGCCGATCCGGACGGCGTTGTCTGGGAAGCCTTCCTGACCAGCGGGGAAGCGACCGTTTACGGCGCTTCGCCGCAACTGGAGCAACTGGCATCGGCCAATGCGGCGGCGGGTTCCTGCTGCGCGCCGCAAGCCCCGGCCCGGCCCGCCGCCGGCAACGCCTGCTGCGGTTGATCCGATGGTCCAAATCCGATCGGTGCTGGTGCTGTGCGCTGGCAATTCGGCCCGCTCGATCCTGGGCGAGGCCCTGTTCGCCGCGCTTGGCGCCGGACGGCTGACCGCCTACAGCGCGGGCAGCAAGCCCAGGAGCGTGCCGCATCCCGGCGCGCTGCGCCTGCTGGCCGCCAAGGGAATCGATACCGCCCCGTTCCGTTCCAAGAGCTGGCTGGAATTCACCGGCCCGCGCGCGCCGGAAATCGACTTGGCGATCACTGTCTGCGGCAATGCGGCGGGGGAAGCCTGCCCGGTGTTCCCCGGCACGCCCCTGCGCGCCCATTGGGGCCTGCCCGATCCGGCCAACGTAGCCGGCGGCGAAGCGGCCGAGGATGCCGCCTTTGCCGAAACCTGGCGATTGCTGGAAATGCGGGTGAAAGCCATGCTGGCGCTGGACCTTGCCGCGCTGGACCGGGCGGAGGCCGAACTTGAACTCGCCCGGATCGGACAAATGGAAGGAGCCGCCTGATGGCCACGCTTGCCCCCGCCGTCACTGCGGCCCGTCTTTCGTTCCTGGATCGCTATTTGACCGTCTGGATCTTTGCTGCAATGGCGCTGGGTATCGCGCTGGGATCGCTGTTTCCGGCTTTGCCCGCCGCGCTGGATGCCCTGTCGGTCGGATCGACCAGCATTCCAATCGCCGTCGGCCTGATTCTGATGATGTTCCCGCCGCTGGCCAAGGTCCGCTATGAGGAACTGGGCCGGGTGTTCAGCGACCGGCGGATCCTGGCGCTGTCGTTCGTCTTGTGCTGGATCGTGGCCCCGGCCTTCATGTTCGCGCTGGCGGCGCTGCTGCTGCCCGGCCATCCCGAATACATGACCGGCCTGATCCTGATCGGCATCGCCCCGTGCATTGCCATGGTGCTGGTGTGGAACCAGCTCGCCGGGGGCAGCCCGGAATATGTCGCGGCGCTGGTGGCGTTCAATTCGCTGTTCCAGATCCTGTTCTATGCCCCCTATGCCTGGTTCTACCTGTCGGTGCTGCCGCCCCTCGTCGGGCTGGAAGCGCAAGTAGTGGACATTCATTTCGGCACTATTGCCAGGGCGGTGCTGACCTATCTTGGCCTGCCGTTCCTGGCCGGGTTCCTGGTCCGCCGCCAGCTGATCAAGGCGCACGGGGCGGAATGGTACGAAACCCGCTTCCTGCCCCGGATCAGCCCGATCACGCTGATCGCGCTGCTGTTCACCATCGTCGCCATGTTCAGCCTGAAAGGCGGTGAAATCCTGGCCCTGCCGCTCGATGCGCTGCGGGTGGCAGTGCCGCTGACGATCTTTTTCGCGGGGATGTTCGTGCTGGCCTTTGCGACGGCGCGCGCGCTGAGGGCGGATTACCCCCGCGCCACCGCGCTGTCCTTCACCGCGGCATCGAACAACTTCGAACTGGCCATCGCCGTTGCCATTGCCACTTTCGGCCTGGCATCGCCGGTCGCTTTTGCCGCCGTGATCGGCCCGCTGGTGGAAGTGCCGGTGCTGGTCGCGCTGGTCAGTCTGGCGCTGTGGTTCAAGCGAAACTGGTTCGGACCGGGTGGTTAGCCCGCCACCCGGTACTTATCCTGCCCGCCGTGGGCGCCGTCCTTGGTGCTGCCGTCGATCAGCTGGGCAGTATCGCGGTTAAACCTGGCAGCAGCCGCGATCAGGCGGTCCTGCTCTTGCCCGCTCAGCCGGTGCCAGCCCTGCCGGGTCAGCCGCTCCAGCGGGCGGAAGCGGACCTTGTACTGCATCCGGGCCGAGCCTTCGACCCAGTAGCCGAGATAAACGAAGGGGAGCCCTTCGCTGACCGCGCGGCGGATGTGATCCAGAATGATGAACGTGCCAAGGCCGCTGCGGCCGGGATGATCGGGTTCATAGAACGAATAGATCATCGACAGGCCATCATCCTGCCGGTCGGTCAGGCAGGCGCCGACCAGCCTGCCCGGCGTGCCATCGGGGTTGGGCTCGCGGTATTCGACCACCCAGCTGTCCACCGGCGTGTGTTCGACCATGTCGGCGAAATCGACCTCGTCCATCGCGGCCATCCCGCCGCCCGGATGGCGCTGCCCCAGGTAGCGCCGCAGCAGGTCAAACTGTTCGGCCGTGGACCACGGACGGCAGACCGACACGAGCAGATCGGAATTGCGCTTCAGGTTGCGCTTCTGGCTGGTCGAGGCGCGGAATGCATCCGCCACCACCCGGACCGAAACGCAGGCCGTGCAATCGGCGCAGCTGGGGCGATAGGCCACGTTCTGGCTGCGGCGGAACCCGATCCGGCCCAGCGCATCGTTCAGCTCGCCGGCATGAGGGCCTTTCAGCTCGGTGAAGACCTTGCGCTCCATCCGCCCCGGCAGATAGGGACAAGGGGCCGGGCTGGTGACGAAGAACCGGGGAAATCGTACGGGGGCCGTCACGCTGCGGGGACCATCCTGGCTGGCTGGAAGATGCCCCTGTTATGCATGGACCGGCCGCGCGTTGAAAGAACTTTAACCACAAAACACGGTCAAGCGTTCGTTATTTTGCACAGCCTCGAAAGGGTCCGTGACCGCACCCGCGCAAAACGGGACAGGTTCGCACCGCTCAGTTAAGCTCCACCAAGGTGACCGAATAGCCCATTTCCCGCAGCGTCTCGACCAGGGCGTCAAGCTGCTCCTTGTCGCGGGCCTCGCACTCGATGTCGGTGATCAGGCCCTTGGCCGGCAGATGGGTGAAGATCCGCTGGTGATAGATTTCGATGATGTTGACGTTGTGCCGGTCGAACTCGCGCATCACCTTGAACAGCGCACCGGGCCGGTCCTGCAGGGTCAGGCGCAGGCGGGCAAGCCGCCCGGACCGGGCCAGATCGCGCAGCAGCACGTTGGCGAGCAGGCGGGTGTCAATATTGCCGCCGGTGATCGGAATGCCGATCTTGCGCCCCTTGAAGCGCGAGGGGTGCGCCAGCACGGCCGCCAGGCCCGCCGCCCCGGCCCCTTCGGCCACGGTCTTTTCGATCTGCAGCAGCAGCGACACCGCCCGTTCCAGCGATCCTTCATCGACCAGCACGATATCGTCGAGCAGGCCGCGCAGCAGGCCGGAGGTAAACTGCCCCGGTTCCTTCACCGCGATCCCTTCGGCCAAGGTATCCCCGCCGCAGGGCAGATCGTCATGCTTGAGCTTGTTGTACATCGACGGGAACAGTTCCGCCTCAACCCCGATCAGGGCGATA
Source organism: Novosphingobium sp. (assembly GCA_046291115.1). Taxonomy (GTDB): domain Bacteria; phylum Pseudomonadota; class Alphaproteobacteria; order Sphingomonadales; family Sphingomonadaceae; genus Novosphingobium. The sequence goes on along the minus strand of JBKBSV010000009.1, from coordinate 14,190 downwards.
TCCGGCTTGATCGCGCGGGCGGCCACGCCCATCCCGGTGGACAGCCCGCCCCCGCCGACCGGGATCACCAGCATGTCGAGATCCGGCACGTCTTCCAGCATTTCCAGCGCGACCGTGCCCTGCCCGGCGGCGACCAGCGGGTGATCGAACGGGTGGATGAAGGTCAGCCCCAGTTGTCGCTCCATGCTGCGGGCATGGGCATAGGCCTCGTCGAAAGTTTCCCCTTCCAGCACCACGGTGCCGCCGACCGCTTCGGTCTGCATCACTTTCACCGTCGGGGTCGGACGCGGCATGACAATGGTGACGGGAATGCCCAGCCGGCTGCCATGATAGGACAGGCCCTGGGCATGATTGCCGGCACTCGCCGCGATCACGCCGCGGGCGCGCTGTTCGTCGGACAGGTGCAGCAGCGCGTTGAGCGCGCCGCGTTCCTTGTAGGCGGCGGTGAATTGCAGGTTCTCAAATTTCAGCCAGATGTCCGCGCCGGTAATCTTGCTCAGCGTGCGGCTGTAATCGCAATCGGTGCGCACCACGGCGCCTTCGATCCGCGCGGCTGCGGCGCGGACATCCTCAAGGGACAGTTGGAGTGCGTCGGTATCGGTCATGACGCCAGCGCCTTAGGCGAAATCGGCAGCCATGAAAACCGCAAACGGCGCAGCCGTCATGGCGGGCCGAAGCTTCCCCATGGTCATCACCCATTCGCTGGCGCGCGGGCGGCCGGACCCGTGCCGCCGAAACGGCAATTTTCCGCTCCACCCGGCGTACGACTGACACGACTGACCTTGCTGGACCCAGGCCGGCAGCCTAAACACCGGCCATGACCACACCGCGCAATGTTTCGTTCCTGGGCCTTGGCGTGATGGGCGGCGCAATCGCGCGGCACATTGGCCAGGCCGGCCACCGTCTGACGATCTACAACCGCAGCCCTGAGCGTGCCCAACGCTGGCAAGAGGCCAACCCCGGCCTCGCCGCCCGCGTTGCCACCAGCCCGGCCGATGCGGCCGACGGCGCCGACGTGGTGTTGACCTGCGTTGGCAACGATGATGACCTGGCCGACGTGGTTCTGGGCCCGACCGGTGTGTTCTCCGCCATCCGCCGCGGCGCGACCTTTATCGATCACACCACCGTATCGGCCCGCATCGCCCGGCAGATCGCGGTCGAGGCGCGCGATCTTGAAGTGCACTGCGTCGATGCCCCGGTCACCGGCGGGCAGGCCGGGGCCGAGAACGGCCAGCTGACCGTGATGTGTGGCGGCCGCGCCGAGGCGATCGAGGCGGCCCGTGCAGTGATGGAAGCCTATACCAAGCGGATCGTCCATGTCGGCAAGGCCGGGTCTGGACAGAGCACCAAGATGGTCAACCAGATCGCCTTCTCCGGCATTCTTGCGACGCTGTCGGAAGCCTTGCGTTTTGCCGAAGCGGCGCACCTCGATCTCGACAAGGTCTATGAGGCAATCTCCGGCGGGGCCTCGCAAAGCTGGCAGATGGACAACCGCTGGCACACCATGGCCAAGGACGAGTTCGACTTCGGCTTCGCGATCGACTGGATGCGCAAGGACCTGGGCCTGACGCTGGAGGAAGGCCGCTCGCTGGGTGTGTCGCTGCCGGTGACCGCGCTGATCGACCAGTTCTATGCCGAGGTGCAGGCGATGGGCGGCGGACGGCAGGATACCTCTGCCCTGGTCCGCCGTCTGCCGCGCCGGAAGCCCGGAACATGAGGCTGCTGCTGACCGCCGCGCTGGCCGCCGCCCTGACCTTCACCGCCCCGGCGCTGGCCGATACGCTGGTCGACCATGTCGATGGCGTGACATTCGATGCGACCGGCGGGATCGACCGTTTCACCGGGCTGGTGATCGGCGATGATGGCCGGATCAAGCAGGTGCTGCGGCGCGGGGACAAGCGCCCCGACCGGCCGACCTACAAGGTCGATGGCCAGGGCCGCTTCCTGGTCCCCGGCATGATCGACAGCCATGGCCACGTGATGGGCCTGGGCTTTGCCGCGCTGACACTGGACCTGTCAGACACGAAATCGCTGCCCGAAGCGCTGGACAGGATCAGTGCCTATGCCCGCGCCAATCCGGACCGCCCGTGGATTCTGGGGCGTGGCTGGAACCAGGAACTGTGGCCGGAAAAGCGCTTTCCCACCGCAGCCGAACTGGATGCCGTGGTGCCGGACCGTCCGGTCTGGCTGACCCGCGTGGATGGTCATGCCGGCTGGGCCAATTCCAGGGCGCTGGCCGCTGGCGGCATCACCGCAACCACCAGGGATCCGTCCGGCGGCAAGATCGAGCGAACCGCGCCGGACGGCAAGCCGGCCGGAGTGCTGGTCGATACGGCGATGGACCTGATCGAGGGCAAGGTGCCCCCGCCCCGTCCGGAAGACCGCGATCTGGCCCTGGCCAAGGCCCAGGAGGTCCTGCTTTCGCGCGGGGTGACGGCGATTGCCGACATGGGCACGGCCATCGAGGACTGGCAGGCGTTTCGCCGCGCTGGCGACAATGGCACTCTGAAGATCCGGATCATGGCCTATGCCGCCGGGACGGAACAGATGGTGCTGATCGGCGGACCTGGACCAAGCCCGTGGCTTTATGACGACCGGCTGCGGATGAACGGTGTGAAGCTTTACGTCGATGGGGCGCTGGGATCGCGCGGGGCCAGTCTCAAGGCGCCCTATGCCGATGCGCCTGGCACCAGGGGCCTCAGGATCACCAACGATACGCAGCTCAAGAACCTGATGAGCCGCGCCGCGCTCGACAAGTTTCAGGTGGCGATCCACGCGATCGGGGACGAGGCGAACATGGCGGTCCTCTCCGCGATCGAGGATATGGCCGATACCTACCGCGGAGACCGGCGCTGGCGGATCGAACACGCCCAGGTGGTCGATCCGGCCGACATCGCCCGGTTCGGCAAGCACGGCATCATCGCCTCGATGCAGCCAGTCCACCAGACCAGCGACCGCGAGATGGCCGAAAAGCGGCTGGGGCCTGACCGGCTGGCCGGGGCCTATGCCTGGAAGACCATCCAGGCCAGCGGCGCGCGGATCGCCTTTGGTTCGGACGTGCCGGTGGAGCAGGCCGATCCCTGGGCCGGCTGGGCCGCCGCGATCAGCCGGACCGGGCCGGATGGCGCCCCCGCGGGCGGATGGCAGCCGCAGGAACGGGTGACGCGCGAAGAAGCCTTTGCCGCCTATACCGTCAACGGTGCCTATGCCGGGTTTGCCGAAGGCCGCTTCGGGCGCCTCGTGCCGGGCGAGCGGGCCGATTTCCTGTTTATCGACCGTGATCCGTTCCTTGCCACCCCGGCCGAGCTGCGCGCGACGCAAGTGATCGAGGTCTGGATCAACGGCCGCAAGGTCTGGGAAAAGAAGTAGCTCAACCCAGCCCGTCAAGATTGTGCGAGCGAGGCGCAGGCGCGGCCACATCCCCTTCGCCCTGTGCTGGCTGCTTGCTGCGCTCGCTCAGCCACATCGCCAGCAGCGCACCTTCGAACAGCAGGATCAGCGGCACCAGCAGCAAAAGCTGCGAAACCACATCCGGCGGTGTCACGATCGCGGCAAGGATCGCCATGCCGACAATCACATAACGCCGCGCCGCGGCAAGCTGCAAGCGGGTGACGATCCCGGCGCGGTTGAGCAGCAACAGCAGCACCGGCAGCAGGAAACTGATCCCGAAAGCGAGGATGAACTGCATCACCAGGCTGAGGTAATCCCCCGTTCCCGGCAAGGCTTCCAGCTGCAGCCCGCCCTTGCTGCCTTCAAAGCCGAGGAAGAACCGGAAGGCCGTCGGCATGACCACGTAATAGGCCAGCGCCGCGCCGGCCGTGAACAGCACCGGCGTGGCCAGCAGGAACGGCAGGAACGCCTTTTTTTCCCGGGCATAAAGCCCCGGCGCAACAAAGGCCCACAGCTGGTTGGCGATGATCGGGAAGGACAGGAAAAAGGCCGAGAACAAGGCCACTTTCAGCTCGACGAAGAACGCCTCGTAAAGCTTGGTGTAGATCAGCTTGCCCTGCCCCGGCGGGAAAGCCTCGGTCAGGGGGCGGACCAGGAACCCGAAAATATCATCCGCAAAATAGAAGCTGACAACAAAGCCCAGGGCCAGCGCATAGACACAGCGCAGCAGCCGGGTGCGCAGTTCGATCAGGTGATCAAGCAGCGGAGCCTGGCTCTCATCGATGTCGTCAACCTTGAACACCATCAAGACGCCGCCTTCCTGCGGGTCGGCCGGTGGCTGGCGGGCGCGGTTTGCTCTGGCTCAGGCGGGGCGGCGGCCTCAGGCGGGACGGCAGGCGGGGCGCCCGGATCTTGCCCCACCAGCGCGGCTTCGGCCGAAGCGCTCATCGGGTTGGCCTTGATGATCGCCTCGTTCTGCTCGCGCCACTTCTGCTCCATTTCCTCAAGCTCGGCCTCGCGGATCATGGTTTCGATCCCGGCGCGGAAATGGCCGGAGACGCGCCGGATCCGGCCGATCCAGCGGCCCGCCGTGCGCAGCGCCATGGGCAGGTCCTTGGGCCCGATCACCACGATCGCCAGCACGACGATCAGCAGCAACTCAGAGGCGCCGATATCGAACACGGAGTGTTGCCGTCAGGCCGCAATCAGGCCGACTTGTCGGTCTTTTCGGCCACCGGCTCGGCACTGACCGACTGATCCGCGGTCGGCGGAGCGATCTGTCCGGCGGGCGGCTGCGGCTTGACCTCCTCACCTTCGCTCATGCCCTGCTTGAAGCTTTTGATGCCTTTGCCGAAATCGCCCATGACTTCGGAAATCCGGCCACGGCCGAACAGCACCAGCACGATGATCAGCACGACGATCCAGTGCCAGACAGATCCGAAACCCATTGTCATCACTCCTGCAAGCGGCAGCGGGCAGCCATGGCCCTTCGCCGGGGTCAAAGCCCCTCGTGCCCCCATGTAGGGTATTTGCAACGGCTTTGCCAGTCAGTCGGCGTCCGCTTCATCGCCCGACTGCGTTTGCGCGTCGCCCTCTGCCCTGCCAGCCGTTTCCATCGCCTCGGCCAGCGCGTCTTCCACCGGATCGAGCAGCCCGGCGGCGCGCAGTTCGTCGATTCCCGGCAGGTCGCGGCGGCTTTCCAGCCCGAAATGGGTCAGGAATTCGGGCGTGGTGGCATAGATCACCGGGCGGCCCGGCACTTCGCGGCGGCCGACGATGCGGACCCAGCCGGCCTCCATCAGCACGTCAAGCGTGCCCTTGGCGGTCTGAACCCCGCGGATCGATTCGATTTCCGCGCGGCTGACCGGTTCGTGATAGGCCACGATCGCCAGCACTTCGGTGGCGGCGCGGCTCAGGCGGCGAACTTCCTCGCGCTCGCGTCGCAGCAGGTGGGCCAGGTCCGGCGCGGTCTGGAAATGCCAGCGCTGGCCGCGCTCGACCAGATTGACACCGCGCGCGCGGTATTGCGCGGCCAGTTCGGCCAGCGCGGCTTTCACCTCTGCTCCGCCCAGATGCGCGGATATCGCCTCGGCGCTCATCGGCTCGGTCGCGGCAAACAGCGTCGCCTCGACCGCGCGGACCAGATCGTCCGGGCGGCTCAAGCCCGGATCCCCCGCAGCAGCAACGGCCCGAATGTCTCGTCCTGCTGCAATTCGGCCTTGCCCAGCCGTGCCAGTTCGAGCGCGGCGACAAAGCTGCTGGCCAGGGCCGAGCGGCGCAGGCGCGGATCGGCGTGGGGCGGAAGAAAGTCCCTCAGTTCCATCCAGTCAAGATTGACACCCAGCATCGCGGACACCCGGCTGAGCGCCGAATCCAGCGTCATCACCATCCGGTCGCGGACCATGTGGACCACCGGCGCGGTGCGGGCCTTGACCTGCCCGTAAGCCTGGACCAGCGCGAACCAGTCACACTGCCAGCGGCTCTTGCGATCGACCCTCAGCCCTTCCGGCGCACCGCGCGCGAAGACATCGCGGCCCAGCCGGTCGCGCCCCATCAGCCGCGCCGCGGCATCACGCATCGCCGCCAGCCGTTGCAGGCGAAGTTGCAGGCGCAGCGCCAGTTCCTCTGGCGAAGGATCGGGCTGATCCTCGCGCGGGAGCAGCAGGGCCGACTTGAGGTAGGCCAGCCACGCCGCCATCACCAGATAGTCTGCCGCCAGCTCCAGCCGCAGCGCTTCGGCCCGTTCGATATAGGTCAGATACTGATCAACCAGTTCAAGGATCGAGATCCGCCGCAGATCGACCTTCTGCCGCCGGGCGAGATCGAGCAACAGGTCAAGCGGCCCTTCCCACCCGTCGAGTTCCAGATAGAGCGCCTGGTCCTCGCTCGCAGCCGCCCCGATGCCCTGCCACTCATCCTCGGCAAAGGTGATCGCGGGGGTATCGACCGCTTCGGTCACGCCGCCGCCTCCACCATCGCAAGCAGCGCGTCCCGCTTGGCAATCAGGGCGGCCTGATCGCCGCTCGCCCCGTCCAACCGGGTGAACGACAGCGCCCGATAGAGCCGTTCGGCGGTCCTGGCGCTCATCGCGGGCAGGCGCTCGCAGATCCCGGTCATGTCGTCCAGCTTGGCCCAGCAGTTGAGCGCGATGTCGCAGCCCGCCGCGATGGCCTTCTCGGCTCGCTCCGGCACCGTGCCGCTCAGCGCCTCCATATCGAGATCGTCGGTCATCAGCAGGCCATCAAAGCCGATCCGCTTGCGGATGATCTCGTTGATGATGAAGGGCGATTGGGTGGCCGGGTTCTGATCGTCCCAGGCGGTGAAGCTGAGGTGCCCGGTCATGCCGGTCGGTGCATTGTTCAGCGCCCGGAACGGCGCGATATCGCGGTCCAGTTCCTCGTCACTGGCGGTGACGGTCGGCAATTCCTTGTGCGAGTCGCATTCCGATCGGCCATGGCCCGGCATGTGCTTGATCGTGCCGGCCACCCCGGCCCGGGCAAGCCCGTCCAGCACCGCCCGGCCCAGCGCCGCCACCCGCCGCGGCTCATGCCCCAGGGCGCGGTCACCGATCACGTCGTGCGCCCCTTCGCAGCGCAGGTCGAGCACCGGGGCGTGAGTGCAGGTAATGCCTGCTTCGGCAAGGTCGATTGCCAGCGCCTCGGCATTGGCGCGGGCCGCCTCGATCGCGCTGGCCGGAGCCAGATCATAGAGCCGGGCAAACACGGCGCCGGCCGGATAGGCGTTCCACACCGGCGGGTTCAACCGCTGGACCCGCCCGCCTTCCTGATCGATCGTGATCAGCAACCGGTCACGCCCGTGGATTTCGCGCAAGGAATCGGTCAGCGCGCGCAGCTGCTGGCGGCTTTCCACGTTGCGGCCGAAAATGATGTAGCCCGCCGGATCCGCCTCGCGGAAAAAGGCGCGCTCATCGGCGCTCAGCACCAGTCCTGAAAGGCCGAAGATCGCGGGTGTCATGATGCGGTGGAAAGTTGCAGGATGGCGGCGCTTGTGCAAGCGCCGCCGGTGCAATCCGTGTGGATTACCGCCCTACTTGACCTGGCAGGGAATGCCCGCGCCTTTCAACTTGCCGCACAGGGCATTGGCCGCCGCCGCATCCGGCGCCACCGCCTGCAGGCGATAGACCGTGCCGTTATCGGCCGAACCTTCGACCACCCGGTGCGGCACGCCCGAAAGCACCGCTCCGGCCTGTCCGGTCAGCTTGGTCCAGCCGGCTTCGGCCGCCGCCTTCGAGGAAAACGCGCCAACCTGCACCCCCACGCCGCCGCTGGCGGGCGCGATGGCGATGCCGGGCTTGGCGGCCGGATCGGCGTTGGCGGCAGGAGCCGGCGCGGCATCCTTGCCCGCGCTGTCCAGCTGGGCCGGGCGGCTCTGCCCTTCGGATACGGCAAAGCTGGAATCCCCCGTGCCATCAAACTGCTTGCCACCGGGATTCTTGGGCGCTTCCTTGTAGGGGCCGGGTTCGGGCGGGACCACGCTGCCATCGGCAACCAGCGCCGGATCGGGTCCGCGATGGGTAGCCCACCAGATCCCGCCGACGATCACGCCCAGCGCAGCCAGGCCGATCAGCACCAGCTTCAGCAGGCCGCTGCCTTCGCCGCCTTCTTCGGCGTAGTCATCATCCTCGGCGCTTTCCAGCCAGGGCAGACGCTCTTCCTCGTCAGCAAGGGCAAGCTGCTCGGTTTCCAGCGGCGCGTCATCATCCTGCCACTGGTCATCATCACGGGTGCCGTCGCTGCCGGTCATGCCTACATCTCCTCCACTGCCTCGACCCCCAGAATGGCGAGGCCATTGCGGACAAGTTGCCCGATTTGCGAGGCAAGATAAAGCCTTGCCCCGGTCAGCGCCGCATCTTGTGCCACGATGAACCGCTTTTCGGGCCGGTCGTTGCCCAGGTTCCAATAGGCATGGAACGCGGCGGCCAGATCATAAAGATAAAACGCAATCCGGTGCGGCTCGCGCGCGGCAGCGGCGGCCTCGACCAGCCGGGGGAACTGCGCGGCGAGCTTGACCAAGTCCAGCTCTTGCGCGCCCAGCAGCGCCAGATCGCTGTCTGCCGGGGCAAGGCCTTCGGCCGCCGCCTTGCGCAGGGTGGAGCGGATCCGGGCATGGGCGTATTGCACATAGAACACCGGATTGTCCTTCGATGCCTCGACCACCTTGTCGAAATCGAAGTCCATCTGCGCTTCGGGCTTGCGGGTCAGCATGGTGAAGCGGACCACGTCCTTGCCAACCATTTCAACCACATCCGCCAGTGTCACGAAGTTGCCGGAGCGCTTCGACATCTTGAACGGTTCGCCGCCCTTCAACAGCTGGACCATCTGCACCAGCTTGACTTCGAACGGCTTGCCCTTGCCGTCCTCGCCCCCGGTCAGCGCGGCGACGGCAGCCTTGATCCGCTTGACCGTGCCGGCATGATCCGCGCCCCAGATATCGACCAGCGCGTCGGCGCTCTGCGCCTTCTGGAAGTGATAGGCCATGTCCGCACCGAAATAGGTCCACGAACCATCACTCTTCCTGATCGGGCGGTCCTGATCGTCACCGAACCTGGTCGAGCGGAACAGCGGCAGCTCGACCGGCTCCCAGTCTTCAGGCGTCTTGCCCTTTGGCGCTTCCAGGTGGCCGTCATAAACGAGGTCATGGGCGCGCAACCACTTTTCCGCCTCTTCCGGCTTGCCGGCGGCCTGCAGTTCCGCCTCGGAACTGAACAGGTCGTGGCGAATGCCAAGCAGCGCCAGGTCAGCCTTGATCTGGTCCAGCATGGCGGCCACCGCGCGGGTGCGGAACAGCGCCAGCCATTCGCTTTGCGGCGCCTTCGCGTAAGTATCACCGAATTCGGCCGCCAGCGCCTGCCCGACCGGGATCAGGTAATCGCCCGGATAGAGTCCTTCCGGCACCCCGCCGACATCCTCGCCCAGCGCCTCGCGGTAGCGCAGATGGACCGAGCGGGCGAGGACATCGACCTGCCCGCCGGCATCGTTGACATAGTATTCCCGGATCACCTTGTGCCCGGCCCATTCGAGCAGCGAGGCCAGCGCATCGCCCACCACCGCGCCGCGGCAATGGCCCATGTGCATCGGCCCGGTCGGATTGGCCGAGACATATTCGACATTGACCGTGGTCCCGCCGCCCACCGCGGACCGGCCATAGTCTGCGCCCAGCGCGCCGATTGCGGCCAGTTCGGCCAGCCATGCTTCGGGCGCGACGCGCAGGTTGATGAAGCCGGGACCGGCAATCTCGGCGCTGACGACGGCCGGAATCTTGACCAGTTCCGCCACCAGCGCATCGGCCAGCGCGCGCGGATTGGTGCCGGCGGGCCTGGCCAGGACCATCGCCGCGTTGGTGGCCAGATCGCCGTGGCCGGGATCGCGCGGGGGCTCTACCGTGATCGCGCCGCGGTTCAGGCCGGCCGGCAGCGTACCGGCCGCTTCCAGCGCATCGAGCGCGGCCGCGACATGGGCCGAAAAGGCGGCATAGATGGTCTTGGTCTGGGTCATCGGACTGCTCTTGAACAGGGGCCTGAGCCCCGCATGACGTGACAGCGCCCCTACCGCTTGGGCAGGAGCGCTGCAAGGAACGAAGGCGCGCGAAATCCGCGCGCCCCCATCATCGGGTGGCGTTGTAAGTCAGCTGGTCCTGGGTCAGCTGGAAGCCGACCAGCACTTCGAAGGTGGCCCGGGCAATGGCCGCCTTCACGTCAGGCTGCGAAAGCGGATCGATCGCCGCATCTTCTTCCCCGGCCCTGCGGCGCCGGGTAATGCGGTCGCGGATTTCCGGCGGCAGGCTGGCTTCGGCCTTGTCGACATAGGCCGATCCCGAGCCGCTGGCCTGGGCCCGTTCCTGCCCATCGGCAAAGGTCAGGGTGACCTGGCCGATTCGCTTGGTCACCACCGCCCGGCCGCCGCGCAGGACGGTGACGAAATAGGGCACGGTCACCGTGCGCGCGCCGCGTGCATCGGTGCGGCGGCCCAGCACGTCGAAAGTGACGCTGGTATAGACCTTGTCGCCGCTGTCGCTGCACTGGCTGCGCACATTGGTCATCGCCGCGACCAGATCGATATTGGCGGCGCTGGTATCTCCGGCAGAGCGAAACACCGTGATATCGCCGGTGAAATCGGGAATGCCGACCGCCGGGCAGGCACTGCGCACTGCCTGGATACCCACCCCTTCGTCGATCACGATATCGCCGGTAGACTTGCAGCCCGCCAGGGCGGCGGCCAGCACGAAGGCGGAAATCAAACGGAAACGAGCGGTCATTCGGGCACCTTTGGAATCTCGGTTGCGCTTGCCCTAGCGGCGCGCGGGGCAAAGCGCTAGAGGCCGCTTGATGAACCCGCCCTTGCCAGAATCGTCCCCCGGTCAGGATACCGTCACTGCCAAGGCCCCGCTGCGCCTGCTGCTGGCCGCCCCGCGCGGCTTTTGCGCCGGGGTGGACCGGGCGATCGACATCGTTGAACTGGCGCTCCAGCGCTATGGCGCGCCGGTCTATGTCCGGCACGAAATTGTCCACAACCGCTTCGTGGTGGACAGCCTGAAAGCCAAGGGCGCGGTGTTTGTCGAGGAACTGGACGAAGTGCCGGACGGCGCGCCGGTGGTGTTCAGCGCCCACGGCGTGCCCAAGGCGATCCCCGCCAAGGCAAGCGAGCGCGGGCTGGACTGGCTTGATGCAACCTGCCCGCTGGTCAGCAAGGTCCACCGCCAGGCCGAACGCCAGATCGAGGCCGGGCGGCACATCCTGTTCATCGGCCACAAGGGCCACCCGGAAGTGATCGGCACGCTGGGCCAGGTGCCCGAAGGGACGATCACGCTGGTCGAAACGGTCGAAGACGTGGCGGCTCTGGACTTTGCCGATGACGCGGGGCTGGCCTTTCTGACCCAGACCACCCTCAGCGTTGACGATACCGCCGAAATCGTCGCCGCACTGCGCGCCCGCTTCCCCCGGATCGTCGGCCCCAAGGCCGAGGACATCTGCTATGCCACGTCGAACCGCCAGGCCGCGGTCAAAGCGATCGCGCCGGAGTGCCAGCTGGTGCTGGTGATCGGTGCACCCAACAGTTCCAATTCGCTGCGGCTGGTCGAAGTGGCCCAGCGCTGCGGCGCGCGGGGCATGCTGATCCAGCGCGGGGCAGAGATCGACGGCGCGTGGCTGGACGGGGTCGAAGTAATGGGCCTGACCGCCGGGGCTTCCGCACCGGAGGAACTGGTCAACGAAGTGATCGCCCGGATCGGCGCATGGCGCGAGGTGACGGTCGAACAGGTTGTCACCGCCGAGGAAAAGATGGTGTTCAAGCTGCCGCGCCAGCTGGTCGATTGATGGCCGTCTACACGCATCTGGGGGCCGAGGATCTGGCCGAACTGATCGGCCACTTCGATGTTGGCGAACTGACCAGCGCCAAGGGCATTGCCGAGGGCGTATCCAATTCCAACTGGCTGATCGAAACCACCGGACGGGACGGCGCGGGCGCGCGCTTCATCCTGACCATGTACGAATTCCGGATCGAGGTGGATGACCTGCCGTTCTTCCTCTCGTTGCTCGATCACCTGGCGGCCAAGGGCTGCCCGGTGCCGCGCACGATCCATGACCGGGACGGCGCGCTTTACCGGATGGTGGGCGACAAGGCCGTGGCCCTGATCGAGTTCCTGCCTGGCGTATCGGTCAGCCACCCGACCCCGGGACAGGCCCGTTCGGTTGGGCGGGCCTTGGCGCAGCTCCATCTTGCCAGTACCGATTTCCCCGCCGCCCGGGCCAATGCCATGAACCTTGGCGAAAGCCGCCGCCTGGCGGAGGCGTGCGGGCCGGCCGGCATGGCCAGCATCGATCCGGCACTGGCCGCGCTGGTAGAGCGGGAGCTGCCGCTGTTGGAACGCGACTGGCCGGCCGGCCTGCCCCGCTCGGTGATCCATGCCGATCTGTTTCCGGACAATGTGCTGATGCTGGGCGAGACCGTCACCGGCCTGATCGACTTCTACTTCGCCTGCACCGATCTGACCGCTTACGATGTGGCCGTCACCCATGCCGCCTGGTGCTTCGATGCCGAAGGGCGCAATTTCAGCCCGGCGATTTCGGCCGCGCTGCTGGAGGGATACGAGGCGGTGCGACCGCTTTCCCGCGAAGAACGCGCCGCCCTGCCGGTGCTGGCGCGCACCGCGGCGCTGCGCTTTACCATGAGCCGCGCGTTCGACTGGCTCAACACCCCGGCCGATGCGCTGGTGGTGCGCAAAAGCCCGATGGCCTTTGCCCGGCGACTGGAATTCTATGCCGATCCGGCCCAGGCTGGAATCTTTGCCCGGCCATGAAGAAGGTCGAGATTTTCACCGACGGAGCCTGCAAGGGTAACCCCGGCCCTGGCGGCTGGGGTGCACTGCTGCGGATGGGACACCACGAAAAGGAACTGTCCGGTTCAGAGGCCGAGACGACCAACAACAGGATGGAGCTGACCGCGGTGATCCGCGCCCTCGAAGCGTTGAAAGAGCCGTGCCAGGTCCGCCTTCACACCGACAGCCGTTATGTGATCGACGGGATTACCGGCTGGATCCATGGCTGGCAGAAGAACGGCTGGAAAACTGCCGCCAAGAAGCCGGTGCTCAACGCCGACCTGTGGCAGGAGCTGCTGGCCGCGACCGGGCCCCACCGGATCGAGTGGATCTGGGTGAAAGGCCACGACGGCCATCCCGAAAACGAACGCGCCGACAAGCTGGCCAGCGACGCCGCCCTGGCCGCAGGTTAATCGGCCGTCTTGTCAACCGTTTCGGCGCCAGGGCCATTCTTCTTGATCGATTCGATCGCGTTCTTGGCGCTGGCCTTGCTGGAATAGCCTTCGGTCCAGAAGATCGTTTCGCTGTTGTAGCAGAAATAGGCGACGAACTCGCCAGCCTTGTTCTTGCGGATCTCGAAACGGTGAGCCATCGGGCAATCTCCTTGATTTAAGCTTTCAAGCTACTCCTATTTCGATGATTCGCTAGCGGAAACGATCCGGCAAATAGGGCGCGGGATCGACCGCACCTGCCGGCCGCTCCAGCAGCAGGTCCAGCGCCAGATCGGCGGCCGCCGGGGCGGTCTGAATGCCAAAGCCGCCCTGGCCTGCGAACCAGAAGAAATCGCGCGCCGCCGGATCGAAGCCATAGACCGGCAACCGATCGGGCGAGAATGTCCGCAGCCCCGCCCACTTGTGCTCCAGCGCGGCGATTGGCCAGTCGATCACGTGTTCAAACCGGTCAACGGCCAGGGCCACGTCCAGTTCCTCGGGCGCGGCATCGCACGGCGGGCTGGGGGTTTCATCGTGCGGGCTGAGCCACAGCCGCCCCCCTTCGGGCTTGAAATAGAAGCTGCCGTCAAAGCCAAGCGTCAGCGGCAGATCGGCCGGAACCGGGCAGCCCATTCTGAGCTGGGCGACGGTGCGGCGCAGCGGGGCGAGGCCGAGCGGCTGGATTCCCGCCATTTCCGCCACCGGATCGGCCCAGGCCCCGGCGGCATTGATCAGGACGCGGGCCACAAGTGCGCGGCCATCGGCAAGGTCAAGGCGCCAGCCTGCCGCGCCGCGCTGCGCCTTTACCAGCCGCGCCCGGCACTTGAGCTCGGCGCCGAGACGCGCCGCCGCGGATAGCCACAACTGGTGCAGGGCCGCGACATCGATATCGCAGCAATCGGGCTCGAATGCCCCCAGCTGCCACTCGGGCAGAAGCCCCGGCAGCCGGGCGTCCAGCCCGGCGCGGTCCAGCGGCTCGACCCGCACCCCCAGTGCGGAGAATTCGGCGATGAAGGCTTCCAGTCCTTCGCGTTCT
>JBKBSV010000008.1:0-37262 GCA_046291115.1 Novosphingobium sp. | reverse complement strand
CACTTGGTCATGTCGATGTCATAACGCGTGGTGCGGCGGCTGCCGTCCTCGCGTGGTTCGGCCTCGATGGTGATTGCCTGCGCCGGGCAGACCGCTTCGCACAGTTTGCAGGCAATGCAGCGCTCCTCGCCGTTGGGATAGCGGCGCAGCGCGTGTTCGCCGCGAAAGCGGGGCGACAGCGGATTCTTCTCGAACGGATAGTTGATCGTCGCCTTGGGCTTGAAGAAGTACTTCAAGGTCAGCCAGTGGGCCTTGACGAACTCCCACAGGGTGAAAGACTTGATGATCTGGAGGGCACTCATGCGCCGTACCTCGTAAACATGAGCCAGCCGCTGATAATGACAACGAACAGCAGCGAAACCGGCAAGAACACCTTCCAACCCAGGCGCATCAGCTGGTCATAGCGATAGCGCGGGACCGTGGCCTTGACCCAGGAGAAGATGAAGAAGAACACGAAGATCTTGATGAACAGCCACAGCCAGCCCGGCACCAGGTAGAGCACCGGAAGGTCGAGCGGCGGCAGCCACCCCCCCCAGAACAACGTGGCGTTGAGCGCGCACATCAGCAGGACGTTGGCATATTCGCCCAGCCAGTACAGCGCAAAGCTCATCGAGCTGTATTCGGTCTGATAGCCAGCCACGAGTTCGCTTTCCGCCTCGGTGAGGTCGAACGGCGCGCGCTGGGTTTCAGCCATGGCGCTGATCAGGAACATCACCGCCATCGGGAACAGCAGCGGGTTGAAGCCATAGCCGTTCAGCAGGCCCAGGATATGGCCCTTCTGGTCCATGACGATACCGTTCATGCTGAAGGTACCGGCATACATCACCACGCAGATCAGGATGAAGCCGATCGAAACTTCATAGCTGATCATCTGCGCCGAGGCGCGCAAGGCCGAAAAGAACGGGTACTTCGAATTCGAAGCCCAGCCCGCCATGATCGTGCCGTAAACCCCCAGCGAGGAGATCGCGAGGACATAGAGCAGGCCGACGTTGATATCGGCGAGCACCGCGCGGCTGTTGAACGGGATCACCGCCCAGGCCATCAGTGCAACGGTAAAGGTGATGATCGGTGCGAGCAGGAACAAGCCCTTGTTCGCGCCCGAGGGGATGATCGTTTCCTGCAGGAACACCTTGAGGCCGTCGGCAAAGGACTGAAGCAGCCCCAGCGGCCCGACCACGTTCGGCCCGCGGCGCAGCGCCATCGCCGCCCAGATCTTGCGGTCGACATAGATGATCATCGCCACCGCGAGCATCAGCGGCAGGGCGATCAGCAGGATGCCCAAGATCGTCGCCGCGAACCATGCCCATTCAAAGGACATGCCCCAGGTCTGGAACCGTTCGGTCATGCCGAGATCGAACCAGCTCATTCCGCCGCCTCCGCAAAGTCTGCCCCGTGCAGCAGTTCTGCCGAACAGCGCTGCATCGTCTCGCTGGCGCGGGCGATCGGGTTGGTGAGGTAGAAGTCCTTGATCGGGTAGGCTTCGATCGTGCCGCTGGCACCGGCCTTGCCCTTGGGCAGGGCACCATAATCGGCCAGCCCTTCCCGGCCCAGCGCCGGAACCGCCCTGGCCATGGCCGCGCGCAGTTCGGTAAAGCTGTCAAACCCCACCGAGACCCCCAGGCTGTCTGCCATCGCCCGCAGGATCGTCCAGTCCTCGCGCGCGTCACCGGGCGCAAACACGGCCTTGTCGGCCCTTTGCACCCGGCCTTCAGTGTTGACATAGGTGCCGTCTTTTTCGGTGTAGGCGGCGGCCGGCAGGATTACGTCAGCGGCATGGGCCCCGGCATCGCCGTGGTGGCCGATATAAACGATCATGCTGTCGGCGAACTTCGTATAATCGACTTCGTCAGCGCCGAGCGAGATCAGCATCCTGGGCTTGGCGGCGACCAGATCGGCAATCCCGCCGGGCTGCGCATAGCCAAGCATCAGCCCGCCCATGCGGCTGGCAGCCATGTGGAGGACGTTGAAGCCGTTCCATCCGTCGCGGACCAGCTTGTACTTGTCGGCCAGCGCCAGACACGCCGGCAACGCGCCCTTGCCCAGGCCCGCCCCACCGAGGATCAGGGCCGGTCGCACAGCAGCCTTCAATGCAGCGTCGGCATCCTTGGGCAGCTTGTCCAGCACCGCCAGGTCAGTGCCGAGGAAGGTCGCGGGATAGGTAGTCTCCCATTCCGGCCCGACCACGAAGACCTTGGCCCCGCGCCGTGCGGCCTTGCGCAGGCGGCTTTGCACCAGCGGCGCTTCCCAGCGGACCTGGCTGCCGACGATCAGGATTGCATCGGCTTGCTCGATCCCGGCCAGGCCCGAGTTGAAGTTGACCGCGGCGAGGTTCGAGCAATCGTAGGCCAGTCCGGTCTGGCGGCCTTCCAGCAGCGACGAGCCGAGCGCACCGACCAGCGCCTTGGCCGCGAACATCGTCTCGCAATCGACCAGGTCCCCAGCGACCACGGCCACCGACTTGCCCGGATTGATCCTGGCAATGGCGGCGAACGCTTCTTCCCAAGTTGCGGCGGCCAGCTTGCCATCGCGGCGCAGGTAGGGCTTGTCGAGCCGGCGGCGGGCCAGGCCATCGACCTGGAAGCGCGCCTTGTCGGAAATCCATTCCTCATTCACGTCATCGTTGACGCGCGGCAGGGCGCGCATCACTTCGCGGCCCCGGCTGTCGATCCGGATGTTGGCTCCGCAAGCATCCGACACGTCGATCGACAGCGTCTTCTTCAGTTCCCACGGCCGCGCTTCGAAAGCGTAAGGCCGGCTGGTGAGTGCGCCAACCGGGCACAGGTCGATCACATTGGCGCTCATCTCATGGGTGGCAGCCCGTTCCAGATAGGTGGTGATCTGCATCGTCTCGCCGCGATAGAGCGCGCCGATTTCATCGACCCCGGCTACTTCCTCGCTGAAGCGGACGCAGCGGGTGCAGTGGATGCAGCGGGTCATCACCGTCTTGATCAGCGGCCCCATGTACTTTTCGGTGACGGCGCGCTTGTTTTCAGCATAGCGGGACTTGCCGCGGCCATAGGCCACCGCCTGATCCTGCAGGTCGCATTCCCCGCCCTGGTCGCAGATCGGACAATCGAGCGGGTGGTTGATCAGGAGAAACTCCATCACCCCTTCGCGCGCCTTCTTGACCATTTCGCTGTCGGTGCGGATTTCCTGCCCTTCGCTGGCCGGCAGCGCGCAGCTGGCCTGTGGCTTCGGCGGTCCCGGCTTCACTTCCACCAAGCACATCCGGCAGTTGCCGGCAATCGACAGGCGTTCATGATAGCAGAAGCGCGGGATTTCCTTGCCGGCAAGTTCGCAGGCCTGCAGGACGGTGGCGCCCTGCGGGACCTCAATTTCAACGCCATCTACGGTAACTTTGGGCATCAGCTTGCGGCTCCGTTCGGCTGCACGGCGCTGGCGAGGCGGTAATAGGCCACGGCCAGGGTGCCGCGCAGCGACATCCGGTCAAATCCAAGGGTTTGTCCCTGGGGCAGGCAATTCGAAAGCGCAGGGGCAACGGCCTGCAGGGCGGTCAGCTCCTCGGGCGTGTCCAGCGGGGTCAGCAGCACAGCCCGCGCCTTGACTGCATCGGCGCGGACAACACATTCACCAACCTGCGAGAGGGCGACATCGCCTGCCTTCTCGTCAAATCGGCGCTGCTGCTCGGCCACGCGCTCGGCCGGGATCGGCTTGCCATCGCGGTCGGTGGTGCGCACCGGGAACGGCTGTTCATAGGCAAGTGCTGGCACACTGCTGAAATCAGTGGCCGTCAGTCTGGCCTGATCGCGGTCAAACAGCGCCTGGCCGATCGACCAGCGGATCATCACGTCGGGAAATCGCAGGCGCGCGCGCGAAACGGTCCCGCCACGCGCTGCCAGCCCGGCCCGGACCAGATCCTCGCCCGGCATGCATTCTGGACTGAGCAGAATGCTCTCGTCCCGATCGCGCCGGGATATGAACCCGCCGCTCAACACGAAATCGCGGGACTTGTCCGGCTCGCGCCTGACGATGCATTTGCCATAATCGGCCAGCGCCTGGCGCATTTTCCGGGCATCGGGTGCAGCAGCGGGCGCTGCGGTAGCAACAACCGCCCAGGTCGTAAGGGCCACCAAGGCAAATCGGATCACTTCACCACCTCCGGTGCATCAAAAGCACGGTGATAGAGCCCTTCAGCCAGCGCGGTGCGCAGACCCAGGCTGTTGATGTTCAGTTGATAGCCTTGCGCCAGACAGGATCCGAGCGAGGGCGCGATGGCCGCAACAGCGGCTTTCTCCTCGGCAGAGCCGATCTCGCTTGACAGCAGTTTGACCACGCCGCCGGGATTAACTTCAGCCACGCAGGTTGCCATTTCGTCAATGGCCCGGTCACGACCGGTCAATGGATACCAGCTGCGTTCATAGCTGCGCTGGATCGGCTGCGGGGTCAGCTGCTGCACCTTGACCGGGTACTTTTCGATCAGCGCCTCGGCGAGAAAGCCGCGCAAGGTGCCGCGCTCGGAAGTCAGGTTGAAAGCTGCAGTATCTTCGGGCAGATAGGCAGCCATCGCACAGCGCGGCACGTTATTGAGCGCATCGAGGCTCTTGTCGAACTGTTGCTCCGTCCGCGCATCAAGCGCGCGGCGCAGCGGTATCTCGCGCCGGGTCACGGCACATTCGATATAGCGCAGCGTTGCCGCATCGAACGAACGTTTATCGGCATTGGCCCTGCTCCGAAGCAAGGGATCGAGCCGAGACCCGGTGCGGGTTTCGCCTGAAAGGCCCGCCGTATGCGGAGCCCCGACCAGCAGCAGCGACAGGGCAAGGGCAAGCGCGCTCATTCCGCCGCTTCCCGCTGGTTCTCCGCGATCCGCCGCTCGATCTCAGGGCGGAAGTGGCGGATCAGCCCCTGGATCGGCCAGGCGGCCGCATCGCCCAGGGCGCAGATGGTGTGGCCTTCGACCTGCTTGGTCACGTTCCACAGCATGTCGATTTCTTCCACATCGGCATCGCCGGTGCGCAGGCGCTCCATCACGCGCCACATCCAGCCGGTACCTTCGCGGCACGGCGTGCACTGGCCGCAGCTTTCATGCTTGTAGAAATAGCTCAGCCGCGAGATCGCCCGAACGATGTCGGTCGACTTGTCCATCACGATCACGGCGGCGGTGCCAAGGCCCGAACCAAGCTCGCGCAGACCATCGAAGTCCATTGGCGCGTCCTTGATCTGGGCGGCCGGAACCAGCGGAACCGAAGAACCGCCGGGGATCACCGCCAGCAGATTGTCCCACCCGCCGGTGATGCCGCCGCAGTGCTTCTCGATCAGCTCGCTGAACGGGATCGACATCGATTCCTCGACCACGCAGGGCTTTTCGACATGCCCGCTGATCTGGAACAGCTTGGTACCCTTGTTGTTTTCCCGCCCGAAGGAGGAGAACCACGAGGCCCCGCGCCGCATGATCGTGGGGGCAACCGCGATGGATTCAACATTGTTGACCGTGGTCGGGCAGCCGTAAAGGCCCGCCCCGGCTGGAAACGGCGGCTTGAGGCGCGGCTGGCCCTTCTTGCCTTCGATACTTTCGATCATCGCGGTTTCTTCGCCGCAGATGTACGCGCCCGCGCCGCGGTGAACGAAGACGTCGAAATCATAGCCTGATTTGCAGGCGTTCTTGCCGATCAGGCCGGCATCGTAAGCCTCCCGAACGGCGGCAAACAGCACTTCGGCCTCGCGAATGTATTCACCGCGAATGTAGATGTAGGCGGCCCGCGCGCCCATCGCAAAACCGGCCACCAGCGCGCCTTCGACCAGCTTGTGCGGATCGTGGCGGATGATCTCGCGGTCCTTGCACGAACCGGGTTCGGATTCGTCGGCGTTGATCACCAGGAAGCTGGGACGGCCATCCTTCGATTCCTTGGGCATGAACGACCACTTGAGGCCAGTCGGGAAGCCCGCCCCGCCCCGCCCGCGCAGCCCCGAAGCCTTGATTTCCTCGATGATCGCATCGCGGCCCTTGGCGAGGATCGCCTTGGTATCGTCCCAATCACCGCGCGCTTGCGCAGCCTTCAGGTTCCACGGCTGATAGCCGTAAAGATTGGTGAAGATGCGGTCCTTATCAGCGAGCATGACGCTTTTCCCCCCGCAGCAGGCGGCGATAGATGAATGCCCAGACAACCCCGCCGCCCAGCGCGCCGGGGATCAGCCCCAGCCACTCCGGCGTGGTCAGCCAGCGATCCTGCGCCAGACGGGTCAGCAGGACGAACACCGGAATGAACGTTAGGCCCCAGATCAGGCCCGTGCGCAGCGGATGGGTTTCAAGCGAAGCAAAGCCGGCCATCACCACTCCTTCCGGTAATCGTGGTTGGCCTTGACCATCTCTTTCAAAGTGGTCGGACCGCCCAGCGGCTCAACGGTGTGGCGGCCCGGCTCCTGCGTCCCGGCCTTGGGCGTCTGCCCGGCGGCCAGCGCATCAAGCACGGCATCGAGCCGCTCTGGGGTCAGGTCCTCGTAATTGTCGTCGTTGATCTGGACCATCGGGGCCGAAGCGCAGTTGCCCATGCATTCGACCTCGGTGAGCGTCCAGAGCCCGTCATCGGTGGTGTGGCCCTCGGCCATGCCGCGCTTCTTGCAAGCAGCCATGATCGCGTCCGAGCCGCGCAGCATGCACGGCGTCGTGCCGCAGACCTGGACGTGGAACCGGCCGACCGGCTCAAGGTTGTACATGGTGTAAAAGGTCGCCACTTCGACCACGCGGATGATCGGCATTTCGAGCTGGGCCGCGACATACTCCATCACCGGAATCGGCAGCCAGCCCTGGGTATTGGTTTCCGCCCCGACCTGGCGCTGAGCCAGATCGAGCAGCGGCATCACCGCCGAGCGCTTGCGCCCCTCAGGATAGCGGGCGATGATTTCCTCGGCCTTGGCCGCGTTTTCCTCGGTCCAGGCAAAGTTCCCCCAGCGCGCGCGCAGTTCGGGGGTATCAGGTGCGATGTGACGGTCAGCCATTAGCGGACGAACTCCACGCGAGAGCACTTGTCGCCCTCGAACGAGTAGATAGACATGACTTCGAACGGTTTGGCCGTGGGTGAGCGGTAAACCCGGTCATGCAGCACGGCGAATTCATCCAGTTCGTGGCCGGTGATGATCTCGGCGCGGTTTTCCGGAAACTCCGCGAACATCGCCTTCAGGCCCTCCCGGATCCCGTGGCGTCGCTCGCGCAGAACAGCGCCCCGATACCCCGCTGCGCAGGCATCCTCGGTCATCAGCGCGACATAGGCTTCGGCATCCTGCGCGTTGCAAGGCGCGATCATCTGCTCGGCGATCGCCAGTTTGCTCACCGGTCACACTCCCCGAACACCACGTCGATCGCGCCAAGAATGGCGGTCGCATCGGGCAGCATGTGGCCCTTGCACATCATATCCATCGCCTGAAGGTGCGAGAACGCCGTCGGACGGATCTTGCAGCGATAGGGCTTGTTGGTGCCGTCGCTGACCAGATAGACCCCGAATTCGCCCTTGGGGCTTTCGGTCGCCACATAGACTTCGCCGGCAGGCACGTGGAAGCCTTCGGTGTAGAGCTTGAAGTGGTGGATCAGCGCTTCCATCGACTGCTTCATCTCGGCCCGCCTGGGCGGCGAGACCTTGGGGTCGGTGCTGGCCACCGGTCCGGATGGCATCTGCGCCAGGCACTGCTTCATGATCCGGGCCGACTGGCGCACTTCCTCGACGCGGACCATGAACCGGTCATAGCAGTCCGAATTGGTGCCGACCGGGATTTCGAAGTCCATCCGATCATAGACGTCATAGGGCTGGCTCTTGCGCAGGTCCCACGGAACGCCGGCGGCACGGATCATCGGGCCGGAAAAGCCCCAGGCCAACGCGTCTTCCTTGCTGACCACGGCGATGTCGACATTGCGCTGCTTGAAAATGCGGTTGTCCACCACCAGGCTCATCGCGTCTTCGAACAGGCGCGGCAGCCGGTTGTCCAGCCATTCGCCGATATCGACCAGCAGCTTTTCCGGCACGTCCTGGTGCACGCCGCCGGGGCGGAACCAGGCCGAGTGCATCCGGGCGCCCGAAGCGCGCTCAAAGAAATTGAGGCAATCCTCGCGGATTTCGAACAGCCACAGGTTCGGCGTCATCGCGCCGACGTCCATGACGTGCGACCCCATGTTGAGCATGTGGTTGCAGATGCGGGTCAGTTCGGCGAACAGCACCCGCAGGTACTGCCCGCGCAGCGGCACTTCGACGTTGAGCAGCTTTTCGACCGCCAGGACATAGCTGTGCTCCATCCCCAGCGGCGAGCAATAGTCGAGCCGGTCAAAATAGGGCAGCGCCTGAAGGTAGGTCTTGTGCTCGATCAGCTTTTCGGTGCCGCGATGCAGCAGGCCGACATGCGGATCGACGCGTTCGATGATCTCGCCGTCCAGTTCCAGCACCATGCGCAGCACGCCGTGTGCGGCCGGGTGCTGCGGGCCGAAGTTGATCGTGTAATTGGTGATGACTTCATCGCCGGTGGTCGGCGAGTCCTCGAGGGTAAAGCTCATGCCTTGTCTCCCCCAGCCTTGTCTCCCCCTGCTTTGTCTTCCCCAGCCTTTTCGTCCCCCGGCAGCACGTAATCCGCGCCTTCCCAGGGGCTCAGAAAATCGAACTGGCGCAGGTCCTGGTTCAGCCTGACCGGCTCGTAGATCACGCGCTGCTGTTCCTGCGAATAGCGCAGTTCGACATAGCCGGTCAGCGGGAAGTCCTTGCGGAACGGATGGCCTTCAAAGCCATAGTCGGTCAGGATCCGGCGCAGGTCCTGGTTGCCTTCAAAGATCACGCCGAAAAGGTCGAAGACTTCACGCTCCAGCCAGCCGGCGTTGGGCCACAGCGTGGTAACGGTCGGCACCGGGGTATCCTCGGCCGCGTTGACCTTCACCAGCAGGCGGTGGTTCTTGGTCAGCGACAACAGCATGTAGACCACTTCGAACCGCTCGACCCGATCAGGGTAATCGACCCCGGCGATTTCCATCAGCTGCTGGTATTCATGGTCATCACGCAGTACGCGCAGCGCATTCGCGATCTCGCCGCGCTGGACGGTCAGCACGACTTCGCCGTGCTGCTCTTCGGCCGCCACCAGCCTGGTGCCGAGCGCCTTGCTCAGCGTGTCGATCACGCCTTCGTTCGAGGCGAAGCGCGGGGCGGAATGCAGAACCTTGCTCATCGCTCGATCGTCCCCACCCGGCGAATCTTCCGCTGGAGTTGCATCACGCCGTAAAGCAGCGCTTCAGCAGTCGGCGGGCAGCCCGGCACATAGATATCAACCGGTACGATCCGGTCACACCCGCGCACAACGGAATAGCTGTAATGGTAATAGCCGCCGCCATTGGCGCAGCTGCCCATCGAGATGACATACTTCGGATCCGACATCTGGTCATAGACCTTGCGCAGCGCCGGGGCCATCTTGTTGCACAGTGTGCCGGCCACGATCATCACGTCCGACTGGCGCGGCGATGCGCGCGGGGCCACGCCAAAACGCTCCATGTCATAGCGCGGCATGTTGACGTGGATCATCTCAACCGCGCAGCACGCAAGACCGAAGGTCATCCACCACAGCGAGCCGGTTCGGGCCCACTGAAACAGGTCTTCGGTCGAAGTGACCAGGAAACCCTTGTCGCTCACCTCGGCATTGAGGCTGTTGAAGAAGTCCGCATCGGGCGGAGTAATGTCGGGCCGGTTCCAGAGCGGGCGGCCGATCGCGTCGAGTTGGTCGGTCATTCCCAGTCCAGAGCCCCCGTTTTCCACGCATAGACAAGGCCGACGACAAGTTCGGCAATGAAGATCATCATCGTGATCCAGGCGGCCCAGCCCAGATCGAGGAAGCTGACCGCCCACGGAAACAGGAAGGCCGCTTCCAGATCGAAGACGATGAACAGGATCGCCACCAGGTAGAAGCGCACGTCGAACTGGCTGCGCGGCTCTTCAAAGGCCGGGAAGCCGCATTCGTACTCGCTTTCCTTTTCCGGATTGGGGTTGTGCGCGCCGGTCAGCCGCGCCACCCCCATCGGCAGGAACACGAAGGCCGTTGAAAGGGCCAGGGCAATCCCGAGAAAAATCAGGATCGGCAGGTATTGTGACAGGTCTACCAAGGGGCTGACTCGCCTAGCTGAACAGATAGCCGCGCCCTAGTCCCGGCTTGCGCGGGGTGCAAGGGGGCCTGCCCGCCGAAACGGGCATTTTTCCCCTTTTGCCCCATGGATGCCCCCGCTTGCGCTACTTTCTGAGCTCGCGGGTCAGAGTCGCGTGGGTCTGCTTGCCATAAGGCGGCTTGAAGCCCGACAGCTTGGCGATGTCCATGTTGGACTGGCGATAGACCGCGCGGGCATGGCTGAACGTCTTGAACCCGTCAAACCCGTGATAATTGCCCATCCCCGACGGCCCGATGCCGCCGAAGGGGAGATCCTCCATGGCGTTATGGAACAGCACGTCGTTGACCGTGACCCCGCCGGAAATGGTGCGCGAGAGAACCTTCTGCTCCTCGGCCTTGTCCTTGCCGAAATAATAGAGCCCCAGCGGCCGGTCATGGGCGTTGACGTAATCGATCGCCTGATCGATGCTGTCATAGGTCATCACCGGCAGAATCGGACCAAAGATTTCCTCCTGCATGACCTTCATGTCGTCGTTGACGTTACGCAGGATGGTCAGCGGCATCTTGTTGCCGTTGGACGCGGCGAAGTCTTCACCGGCCGGGTTTACCTCGATCAGCTCTGCACCCTTGGCCTTGGCATCGGCCAGATAGCCCTGGAGACGTTCATAGTTCCGGCCGTTGACCACCGAGGTGTAATCATCGTTTGCCAGCAGGCTGGAATACATCGAGCCAACGCCGTTCCGGACGCTGTCGATCATTTCGCTCTCCTGCTCTTTCGCCACCATCAGGTAATCCGGGGCCAGGCAGATCTGTCCGGCGTTCATCATCTTGCCCATGGCAATGCGTTCACCGGCCAGCTTCTTGTCGGCGCTCCGGCCGACGAACGTAGGCGATTTGCCGCCCAGTTCCAGCGTCACCGGAACCAGATTATCGGCCGCCGCGCGCATGATATGCTTGCCAACGCTGGTTGCGCCAGTGAATATCAGATGATCGAAGGCCAGCCTGCTGAATGCCGTGCCAACCTCGACCCCGCCGGTGAATACCGCCATTTCCTCCTCGGCGAAATATTGCGGGATGACCTCGGCAAACAGCGCCGATACGCGTTCGGTGAATTCGCTGGGTTTGATCATGACGCGGTTGCCGGCGGCAAGGATCCCGGCCATCGGCACCATCACCATGCCGACCGGGAAATTCCACGGTGCGATCACCCCGACCACGCCCTTGGGCTGATAAACCACCTTGGCCCTCGCCCCAAGCAGCCCCAGCGGGAACATCGCCTTGCGCTTTTCATCACGGCTCCAGGCCGAAAGATGCTTCTTCGCGTGCTTGAGGGCGCCGACTGAAGGCATGATGTCGGTCATCAGGGTCTGTTCGGCGCTGCGGTGGCCGAAATCGGCGCTGACTGCCTTGGCAAAGGCATCCTTGTGATCGATCAGCAAGGCCACAGCCCGGTCGATCCGGTCGGCCCGGACCGAGAGCGGCTCAGGCATTGCGGCGGTAAAGGCGCTGCGCTGCTTGGCCAGAACGGCGTTCATGCGGTCGATTTCGGCAGTGCTCATGGCGTTGATCCTTCCCCGTTTCAGTTTGCCACCTTTTCCCGCAAGTGCCGCGCCAAGGCAAGCCGCCGATCGCCCCACGGGCAATTGCCATTGTTGCGACGCAGCATTAAACAGCCCGCCAAAGCGAAACCATCTCCAGAAAGGCAGCAGCCATGGCCCAGATTTCCGCGCAGGACCCGATCGTCATCCTCTCTTACGCCCGCACCCCGATGGGCGCCATGCAGGGGGCGCTGTCCGATGTCAGCGCAACCGACCTTGGCGCCACCGCGATCAAGGCCGCGGTCGAGCGGGCCGGCGTGAAGGGCGAGGACGTGGAACGCGTCTACATGGGCTGCGTCCTGCCGGCTGGCCTCGGTCAGGCCCCCGCCCGCCAGGCGACGATCAAGGCCGGCCTGCCCAAGTCGGTCCAGGCCACCACGGTCAACAAGGTTTGCGGATCGGGGATGCAGACCCTGATCATGGGTGCCGAGGCACTGGCTGCGGGTTCGATCGACCTGGTTGTCACAGGCGGGATGGAGAGCATGACCAATGCGCCGTACCTGCTCAAGAAGCACCGTTCAGGTGCGCGGATCGGGCACGATACGGTCTATGATCACATGTTTCTCGATGGGCTGGAAGATGCCTATGAGCCGGGCCGGGCAATGGGCACTTTCGCGCAGGAAACCGCCGATGCCTATCAGTTGACCCGCGAAGCGCAGGACGCCTACGCGATCGAATCGTTGCGCCGCGCCCAGGCCGCCATTGCCGAGGGTGCCTTTGCCGCCGAAGTGGTTCCGGTTACCGTGGCCAGCCGTGCAGGCGAAACCGTGGTAGATACCGACGAGCAACCGGGCAGGGGCCGTCCGGACAAGATCCCGACCCTGAAGCCCGCCTTCGCCAAGGACGGCACCATCACTGCTGCCACGTCCAGCTCGATCTCGGACGGTGCGGCCGCACTGGTGCTGACCCGCGCCAGCGTGGCCAAGGCCAGGAGCCTGGTCCCGGTTGCGCAAGTAGTGGCCGTGGCCGCTCATGCCCAGGAACCGAAGGACTTTACCACCGCGCCGGTCGGTGCGATCAACAAGGTGCTGGACAAGGCCGGCTGGACGCTGGCCGATGTCGACCTGTTCGAAGTGAACGAAGCCTTCGCCTGCGTCGCCATGTTCGCGATGCACGATCTTGGCATCCCGCACGAGAAGATCAATGTCCACGGCGGCGCAACCGCGCTGGGCCATCCGATCGGCGCGTCGGGCGCTCGGATCGTGACCACTCTGATTGCCGCGCTGCAGCGCCATGGCAAAAAGAAAGGCGTGGCCAGCCTGTGCATCGGTGGCGGCGAGGCGACGGCCGTAGCGGTCGAACTGGTCTGATCCAGCGCGACAGCTTGCGGCAAGAAGGTAGTCAAATCTGACAGCTGGAAATCTGGCAGCTGGTTTGCCTGCCGTTCAGCCCGCAAGCCATGATTTCATGGCTCGCGCCCGGGCAGTCCCTTCCGGTCGCGCTCCACCATCGCCGGGAGCATGCGCCATGACGTCAGGCAGGGTCGCAAGATCAGGTCGAAATCGAAGCAGGGCACCCGCCGCGCCCATCGCCAGCATCACCGCGGCCGCTGAGCGGGGGCCACCGGACCGGATCCAGGCCGGCGGGAAGTCTTAGGGCTTCCCCGCCCCCCACAACCGGTCCTGCGGGACAAACCCCTGCCGCAGCCCGACGGTGAAAGCGCACCAGCCCTTGTCGCACTCGCCCAGTTGCCCGGTCACGCCCGGGGCAAGCCGCCAGCGCAGTTTTGATTGCGGGTCGGGGGCCTCACGCATGTCGGCCGGCGCCCCCTTCTTGACAAAGGCGGTGCGCTGCCGGGTCAGGAACCGGGCCAGCACCCAGCCACTGGTCCCGTCCGGGTCCTGGACAAAGCGCCAGCCCTCCTTGATTCGCAGCACCTTTAGCGGAAGGCCGGGCCGCTTGTAGACCCAGAGGATCCGGTAGTCCTCGCCCGGTCCCACCCGCATGTTGACCTCGTTGACCCGGATCGAAGCCCAATAGGGCGTCTCTGCCGTGTCCTGGGCCAGGGCCGGAACCGCCAGCACCGGCAAGACAGCAAGGGCAATGTTTCGGAGGATCTGCATCCCGGCCTGTTAACCCGTGATCGCCCGCCGCTTCAAGCCGCTTGACCATGCGCCCTGCCCCGGCCTAGCGCTTTGCCCATGACAGTCGTAACCGACACTCCCACCGGCCGCCGAATCGAAGGCAGGCCCCGCGTCCATATAACCCGCCGCCTGTTGCCCGAAGTGGAAGCCCGGATGGGTGAACTGTTCGACGTTGCGCTCAACGTCGAGGACCGACCAATGAGCCGCGACGAGCTGATCGCGGCAATGCAGGGCAGCGATGTACTGGTGCCGACCGTGACCGACCGCATCAACGGCGAAATGATCGCTGCTGCCGGAGACCGCCTGGGCCTGATCGCCAATTTCGGCGCAGGGATCGAGCATATCGATCTGGCTGCCGCCCGCGCGCGAAAGATCATCGTCACCAACACGCCGGGGGTATTTACCGACGATACGGCCGACCTTACCCTGATGCTCATTCTCTCTGTGCCACGCCGGCTGGGCGAAGGCAGCCGCCTGGTCCGTGACGGCAAATGGACCGGATGGGCCCCCACCGCCATGCTGGGGCGCTGTATCAGCGGCAAGCGGCTGGGGATTGTCGGCATGGGCCGGATCGGCCAGGCGGTGGCCCACCGCGCCCGCGCCTTCGGCCTGGAAGTGGTCTATCACAACCGTCACCGCCTGCCCTCCAGCATTGAGACGATGTTTGGTGCGCGTTACGAGGCCGATCTCGACCGGCTGTTTGCCGAAAGCGACATTGTCAGCCTGCATTGCCCGGCCAGCCCGGCCACCCGGCAACTGGTCAATGCCGATCGGCTCGCGGCGATGAAACCCGGCGCTTACCTGATCAACACCGCTCGCGGTGATCTGATCGACGAAGAGGCCCTGATCGAGGCTCTGCAATCCGGCCATCTGGCCGGCGCCGGGCTTGACGTGTTCGCCCGCGAGCCGGCGGTCGATCCGCGCCTCATTGCCCTGCCCAATGTCATTACCCTGCCGCATCTTGGCAGCGCCACGATTGAGGGCCGCGCCCACGCCGGGGAAAAGGTCATCGCCAACATCCGCTTCTGGTTCGATGGCCACCGCCCGCCCGACCAAGTGCTGGAAGGCTGGATCTGAGCAAGCACAAGCAATTAACCGACATTGCTTGACTTGCCCAAGGTGCAATCGTTGCTCTAAGCCCGCGCGCGAGGTATCGCGCAGGTCATCATGCCGCGCCTGTGGGGAGCAATCGATGCGCATCATTTCGGCAATTGGCCTGACCGCTCTGGCGGTGCTGGCCCCGTCCGTCGCAGCCGCGCAGGACGTGGTCGAACCGGCCGTGTTGAATAGCGGTGATACCGCCTGGGTGCTGATCTCGGCCGCGCTGGTCTTGTTGATGACGATGCCGGGGCTGACGCTGTTCTATGGTGGTCTGATCCGGGCCAGGAACTTCCTGTCGGTGATGGTTCAAGTCGGCGCGATTGCCGCCGTCACCTCGGTTATCTGGATCATGGTCGGCTACCGCCTTGCCTTTGGCGATGTCGGCAACGGCTGGCTGGGCGGCGGCGACATGTGGATGCTCAACAACACCATCGGCCTGCTGCGCGGCGATTACGACATTTCCGAACGCACCTACGCCCTGTTCCAGATGACCTTCGCGGCGATCACGCCCGCGCTGATGGTCGGCGCCTGGGTCGACCGGGCTCGGTTCGGCTGGGTTGTCGGTTTTTGCGCGCTGTGGGGCCTGATTGTTTATGTGCCCGTGGCGCACTGGGTTTGGGGCGGCGGCTGGCTCTCGGCGCTGGGCACCAAGGACTTTGCCGGCGGGATCGTGGTTCACACCACGGCTGGGGTTTCGGCGCTGGTCATTGCGGCGCTGCTGGGCAAGCGGCAGGGCTTTGCCAAGACGCGGATGCTGCCGCACAGCCCTGCGCTGACCATGGCTGGCGCAACCCTGCTGTGGGCAGGCTGGTTCGGCCTCAACGGCGGTTCAGCTCTGGCAGCAAATGACGATGCGGCCAGCGCAATCATCAACTCTCACCTCGGCGCCAGCATGGCCGCGCTGACCTGGCTGCTGATCGAAAAGATCAAGTTCGGCAAGCCGAGCAGCGTCGGCTTTGCCACCGGTGCGATCGCGGGCCTTGCCACGGTTTCCTCGGCCGCCGGGTTCATTTCGCCAGGTGCGGCGATCGTGTTCGGGATCGTTGCCGCCCTCGCCTGCTTCCCGATGATCCAGGTAGTGAAGCAGAAACTGCATATCGACGATTCGCTCGATGTCTTTGCCATCTTCGGCATTGGCGGCATGGCCGGTTCGCTGTTGCTGGCGGTGTTCCTCTATCCCGCAATTGGCGGCGTCGGCTATGACGAGGGCTCCGGGCTGGTCAGCCAGCTTGCGGCGCAGGCCGTCGGCATCGGCGCGGTGGCGATCTGGTCGGCGCTGGCCAGCGTGCTGATTGCGCTACTCGTCGGCCTCGCCATTCCGATGCGGGTCAGCGAGGATGACGAGCGCGATGGGCTTGACCTGGCCAGCCATGGTGAACGTGCCTGGGAGATGGATTGAGGCGAATCCCGACCGGGTTTTCCAATCGTTCAGTTTGCGGCGGCAACATCCTGTTTCCGGTCGATTTTGGGTGGAACAGGCCGGAGCCCCATATCGTCTTTCATATCGCGTTCAGGAAGTTTGGGACGCTGGCTTGTCAGCCGTCCATTTGGGGCAAGATACCAGACATAAGCCAATTCGTGCCCAGCTGCAGGCGGTTACAGCGCGCGGGCAACATCCTGAGACCGGCGTTACGCCTTTGTTTACGCTCTGCGTCTGCCGTAATGCAGGACCTGATAGAATGACGGATCGCGGGCAATGAGCGCTTCGTGGCGGGCGACGCGCTCATCGCTTGTGGTCAATCCCCGGTCAGGATCCGGTTGACCAGCTGCTTCACAGTGGGGGTAAAGTTGTTCGAATAGAACGGGTCGGTCCGGAAATTGTGGGCGGCGTGCCCGGCGAACATCAGGTTCTGGTTGATGTCCTCGCCGTGGACGATCGCTTTCAGCGTCTTCTGGATGCAGAAGCTGCGCGGATCGGCCAGATAGCCGGTGGTGTAATCATCGTGGTCCTTCCACGATGAGAACCCGCAATGCGACAAGCAGCCCATGCAGTCCTTCTGGTCCTGCTGGATCTCTCGGCGTTCCTGCGGGGTCACGAATACGATGGTATCGTCAGGGGTGCGCAGGCCCTCGGTAAAGCCTTGGGCCACCCAGCCCCGCGCGCGCTCCAGATCGGGCGGGGTCACCCAGAAATTCTTGTTGCCCATGCCCACGTCCAGCCGCGCGGTGTGCTCGCCGGCTTCAACCTTGGAATAGGGGATCTGCCGCTCGCTGCGCGCTTCCAGATTTCGCAGGAACGGGTTGCGCACGGCCGAGCTGTAGAACCCGGTGGGTGAGAAGCGGTGGAGCAGAATGTCCCCCGGCTCCAGCGTGCGCAGGTGATCCTTCCAGGCTTGCGGGATCGGACTTTCCTGGGTCAACAACGGACGGGTGCCGAACTGGAAGATGATTTGGCCCAGCTCCGGATTGTCGATCCAGTCCTCCCAGTCGCGCAGGTACCAGACACCGCCGGCCATTACGATCGGCACGGAATCGGCAATGCCCTCGGCCCGCATCGTATCGCGCAGCGCCTTGACGCGGGGATAGGGATCCTGCGGAACGCGCGGATCCTCGGCATTGGACAGGCCGTTATGCCCGCCCGCCAGCCACGGGTCTTCATAGACCACCGCCCCCATCAGGTTGGCCACCTTGTGATAGGCCCGCTTCCACAACGCGCGGAAGGCGCGGGCAGAACTGATGATCGGCAGGTAATTGACGTTGAAGCGCGCCGCGATCTCCGAGAGCTTGTAGGGCATCCCGGCCCCGCAGGTAACGCCGGTCACCAGGCCGCGGGTTTTCTCCAGCACGCCTTCCAGCACCTGCTGCGCGCCGCCCATTTCCCACAACACGTTGATGTTGATCGCGCCCTTGCCATTCGAGATTTCATAGGCACGGCGGACCTGTTCGACCCCGCCCCTGATGCCATAGGCAATCAGTTCCTCGTGACGGTCGCGCCGGGTGGAACCGTGAAAGGGCTGATCCATGACATTGCCGTTCTCGTCATAGAAATCGGCATTCACCGCGCTGACCGTGCCAATCCCACCGGCTGCGGCCCAGGCCCCGGAACTGGCGTGATTCGAAACTGCCACACCCTTGCCGCCTTCAACCAGTGGCCAAACCTCGCGACCACCATAAAGAATCGGCTGTAACCCCTTGAAACCCATTATGTCCCCAACTTCCCCTTTGCCGATTCACACGGCTTGATCTCGCGCGGCGCGGGACGCTCTCCCTGCACTTCGAAAGCGGCATAATAGCCATTGAGTTCCGGCTTTATAACAAATTCCACCAGACGAAAGCCCACGGCAGCAAATTCGCAGAACAGCAATTGTGGTGGGATGCCGTGCAGGTCGGTCGGCCGGTCCACATCAACCACGATCACCAGTCCACCCGGCTTCAGTGCCGGCCGAAGATTCCACAGGAAAGCATAGGGTTCAGTCACTTCGTGATACATGTGGACCATGAAAACCCGGTCAAAGCTGCTGGCCGGCAGGCGCGGATCCTCTGCCGCGCCAAGCTTGATCGAGACATTGTCCAGTCGTTCACGTTCAACCCGCTCGCCCAAACGGCGGATAGCGCCCTGATCTATATCCTGGGCCAGAACCCGGCCTTTGGGCCCGACCCGTTCGGCCAGGCGGACGGTGTAGTAACCCTCGCCCGCGCCAATGTCGGCCACAGTGGTTCCGGCACCAATCTTCGCAAGGTCCATCACCACCCCGGCCTCACCCAGATTGTCGCGCTGGTCCTCGTCCGAAAACTCGTTGCTGACGACAGCCGAAACCGGGCGGAACGCCTTGGGAAACTCGCGCGCACCTTCCGGCCGGTCCAGATCGACCGGCTCGCGGTTGCAGGCAGCGAGACTGGCCGCCATCAGCAGCGCAGTGGCCGTCCGGCCAATCAATCAACGTCCTCCACGTCCACCTTTTCCCCGGTTATCCGCTGTGCCAGCGCTGCCGCCATGAACGGATCGAGCGCACCATCCAGCACTTCCGACGGGGTCGGGCTGGTCACCCCGGTACGCAAATCCTTGACCATCTGGTAGGGCTGCAAAACATAGGAGCGGATCTGGTGACCCCAGCCGATGTCGCTCTTGGCGGAATGTTCGGCGCTGGCGGCATCCTCGCGCTTGCGCATTTCCTCCTCATAAAGCCGCGATTTCAGCATGCCCATCGCGATCTCGCGGTTCTTGTGCTGGCTGCGGTCCTGCTGGCTGGCCACGACGATCCCGCTGGGCACGTGGGTGATGCGAACAGCCGAATCGGTGGTATTGACGTGCTGCCCACCCGCACCCGATGCCCGGTAGGTATCGATCTTGAGATCGGCCGGATTGATCGAGATTTCAAAGCTGTCATCGATCACCGGATAGACCCAGACCGAGCTGAAGCTGGTATGACGGCGGGCCGAGCTGTCATAGGGCGAAATCCGCACGAGACGGTGAACCCCGCTTTCGGTCTTGGCCCAGCCATAGGCGTTTTCGCCCTTGCACAGGATCGTGGCCGACTTGATCCCGGCCTGGTCCCCGGCCTGATACTCGATCGTTTCGACCTTGAACCCGCGCTTTTCTGCCCAGCGGCTGTACATCCGCAGCAACATTTCCGCCCAGTCCTGGCTTTCCGTGCCGCCAGCCCCGGCGTGGATTTCGATATAAGTGTCGTTGCCATCGGCTTCACCGGCCAGCAGGGCCTGAACCTTGTCGGCATCGGCGCGGGCGGCCAGAGCAGCCAGGGCGGCGATCCCTTCCTCGATGGTCGCCTCATCGCCCTCCATCTCGCCCAGTTCGACGAACTCGATCGCATCGGCCATCTGGCTGGTGATGTCGTTGACCGTGCCGATTGCCGCTTCAAGCCGGCGACGCTCCTTCATCACCGCCTCTGCTTCCTTGGGATCATCCCACAGCTTGGGGTCCTCCACCCGGGCGTTGAGTTCGTCGAGGCGGCGCAGCGCGCGATCCCAGTCCAGGAACTTGCGGACGAGCGCCATGGCAGCCTCGATCCGTTCGATATGAGCCTGCCCTTCGGCACGCATGATAGAGTTACTCCGGCAATACAATTCTTGCGTGCACCGGCACGCGGACCGGTTCCGCTTAGCGCAAGGCCCCCGATTGTAAAGCGGACTTAGCGGCGCAAGGCGCGGACCGCCTGGAGCGTCAGGCGGACATGGTCGCGGTAATCGGCGTTGGAATGGACGAAGCGGATCTTGCGGTCCTTGCCGATCACAAACGAGGTGCGGGTGGCAAGGCCGGTCGTGCTGCCATCGGGCCGCTTCATTTACACATCATAGGCAGCGATGGTCAGCGGCGTGGCAATCGCCACGGCAAACTTGCTGGCGCAAACCTCGGTCGAAAAGCGCCGGAGCGAGGGAAGGTCGTCGGCAGACATGCCGATCACGGTTGCCCCTGCCGCCCTGAACTGGTCATGCGCATCGGCAAATGCCTTGGCTTCCAGCGTGCAGCCGGAAGTGAAAGCCTTGGGATAGAAGTACAAGACCACCGGCCCTTTCTTCAGGGCCTGTTCCAGGTTGAAGGCAAACGGCTTGCCACCCAAGGCGCCCTGGGTTTCGATCTGCGGCGCACGCGCCCCGACCGGCAGATTGGCGGGCGCTGCGGCCGGAACGACCAGGGCGGCGGCGGTGGCGGCAAGGGCCAGAGCGATCTTGTTCATGGTTTTCCTTTGTCCGCGTTTGCCAACGAAGCGCAACCTGTCCGATCGGTCGCCTCCTACCGGGTCCCGACCGAAGTGTCGGGCGTGATCGACGGGGCTGGCCTTGGCGCAGCATCCCCGCTGCCCTCGCCCGAACGTTCCTCGCCGGCTGCCCGCTTTGCGGCACCCTTGCGCAGCGATGCCACCAGCGCATCACGTTGCGCGGACAGGACCTCGCTGCTCACCCCGGTGCGGGATTCGGACTCTGCCTTGAAGGCTTCCCAGATGATCGGGGACTTGGGATCGTTGCCCGGCATCCCGTCCAGCACGCGGCGACCGCTGATCCGGTCGACCCGGACCATGTAGATGCCCTTTGGCGCCACGAATGGACGATCGCTCCAGCGCGGTTTGGTGGCCTGGACCATCTGCTTGAAGATCGGTGCGGCAACCGACCCGCCCTGGGCATATCCGCCGAGCGAGCGCGGTTGATCGTAACCAAGGTAGACGCCGCCGACGATCTCCTGGTTCCCGCCGATGAACCACACGTTGGTCGGCCCGGTGGTCGTCCCGGTCTTGCCGAACAGCGGCACACCCAGATCGCGCAGGGTGATGGCAGTGCCCCGCGTTACCACGCCTTCCAGCATATGGACCACCTGATACGCGGTGCGCGGATCGATCACTTCCTTGCCGCGGGGCTCAAGCCGGGGCATTGGCTTGCCGTCCCACTCCGCCATGTTGCAGCTGTCGCAGCGGCGGTTGTCGGCCCGCCAGATCACCTTGCCGCTGCGATCCTGGATATAGTCGATCAGTGTCGGCTCATATTGAATCCCGTTGTTGGCCAGGGCCGAAAACCCGTTGACCATCCTCAGCACGGTGGTTTCTCCCGCGCCCAGCGCGAACGAGAGAAACGGCGGATACTTGCCGATGCCAACCCGCTCGATAGTGCGGACGACATTTTCCATACCGACATCGTTGGCGATCCGCACGGTCATCAGGTTGCGGGACTGCTCAAGCCCCCAGCGCAGCGTATGGGTGCCGCCGCCCTGGCTGCCGCCGAAGTTCTGGAAGCACTTTTCGCCAAGCCGCGCCCCTTGATAGACACAGAACTTGCCATCGACGACTTCGGTTGCCGGGCTCATCCCGAAATCGAGCCCGGTGCCATAGACGAACGGCTTGATGGTCGATCCAGGTTGGCGCAACGCCTGAGTCGCCCGGTTGAAACTGCCAAGGCCGGAATCAAACCCGCCCTGCATGGCCAGAACTCGCCCGGAAAACGCCTCTTGTAGCAGCATGCCGCCGGACACTTCAGGGATGACTTTCAACGCCCAGTTGCTATCGCCGACCGGGGCTGCTGCAACCACGTCTCCTTTGCGCAGCTTCTGCGGCGGATTGATCAGCGGGCCGCTCTTGCCATCGGCAAAGCCGATTGTGGCCCTGGCCCCGCTACGCTCGATCACCAGACCAACCCGCCAGTCCTCATAGCTGATCGATTTGTTGAGCGCGGCAATCTGGCTTTGCCACTTGTCGGGATCGACATCGATATGGTCGATCGGCTTGTCGAAAGCGCGCCCGCCCCCGAACCGCAACAACCCGGTCCGCAATGCATCCTGGGTAGCCTTCTGCAACTGCGGGTCAAGCGAGGTACGCACCCACAGGCCGCCATCATAGACACTGTTGGGACCGGTTTGCGAATTCTCGCCATACTTGTCGATCAGGAAGCGGCGCACTTCCTCGACAAAATAGCCGGTCGAAGGATCATAGACCGCGGCCCGGCGGGGGATAATGCCCAGCGGTTCGGCCTTTGCGGCAGCGGCTTCGGCCGCGCTGACCGCGCCGTTCCGGACCATCTGGTCAAGCACCCAGTTACGCCGTTCCAGTGCCCGATCTGCGTACTTCTCCCGCCCATAGATTTCCGGACCGCGCGGCAGGGCGGCAAGGAAAGCATATTGCGACAGGCTGAGATCGCTGACGCTCTTGCCGAAATAGGCCTGTGCGGCGGCTTCCACCCCGAAGCTCTGACGGCCCAGCGGAATCTCGTTGAGATAGAGCTCAAGGATCTGCTCCTTGGTCAGCACGCCCTCGATCCGCCGGGCCAGGACCATTTCCTTGAGCTTGCGGGTGACCGAATATTCGTTGCCGATCAGGATGTTCTTGGCGACCTGCTGGGTAATGGTGGAGCCACCCTTGGCCCGTTCGCCAGAGCCGAACTTGGTGACATAGTCTACCACCGCCCCGGCCAGACCGCCGAAATCAACCCCGCCGTGCGACCAGAAGGTCTTGTCCTCGGCCGAAAGGTAGGCGTTTATCAGCGGCTTGGGAAAATCGACAAAGCGCAACTGGACCCGCCGTTCACGGGCATAGGCATAGACGATTTCCCCGTTTACGCCGCGCACGATTGTCGGCAGGCGCGGCTGATAGGTCAGCAAACGGTCGGCCGAGGGCAGGTTCCAGGTCAGCACCATGTAGAAGCCGGCGAGGACCACCGCGCCAACGCCGATTGCATAATTGGCCAGGCGGAAACGCCGGCTGCCTTCCCACCGGCGCGCGTACCACTGCCCGAAACGACTGTCTCCAAGACTGGAACGCAGCGGACCCAGCCGTCCGCCAAGGGCAGCAGCGAAATCCTTCACACGGCTCATCAAGCCCCCGGCTTCACGACGGATACGCAGACGAACCGATCGGGGATCTTCTTCTTCAGCCATCGGCTGCGGGCCTTAGCATGGCACTTCGCCATATTGCCAGAGCATCCTACGGGGAGATCGCGCTTTGCCCACTGCGGGCGAAGAACACCCGGATTGCTCTGGCCAGAGTTCGGGCCAGGGCTTGGCGTCCGGCTTCGGACCGCAGCCGCGAGATATCAGCGGAATTGTTGATATAGCCCGTTTCGAACAGCACCGAGGGCACATCCGGCGCCTTCAGCACGGCAAAGGCGGCCGATTGCGGCAGAGATTCCTTGAAGGGCATGAGCCCCTGCCCTTCGCGCAGAATCAGCCGGGCGAACAGTTCCGACTTTGCCAGCGATTCCCGCTGCGACAGGTCAACCAAAATCGCGCTCACATCGTTGTTCTGCTCGATGATCCTGACCCCGTTGATGCTGTCCGCAGCATTCTCGCGCGCGGCCATCCGCTCCGCCACTTCGTTGCTGCCCTTGGCCGAAAGGGTGTAAACAGTTGCACCGGTTGCCCCGGTCGCCGCTTCGGTACTGTCGGCATGAAGCGAAATGAACAGGTCCGCGCCAAGCTGGCGGGCGATAGCGGATCGTTCGCCCAGGAACAGGTAGCGGTCCTCGCTCCGGGTCAGCGCCACCCGCACCCCGCCGCCGCGCAGCAGTTCATCGCGCAGGGCCAGAGCCATGGTCAGCGTCAGGTCCTTTTCCTGCACGCCGTTGGATATTGCCCCCGGATCCTTGCCGCCATGGCCGGCATCTATCACCACCAGCGGCCGGGTGGAATCGAGCGGACCTTCGATTTTCGGCAGGGCGGCCAGCGCCTCGACCGGCGGCAGATCAACCCGCACAACGTAGTCAAAACCGCGCCCCGGCGCGCCAAAGGTGCGGTCTGCGGCAAGCATCGCGGCAAACACCGCGACCGGCACCAGAAACAGGCCAAGAAGGATCAGCAGGCGGCGCATGCCAGGCAAGCATTAGCCAGCCGTCCCGGCCGGTGCAATCGCCTTGCCGCGCGGCGCAAGCGGTGCTAGGCACCCGCCACCGAACGGATCGGGAAACCCGGTTCCGCCTTCGGAGGGAGATTCCGGAAATACGCTCCGGATCAAACAGGTTGATGCCGTAATGAGAAGCCACTTGCCGTCTTTCCAGCCCGATGCCGCGATGGCTCGGGCGGTGCTGGCGGTCAGTCGTGTGCGCCTCGGATCGCCGCACTTTCGCATTGCAGCAGACACGCTCATCGCCGCCGGCGCCCAACCGGGCCACGGCTTCACCGATACACCTGCGCCGCTGACCGGGGCTTTCCCGGCAGGGCGCGGGTATCTTGCACATAGCCGCACCAGCCAGGGGAACGCCCGTTTCGGGCCGGTCTCCGCATGGCGCGCACGGAGAATTCATAATGAACATGCGCATGCTTATCGATGCGCGCCACCCGGAAGAAACACGGGTGGCGGTGGTCAAGGGCAACCGGATTGAGGAATTCGACTTTGAATCTGCCGAACACAAGCAGATCAAGGGAAATATCTATCTTGCCAAGGTAACCAGGGTCGAGCCGTCGCTACAGGCAGCTTTCGTCGATTTCGGCGGCAATCGCCACGGCTTCCTGGCCTTTAGCGAAATCCACCCTGACTACTACCAGATCCCCAAGGAAGACCGCGAGGCACTGCTGGCTGAAGAAGCCGCCCACGCCGAGCAGGAGGCCGCGCTGCGCGCCATTGCCGAAGGGGAGGAAGATTTTGTCGGTGACGACGAACTGGGCGAAAGCCTGGCTGATGAGATGGCCGGCACCACCCATGACCATCATCATGACGATGATTTCGGCGGAGTGACCGAAGTCGACACCACCGAGAAGGACGAAGTGGCAACGATCGAGGACGGCCACATCGAGAACGGCTTCGAGCACGATTCCGAGGAACCGGGCGAAGAAGCCGGCGCAGCAGCGACCGACGAGCCAAACGAAGGCGAAGACAGCCACCGGCGCGGCCGGGGGCGCCGCCGTCAGGGCGGCAACCGCGGCCACGCCAAGGAAGCCGACGAACTGCGCGCCAAGCGCATGGCGCTGCGTCGCCGCTACAAGATTCAGGACGTGATCCAGCGTCGCCAGGTGCTGCTGGTTCAGGTTGTCAAGGAAGAGCGTGGCAACAAGGGTGCGGCGCTGACCACCTATCTCAGCCTGGCTGGTCGTTATTGCGTGCTGATGCCCAATTCCAGCCACGGCGGCGGAATCAGCCGCAAGATTAGCTCTGCCGCCGATCGCAAGCGCCTGAAATCGATTATCGCGGAACTGGAGCTGCCCAAGTCGATGGGCTGCATCGTCCGCACCGCCGGGTTGCAGCGCACCAAGACCGAGATCAAGCGCGACTTCGACTATCTGGCCCGCTTGTGGGACGATATCCGCGAGAACACGCTGAAAAGCAGCGCTCCGGCGCTGATCCATTCCGACAGCGACCTGATCAGGCGCGCGATCCGCGACATCTACAACCGCGACATCGAAGAAGTGGTGGTAGAAGGCGAAGCCGGATACCGAGCTGCGCGCGATTTCATGAAGCTGCTGATGCCCAGCCACGCCAAGCGGGTGAAGGCCTATTCCGATCCGGTCCCGCTGTTCCAGCGCTATGGCGCGGAAGACCAGCTGACCGCGATGTACGATCCGGTCGTCCAGCTGAAGAGCGGTGGCTACATCGTCATCAACCCGACCGAAGCCCTGGTCTCGATCGACATCAACTCAGGCCGTTCCACCAAGGAACACGGGATCGAGGCAACGGCGGTCAGCACCAACCTTGAAGCAGCCCGCGAAATCGCCCGCCAGCTGCGCCTGCGCGACATGGCCGGGCTGATCGTGATCGACTTCATCGACATGGAGTACAACTCCAACATCCGCAAGGTCGAGAAGGCGATGAAGGAGGCGCTCAAGAACGACCGCGCCCGCATCCAGGTCGGGCGGATTTCCAGCTTCGGGCTGATGGAAATGAGCCGTCAGCGTCTGCGCACCGGCGTGCTTGAGGCTACCACCCGCACCTGTCCGCACTGCGATGGCACCGGCCTGGTCCGAACCGCTTCCAGCGCTGGTCTGGCGGCGCTACGCCTGATTGAGGACGAAGCCGCCAAGGGCAAGGGCTCGCTCATCTCGCTCTATGCCAGCACTGAAGCAGCGGTTTACCTGCTTAATGCCAAGCGCCGCGATCTGGCCGAGATCGAGCATCGTTATGGCGTGCGCGTCGAAGTGCTGCCGGAAGGCGAAAATGAAGGCGCCAAGATGCGCGTGACCTCGTCCGGTCCGCGTCCGGAGTTCACTCCCCGGTTCGAACCGATCGTCATCGAAGGAGATGACGATGACCTCATCGAGGACGAGGATGATTTCGACAGCGACGGCGATGATCGGAGGGAAGATCGCCGCGACGACGGCGAAGGCCGGGGCAAGCGCCGCCGCAAGCGCCGCCGCCGGGGTGGCCGGGGCCGCGATGGAGACGAAGGTCCGCATGACAGCGCCGAGGGCGATGAGGCCGAAGACAGCGAAGACCGCGAGGACCGCGAAGATCGTGCCGAAGGCGATGATCGTTCCGACGAGGAGAGCGAAGGCCAGCGCAAGAAGCGCCGCCGTGGTCGCCGTCGGCGCGGCGGCCGCAATCGCGGTGACGGTGAAGGCCACGGCGAAGCTAGCGAAGCCGGTGAAACCGGTGAAGCCGTCGAAGCTGGAGCTGGTGAAGCCGGTGATGAAGGTAACGCTGCGGAAGAATCGGCCGCAGCGCCGGTTGCCGAAGCCGATGCCGATGAACCGGTAGCCGAGGCAGCTCCCGCCAAGCCGAAGCGCACCCGCAAGAAGAAGGTCGAAGCAGCCGAAGCGGCCCCGGCGATCGTGGAAGCGCCTGCTGCCGCCGAGGAAGCCCCGGCCAAGCCCAAGCGGACCCGCAAGAAGAAGGTCGAAGCGGCGGAAGAGACTCCGGTCGAAGCCGCTCCGGCCATCGCGGCAGCCCCTGCCGCCGGGGAAGCCCCGGCCAAGCCCAAGCGCACCCGCAAGAAGGCAGCTGCTCCGACCGGGGAAGGCGTGGCTGCCGCGGCAGCCCCCGAAACGGCTGCAGAAGCCGAACCGGCCGCCAGTGATGAGCCACCCGCTCCCCCGCGCCGCGGCTGGTGGCAGCGGACCTTCGGCGAATAGGCTTCAGCCAGGCCGCCAGGGAGAGGCCCCGCTCTGCAACCAGCAAGGCGGGGCCTGTTCCGTTCTGGGTCGCGGCCGCCTCAGGTGGCCTTCACTGCTTCGCCCCATTCCATCCATCCGGCGAACTTCGGGGTCTTGGGCGCATAGCGCTGACCCAGCACATGGAGCTGGAAACCGGCATCGGCAATCGGGCTGCCGATCGGTCGGGTCAGGTGGCACCCACCGGCCAGACGCTTCCACACCGGTTCAATCCGGCTCTGCCACTTCTGCACCGAAGCCTCGGGGGCCTTGCCATGCTCGGCATAGAGCAGGCGCCCTCCCGGCTTCAGGATCCGCCGCAATTCCTTGAGGGTCTGAGCCTGACTTTCCACCGAGCACAGGGTAAAGGTGCAGACCACGCAGTCAAAGCTCTCGTCCGGAAACGGAATCGCCTCGCCAACGCCTTGCCGGACATCGGTCTGCCAGCCCTTGGCGGCCACTGCTCTACGGGTGAATTCCAAGCCCTTGGCCGATGGGTCCATGCCCGCAAAGCTGGTGACTCTGCCGGTGTCATAGAACTGCTGGTTGATCCCGCCGCCGCAACCGATCTCGAACACCTTGCCACTGGCCAGGGGAACGACCTTCTCGCGCAGTTGCATGATCACCGGGCTGGAGCAGGCGCACTGGATGAAGCGCGGCACCACATGCTCTTCGTACCATTTTGCCAGACCCATGCCCCGCCCCTTCCCTTGGTTTCGTGCGTCGGCATGATGGCACAAACGATGGGGAGGGAAAGAGCCAAGATGCAGGTCTATCGCACGCCGGAGGAACGTTTTACCGCCCTGCCCGACTTTCCCTTTGCCCCGCATTACCTTGAACTGCGCGGCGGGCTGCGGCTGCATTATCTGGATGAAAGGCCGGGCGATGCGCCCTTCGTGCTGCTGCATGGCGAGTCGCCCTGGTGCTATCTTTACCGTTATCTCAAGCCGATCGTGGCCGCCGGATGCCGAGTGGTCGTGCCTGACCTTATCGGTTTTGGGAAAAGCGACAAGCCGCTCGACCGGGCACCTATAGCCATACCGGGCAGGTCGCCTCGATTCGGGAATGGATCGAAGCGCTGGATTTGACCGGCATTAAGCTGGGCTGCCAGGACTAGGGCTCGCTGATCGGTCTCAGGGTGGCAGCGGAAATGCCCCGGCGGTTTCCCGGTCTGGCGCTGTCCAACTGCGGCCTCCCGGCCGGGCAGCAGCCACCACGCGCTTTCGCCATCTGGCGGGCGTTCACGCGCTACAGCCCGCTGTTCCCGATTGGCAAGGTTGTCCAGCGGGGCAGCAAGCGGAGCCTCAGTCCGGCCGAGGCTGCCGCTGATGATGCTCCCTTGCCGACTCGCGCCAACAAGATTGCAGCGCGAACCTACCCGGGACTGGTCCCGTTTGCCGATAACGATCCGATCACCCGGGGCGGCGCTGCCATCTGGCTAGCGTGGGTACCGGGCAACCGGGGAATGCAGCATCGAACCCTGCATGGTGGTCATTTCATCCAGGAGGACGATCCCGCCGATTTCGCCTCGGCGATCATCGAAGTGGCACAGACACCGCTACCAGCCGCTCGAACCTGCCATTTCATAAACCCATTTGATACCAGCTTGCGATCGGTCTAGCCTTGTCCGCCATGACCGACGATCTGATGCTTGCCGCCCGGCTCGATACCCTCACGCCCAAGCAGCGGGAGGTGGTGATTCTGGTTGCTGAAGGACTGACCAGCAAGGAAATCGGCAGAAAACTGGGCATTACTGAAAGCGCGGTGAACCAGCGGATCGAAGTGGTGCGTCAGCGCCTGGGCGGCATATCGCGGGCGGCGATTGCCAGGATCTATCGCCAGACCAATACCCTGATGATCACCATCCCAACCAGTAATTCGCTTACAGGTAAGCCAATCCAGCTTCAGGCGGTCGCAGCGATCGAGCAACCCTTGCCCTCGGAGGGTGTCGGAGGCTTTGCGGCATCAAACGATGAAGCCAACGGCGAGTTGCAACCCTCCACCCTTCCCGCCTTGTTGCACGGTCCCGATGCCCGGCTGCTTCGCCTAGCCGCGATCGTGATAATTGCACTCGGCCTGCTTGGCATCGGCGTATTGACGATCGTTGCCAGCCACACGATGGGGCTGGTGCTGGCATCTGCCGGTTGATGACGCTGCAATCCGCCACCCTTATGATCGCCTCGCTGGCAGCAGTCCTGTCGCTGCTGCCTTGTGCCGGCTGGACCGAACGGATCTGCGCCGCAGCCATGCTGCTGCCCTTGGCAATCGGATTGAGCGATCTGGAACCCGTCCGCACCCTGCTCGGCTTTC
The DNA here is from genome assembly GCA_046291115.1 of Novosphingobium sp. Lineage (GTDB taxonomy): Bacteria > Pseudomonadota > Alphaproteobacteria > Sphingomonadales > Sphingomonadaceae > Novosphingobium. The sequence goes on along the minus strand of JBKBSV010000008.1, from coordinate 7,635 downwards.
AGCCATCGCTGCTGCTCCGGGCCAGCCTCGAAACAGCCTGCCTGGTCGGGTTGCTGCATGCCGGGTTTGCCGGCGATCGCTGGTTTCCGCTGGTCATGTCCGCCGCAGCCCTGATCGGTGTGGTAGCCCGCGGGCTTGCCTTCAGCGGCCTAGGCGGGCCGCACTTGCCGTTACTGAAGATGTCGGCTCTGCCCTTGCTGGTCATGGCCATCGCTTTGGGAAGCGGTATGGCGAGCCGGGCTATCGCTCGGTCATTGTCGAGAGCCTCGGCTTAGGCTAACAATCGGCACCGAAAGAGGGAAACCATGCCTCGGCCTGCCCAGACCCTGCCCAAGCTGACGCGCAAGCAGCACGAGGTGCTGGCCCTGGTTGCGGACAATCGCACCAGCAAGGAGATCGCCGCGCGGCTCGGTATCACCGAAAGTGCTGTCAACCAGCGGATCGAAATGGTCCGCTCGCGGCTCGGCGGTCTGCCGCGGGGAGAGCTGGCTCGGCTCTATCGCCAGGAACATCTTGAGTCCCGTGCGGAAACCGGCCTCAATCCGAAAACATGGCAAAAAATTCATCTACCCGAAACATTTGCCAATGGCGAAAACGGCAGAGCGGAAAGTATCTCCCTGCCGCAGTCCTCCGGGTCGCATGGGACTGGGGCAAAAACGGGGGATGGGTCGCAACTTTCCGCCTTTTTCTTTGACGACCAGGCTGACTGGCTGGCCGGTGACCAGCAGCCGCGCGTGCTGCTCCGTCAGGCCATGGTTGCGGCAATCGTCATCCTGGCGTTGCTGATTGCCTTCGGCGTGACGACCTGGCTCGGCCCGGTTGGCGGCGGGGGATGAAATTTCCCTTCCCGGCACCTTGCCCCTGCTTGCCGAATCGTTAGAGAGAATCGCGAACCGGGCATCAATTGGCTCGCCAGCGAACAGGGATTGTCATGGCCAACTTCTCTCTTCCCGCCAACAGCGTAATCAGCCGCGAGGGCACCCATCACAAGGCTGAAGGTGCCGTCCGGGCCAAGAAGTTCACGGTCTATCGCTATGATCCTGATTCAGGAAAGAACCCGCACTACGACGTGTTCGAGATCGATCTCGACCAGTGCGGCCCGATGGTGCTCGATGCGCTGATCAAGATGAAGTCGGAAATGGATCCGACTCTCACCTTCCGCCGCTCCTGCCGCGAGGGGATTTGCGGATCCTGCGCGATGAACATCAATGGCCGCAATGGCCTGGCCTGCACCACCGCGATCGAGGATCTCGACGGCGATATTCGCATCACTCCGCTGCCCGCAATGGAAGTGATCAAGGATCTGGTGCCGGACTTCACCCACTTCTACGCCCAGTACGCTTCGATCCGTCCCTGGTTGCAAACCGTTTCGACTACGCCTTCGGGCAAGGAACGCCTGCAATCGCCCGAAGATCGCGAGAAGCTGGACGGCTTGTATGAATGCATCCTGTGTGCCTGCTGCTCAACCTCGTGCCCCAGTTACTGGTGGAATAGCGACAAGTTCCTGGGGCCGGCGATTCTGCTTCAGGCCTATCGCTGGCTGGCCGACAGCCGCGACGAAATGACTGGCGAACGGCTGGACGAACTGGAAGATCCCTTCCGGCTCTATCGCTGCCACACCATCATGAACTGCGCCAACGTCTGCCCCAAGGGGCTCAGCCCGGCTCGCGCCATTGCCGAAATCAAGAAGATGCAGGCGGAGCGTCACGTTTGAACGAGCGCGCGAACGGCGACGACCGGGGCTTTCGCAGCGAACCCGATCCGGAGAATCCCGGCTGGTTCACCTGGCAGTTGAACGATACCACCCGCTTCAACAGCTGGATGTTCCCCAGGCTGCTGGTCCGGGCCGATCACGACGGCAAGGCCCGGCTGCGGATGTTCCCGGAACACCGCCACACCAACCTCGGCAACAATATCCACGGCGGTACGGTCATGGCGCTGATCGACATTGCCCTGTTTGCCTGTGCCCGCCAGCTAGGCATCATCGAGGCCGGCACCGCCGTCACACTCGATCTTTCGGTCCAGTTCATCGGTGCCGGCAAACCCGGTGTGCCTTGCGACGCGGTTACCGAGCTGCTGAAGGAAACGCGGCGGCTGGTATTCCTGCGCGGGGTGGTTGAACAGGGCGAAGGCAATCTGATCGCGGCCTTTTCCGGAACCATCCGCAAGCCAACCACCCCCAGATGACCCGGATCATCGCCCGCTACGATGCGCTGGTTGCGGCCGGTGAACTGCGCCCCGATCCAGAACAACGCGCCGCGGCACAGCGGCTCGATCGCCTGCAGCAGGAACTCGAAGCCTCTCTCCCCACTGGCCTGCTGGGCCGGTTGATGGGCAAGAAACCCGCGCCGCCGCGCGGTCTCTACCTGTGGGGCGGGGTCGGACGCGGCAAGTCGATGCTGATGGACCTGTTTCACGAATGCCTGGCGATTGCTGGCAAGCGGCGAGTCCACTTCCATGCCTTCATGCTGGAAGTGCACGCCCGCTTGCGCGAGGCCCGCAAAGGAGAAACCGGCGATCCGATCCCCCCGGTCGCCGCCGCGATTGCCGAAGGTCTGCGCGTACTCGCCTTTGACGAGATGGTGGTGAACAACAGCGCCGACGCAATGATCATGAGCCGGCTGTTCACCGCGCTAATCGTCAATCACGGCCTGGTCATCGTCACCACCAGCAATCGCGCGCCAGATCAGCTATACAAGGACGGCCTCAACCGCGAGCATTTCCTGCCGTTCATCGCCTTGATCGAACGAGAGCTGGACGTTCTGGCGCTGAACGGGCCGCTCGATTACCGGCTGGAACGGCTGGGCGGCATGGCCACCTGGCACACCCCGCTGGGCGATGCCGCGACGGCGCAAGTGCGCGAGGCCTTTTTCCGGCTGACCGACTACCCGCCCGAAGACAGCGCCCATGTGCCAAGTGCCGATCTGGACCTTGGCGGCGGACGCAAGCTGCACGTGCCGAAAAGCCTGAAAGGCGTGGCCGTCTTCAGCTTCAAGCGGCTCTGTGAAGAGGCGCGCGGCGCGGCCGATTATCTGGCCCTGGCCCAGACCTATCACACCGTGATCCTGGTCGGCATTCCGTGCATGGGTCCGGAAAATCGCAACGAGGCGGCGCGCTTCGTCACACTGATCGACGCGCTTTACGAAAACAAGGTCAAGCTGTTCGCCACCGCGGCGGCCGATCCCGAACGGCTCTACACCGCTGGCGACGGCGCGTTCGAATTCGAACGCACCGTCAGCCGGCTGATGGAAATGCAGAGCGCAGACTACCTCGCCGCCGGACACGGCGAGGACTAGCTATCAGCCTCTAGAACTCGATCCGCATCCCGGCCCGGATGTCGCGGCCCGGCAGCGGCGCATAGTCCTTCAGGAACGAGGCGTGCCGCCGTGCTTCCACGTCGAACAGATTGTTGGCGGACAGCGTGATGCTGACCGGGCGGAATGCCCCCCACGGCCGCCAGGCAATAGCCAGATTGACCAGCGTATAGGCCGGTGTCGTGGTTTCAAGCTGGGCCACGCGGTTCTGGGCAGTGACATGTTCAACCTCGGCCCCGAAGTCGAGATGCGGCGATTCGGCCCTGAGTCCGCCCTTCAATCGCAACGGCGGAATGCGCGGGGCAGGCCCCTCGCCGTCGATCGTCGCCCGGACATAGTCGGCCATGCCCTCGGCCCTGAACGTCCAGGGACCGACCTTGGCCAGATCGAAGCCGGCCTGGAACTCGAAGCCGTAAAGCCGGGCATCGGCCTGAGTAATGGTAAAGACTGGCAGACCATCCTCGATATCGCCGGTGGCAGAGGCATAGATGAAGTTGTCGAACCAGCTGTGGAAGGCCGTGAACTCGATATCGAAGCCGTTGCCGCTGCCGCGAACAATGCCCTCGACACTGCGCGCCCGCTCGATCTTGAGGAACGGATCGCCGATTTCATAGGTTTCGGTGCCGTGGTGCGGCCCGCTGGCAAACAGTTCCTCGGCCGCCGGAGCGCGTTCCGCCTGTGACAGGTTGGCTCCCACTTTCCAGCCCGGCGCAACATCCACTGCCACCCCCAGCGAAGCGGAGAAGGCATCGAAATCGCGAGAGCCGGAATAAAACTGGGTCAGCCCCTCGATTGGCGAGGATTTCTGCCGGGTCCGTTCAAACCGCAAGCCAGCTTCGAGACGCAGCGGCCCTTTCTGAAGCTGCTGGACGGTAAAGACACCCAGTTGCTCGGTCTTGTTGCGCGGCAAATAGGATTCTTCGCTGATCACATCGAAATCGCGGATCACGAACTGCATCCCGCTCGCGCCCGACCAGCCCGAACGCTCGTTCTGGACAAGTTCCAGCCGGCCTTCCATGCCCTTGTTCAGGAAGGTGCCCTCGATCGCTCCATCGACCAGTTCGTCATGACGGTAATCGGCATAGGCATAGCGGAAGCGGAACTTGTCGAACAATCCTTCGCCCAGGTTCAATTCGGCCCGGGCATCGATCCGATCCTGCCTGAGCTGGATGATCGGCGCCTCCTGCCCCTGCCCGGGCAGGGTCGCCAGACGAACCGGCACGCCATAGCGGTTGTCGAGCCGGCTATAGGAAAAACCGATGCTGCCGCCTTCGTCGATATAGGCCAGCCCTGCCGATGCAGTCCAGGTGCGCGCGGCGCTATTGGGCAGGCGGCCCTGCACCGCGGCATTGGCCGCATAGTCGATATCCTCGTGCCCGCTATGGCCTTGCTGGTCTTCGGGCAGCAGGCTGGTGGCCAGCGCTTCATCGCGCAGCGCCTGGGTCAGAGCGAAGCCCGGGATGCGCAAATCATTCGCCTTGAGCCACGATCCATCGGCATGGAACACCCAGCCACCCCCAATTGCCAGATCGGCGCTGGCCGCAAGCGAGCGCTCGTCGGCAGCCGAGCCATAGCCACCCATCGCGCTGAAGTGGACCGGCTCGTCTGGCACGGAATAGGGAATGCGCCGGTCAATCACGTTGACCACCCCGCCGATCGCGGCCGAGCCGTATTGCAGTGCCTGAGGGCCGCGCAGCACCTCGATCCGCTGGGCCAGCAACGGGTTGATCGCCGGGGCATGATCAACCGAGGTGTTGGAAGCATCGATTGCGCCAAGGCCGTTGGACAGGATGCTGACGCGATCGCCTTGCAGTCCGCGCAGCACCGGGCGCGAGGAGCCGGGGCCGAACGAACTGGCCGAAACGCCCGGCGTACCGGCCAAGGTCTCGCCAAGCGAAGGCCGGACTGCTTCCTGCAAGTCCTGTCCGGCCACAACCGCCACGCCCGAAAGCACGTCCCTGCGCGATACCCGGATCGCGCCGGTAACGACGATCTCCTGGTCTTCTTCTGCGTGATAGTCACTGTCGGCGGATGTCTGGGCCAGCGCCGGAAGCGGCAGGGCCAGGGCCAGGACAAGCGTGGTCAGGGAGGCAGAATTCAACAGCGGATTGTGCATCGATCGGTCCTGATTGGAAACGGGAATGCCAGCGCCTTAGCCTGCATGATGAGAGGTTACAATATCACATTACATCTATGTCAGACCGTTTATCGCGGTCAGCCAACGCTCCGCCGTGCCCCCCAGTTGTAAGGGCGGCGTCAAGGATAACGAAAAATTACCGAATTGCGCCTAGACCGGGCCTCATGTGGCCAAACCGGTGCCCTTTGACCTTCGTGAACTGCGCATCCGGCTCCCCGGATTGCGCCGCTGACCATTGGGCAAGACCCTGGCCGATGCCGGGAGCGATCCTGTGATCTGGCCCTTCCGCCGGCGCGGCAAACCCAAGCCAAAGCTGACCCGGACCCGGATCCTGGTTCAGGCCCTGATTATCTGCGTGGCGGTTGGCATCCTCGGCCCGGCCTATCCGCTCGAAGACGTCTATCGCGGTTTGCGTAACCAAATCGCCGCGCGCCCTGCAGATGGCGAAGTAATCGTGATCGCGATCGATGACCGGACAGCTGAAGCACTCGGCGGAAGTTCCTATTCACGCGGCTATAACGCCGATCTTGTCGACGGGGTCTTTGCGCTTGGTGCCCAGCGGGTTTACTTCGACGAGGTCTTCTCACGAAGGGTTGATAGCGAGGGGGATCGTCGATTTGCCGAGGCACTGGCTCGGCATCATGGGCGCGTGTTCAGCGGAACGATGAAATACCGGAAGACCGCCAGGTCAAAGGATGTGGAATTTGTACTACCGCACCCGGATTTCAGGCCTCATACAACCATTCGATCACTCGGCGGCGCGGCAACGCCTCTTGGCCTTTCCGCAGAGCTTAACTGGGCAACCGAGGTGAACGGTATAAAGGTCCCTTCAATCTCCGCGAGCATTGCCAACCGCAATGGCCCGGTGGACGAACGTTACCGGCCAGACTGGTCGATCCAGGTGGCATCGGTCCCGACAATCAGCATGATCGATGTGCTTGAAGGCAAGGTTCCTGCCGAACAGCTAAAGGGCAAAGACCTGCTGGTGGGCGTGACCACGCGCGAGAACCCGGACGATGTGCAGATCGTTGGGCAAGGCTGGTTTCCCGGGGTCTATGTGCACGCTGTTGGAGCGCAGACTCTCAAGGAAGGACATCCGATCAAGGCCGGCTGGATTCCCGGCATGATCCTGGCGACGATCCTGTCAATCGCCCTGATGGTAAGCCGGACCCGGCCGCAGGCACGGCTGATCGTGCTGGCAGCAGTGGTACTCGGCATTGCCCTGCCTTTCGCGCTCGACCGTTTCTTCATCACCGTTGACGTGTTCCCGGCGGCCCTGCTTTTCGCCATCGTCGCCTACCGCTTCAATTCGTGGCGCGATCTAAGCGAGGCCCGCTATCACAACGCCGGATCGCTGCTGCCCAACCTGTCAGCGCTGCGCGAAGACCCCGAGGCCGCCACCCGGCATCTCATCGCGATGCGGATCCGCAACTACGCCGCGATCTGCGCCAGCTTCTCGACCCCGGTCGAGCATGAACTGATCGGGGAACTGACCCGGCGGCTCAGCCTGCCGCAGGGCAAGACCCTGTTCTATCAGGCCGAAGACGTTATTTACTGGCTCACCCAGCCCTTGCCGGAAGCCGAGCTGACCGACCATCTCACCGGGCTTTCGCGGCTGGTAGAAAGCCAGTTCGAACTTTGCGGACGCAAACTGGATATCGCGGTGACCTTCGGGGTCGATACCAGCCTGGACCGCCCGATTGCCAACCGGATCGGCCGCGCGCTGCTGGCGGCGGACAATGCCGCAGCCAAGCACCAGCTAGTCACTTTCAACCACGATGCCGACGAAGCCGAAAGCGCCTGGGAACTCTCGCTGATGAGCGAGCTTGATGCGGCAATCGACGGCGGCGATATCTGGGTTGCCTATCAACCGCAGTACAGCCTCAAAACCGATCGGATTTGCGGGGCGGAGGCGCTGGTACGCTGGCAGCATCCGGTCCGCGGGGCGATTTCTCCTAAAGCGTTTGTGCTTTCAGCCGAAGCACACAACCGCATTGCCCGCCTGACACTGCACGTGCTGGATGCAGCGACCCGTGCGGCCCGTCCGCTGCTTGCAGTCAATCCAGAGTTCCGGCTGGGCGTGAACCTCTCAGCCAGCATGCTCGAAGCGCCGCAATTGCCCGGCCAGATCGTCGAGATCCTGATCCGCAACGGCTTCCCGGCCCGCAACCTGACGCTGGAAGT
>JBKBSV010000109.1:0-6073 GCA_046291115.1 Novosphingobium sp. | reverse complement strand
GGGCGAGACTCTACCTCTGACTGGTAACAATCAGGGGAGCACGTCACAAACAAGCTGGAGACAGACTTTAAGAGCAATGACTGCGAGCACAAATGTTTCGCCTGCTAGAGGTAAACGAGCATGACCAAGGCTGACCAAATCCGCCAGCTTGCCGCCGAGGGTCTGTCCGTTTCGGACATCGCGGCGCGGGTTGGGGTCCGCTACCAGCACGCATACAATGTGCTGAAGCGAAGCGGCACGGTTGCTCCCCCGCGTCCAGCGAAGGCCCCCATCGCCAGCAAGCCGTCGCTTGACGTGCAGACGTTGCTCGACGCGGGCTTTCGCCGCGCATCGGAATGGAGCCTAGACGACGCTGGGTTACTGGTCCTCACCGAGGCGCTGCCCAAGGGCGTGGGGGTCTATGCGTTCGCAAGAGAAGGCATTGTTCTGTATGTGGGCGTGGCGACGATGGGGCTGGCGAAGCGGATATACTTCTACGCCAAGCCGGGCGTGTCTCAGCGGACAAGCTTAAGGCTCAACGATACCATCCGCCGCGAGCTTCAGGCCGCCGCGCGGATTGAGGTGTTGATCGCCCAGCCGGACGACATGGAGTGGAACGGTCTGCCTGTGCATGGGGCGGCGGGCTTGGAGCTGGGGCTGATAAAAACCTACGCGCTGCCGTGGAACATGCGGAGCGCCGGATAGCGCCGCGCCGTCTTAATTCCCGTCTTTCTAAGACGGTGGCCCCGGTGGGGGTGAGCTAACCCATTGGAAATTTTGGTGGACGCACTAGGGCTCGAACCTAGGACCCGCTGATTAAGAGTCAGCTGCTCTACCAACTGAGCTATGCGTCCACTTTCCGGCGTTTCCGCTGGCCCCGATTCGCCGGGGAGCGCTTCCTATAGCGATTGCTTTGCGGGATGGAAGGGGTTTCTTTTCTACCGGCTCAACTTGTCAGCGGACCGCCCCGGCGGCTCCACCGGTCAACGGCCATGATCATGCCGATGCAGGCCATGTTGGTCAGCAAGGCAGAGCCGCCATAGCTGATCCATGGCAGCGGAATGCCGACCACCGGGGCCAACCCCATCACCATCATCATGTTGACCGCCATGTAGAAGAAGATCGTGAAGGTCATCCCTGCCGCCAGCAGGCTGGAGAAGCGATCCGGCGCGTTGCGCGAAACCTTGAGGCCCCAGTTGAATACCCACAGGAACACGGCCAGCACAATCAGGCCGCCGAACACTCCCCATTCCTCGGCCATGGTGGCGAAGGCAAAGTCGGTATGAGCTTCGGGCAGATAGTCGAGATGGCTCTGGCTGCCGTTGCCGAAACCCTTGCCCCAGAAGCCGCCGGATCCGATGGCGATCTTGGACTGGGTGATATGATACCCGGCGCCCAGCAAGTCTTCTTCCGGGTTGAGCAGGGTCATGATCCGGCGGCGCTGGTAATCATGCAGCAAAGTGAAGAAGGCGATCGGTGCCAGGGCCGCGCCTGCGAGGCCGGCCCCGACAAACCAGCGCATCGGCAAGCCGGCCATGAACACCACGGCGAGGCCGCCGACCAGGATTGACAGTCCGGTACCAAGGTCGGGCTGGAGCATGACCAGCAGGACCGGCAGCAGCACCAACGCGCCAAGCGGCGGCAGGACGCGCCAGCTCTGGGTCAGCCCCGGAGGAAGTGAATCGAAGAAATGAGCCAGGGCCAGCACGATCGCCAGTTTCATCGGCTCGGATGGCTGAAACATCATGAAACCCAGATTCAGCCAGCGCTGGGCGCCGCCGCGCACGCTGCCGACCAGCTCCACCAGGACCAGCGCCAGGATCAGCGCCACAAAGACCGGATAGGCAATGCTCTTGAAGAATTCGCGTGGCAGCCGCGAGATGGCAAAAGCGATGGCAAGAAAGCCGATGAAATGGACGATGTGACGCAGCGCCCAGGGTTCCAGATTCGCGCCAGCGGCGGAATAGAGCACCGCCGCCCCCAGCAGATTGAGCAGGAACAGCGGCACGATCACCTGCCAGGGTTCGCGCGCGATTGCTTCGGGGATGATCCGCCGGTTCATGGCTGCGCAGGCTCGCCCGCAGTAGGGGCGAAACTGGCTGGCGGCTCCGCTGCGGGCGGGGGAGTATCCGGTTCGGGCCGGGGTGCGGCCGCTTCGGTCTCGGCCGAGCGCGGGGCCTGTGCGGCCGGATCGGGCCCTTCGGAGCGGCGCTGAATCTCTGCCTCGTCGGCCGGTTTCGGGGCGGTCGTGCCATATTTTGCGGCATAGCTGCGATAGCGGGCAGCCATCCGCTGCTGTGGGGTGCCACCCCAGCTGGCCTCCATGCCGCGCAGCACTTCCAGAGCCTTGGCCGGATCAAAAAGGAAGGTCATCACGTCACGCGCGATCGGATAGGCCGCACCAGAGCCGCCACCATGTTCCACCACCACCGCGCAGGCATAGCGCGGGTTGTCGGACGGGGCGTAACAGATGAAGTGGCCGTGATCACGGTACTTCCATGGACCAGACTTGCCGTCGGAAATGCTCAGGCTGACCACCTGCGCCGTCCCGGTCTTGCCGGCAAGGAGCACCTCCGGAATCGGCAAACGGGCGCGTCCGGCCGTACCGGGGCCGTTGATCACGTCGCTCATCGCCTTGTGGACGAAATCCAGGTGTTCCTGGCTGAAGCCCATATCCGGCGTGTCGGGCACCTTCTGGTCCATCAGCAGGCGCGGCTGGAGCAGCTTGCCCGAGGCGATCCGCGCCGCCATGACCGCCTGCTGGAGCGGATTGACCAGCATGTAGCCCTGGCCGATCGTGGCGTTGACCGTATCGAACACGGCCCAGGGCTTGCCATACTTCTTCTGCTTCCACGCTGGATCGGGAACCGTGCCGAAATGCTGCGCGGAGACCGGCAGATCGAACTTCTGACCCAGGCCCAGCCGGCGGCACATCGCCGCGATGGGGTCCATCCCGATCTTCTGGGCGAAGTGATAGAAATAGACATCGCAGCTTTGGTAGATCGCCTCGGCCATGTTGACCGGGCCGTGGCCGCGCCGGTTCCAGCACCCGAATACCCGGTTGCCAACCCTGAGGCCGCCGCTGCAGTTGACGCTGGCATTCGGATCCAGTCCAGCTTCGAGGAAGGCCATGGCAACGGCTGGCTTCACGGTCGAGCCCGGCGGGTAGAGCCCGCGCAGCACCTTGTTGCGCAAGGGCACGTGATCGTCATCGGACAGCATCTTCCACTCGATCCGGCCGATGCCGTCGGCAAAGCTGTTGGGATCGAAGCTGGGCATCGAGGCCATGGCGAGGATATCGCCAGTCAGGCAATCGATCACCACCACCGCACCACTTTCAAGGCCAAGACGGCGGGCGGCATAATCCTGCAGCGGCCCGTTGATGGTCAGTTGCAGCGGCGCGCCGGGAATGTCGTCGCGCATTTCCAGATCGCGCACGACCTTGCCGCTGGCGGTTACTTCGGCCCGGCGCGCGCCAGCTGTGCCGCGCAGCTGCGCTTCGAACTGCTTTTCCAGCCCGTCCTTACCCAGCTTGAAACCCGGCGTGACCAGGAGCGGATTGCGTTCGGCCTTGAAATCTTCGGCCGAAGCCGGACCGACGTAGCCAAGCAGGTGGCCAACCGAAGGCCCGGTCGGATACCAGCGGGTGAAGCCCTGCGCTGCCATGACTCCCGGCATTTCCGGCAGGCGGACCAGCACCTTGTCATAGACTTCCTGCGGAATGCCGGAAGCAACGCCCAGCGGCTGGAACCCGTGGGCTTTCTCCAGCCGGTCGGAAAGGTCGCGCATGGCCACATCGTCAAGGCCCAGCAGGGTGCCCAGCTTGGCAAGGGTCGCCTCCGGATTGACCAGCCGTTCGGGTACGATATCGATCCGGTATTCCATCCGGTTCGTGGCCAGGGGGGCATTGTTGCGATCGAGGATCGCCCCGCGGCGCGGCGGAATCAGCGTCAGGTTGACGCGGTTGCTTTCCGAGGCCAGCTTGTACTTCTCATTATCGACCAGCGCGATCCAGCCCATCCGGGCGGCGAGCAGCACGCCGACTGCGGTTTGCAGCCCGCCGATCAGGATCGAGCGACGCTCGAAGCTGTTCTTCAGCGTGCCTGAGCTGACATGCCTGTTCCCGCCCAGCATGGTCTAGTACTTCCGGATCGGGATCAGCCGCAGCCGGTCAACCGCGCCGACCAACCGCGCCGCCAGCGGATAGGCCAGGATTGATAGCGCGATCTGCGGCAGCAGCAGCGGCAGGGTGAACCCGCCCGCCAGCTGTGCGGACAGCAACACATAGCCGGTGATGATCGCGCCGCCGACCAGCCAGTTCTGGACCACGCCGCGCCACGGGAAGCGGACTTCCAGAATATCGAGCAGGATCATCGCCAGCGACCACAGCAACACCGCCGAGCCGAGCGGCTGACCGGAGAACAGATCATCGAACAGGCCTAGTGGCAGACCTGCCCAGACCGGAAACAAGCCGGGCCGCAAGTGCTGCCAGGTCAGCAACAGGATGAAGCCGAGCGGCGGGATCACCGGCGCTGCGGCGATCACCGGCCAGGTCGGGCTGAGCGATCCGGCCATCACCAGCAGCAGCGGGAGTGCGACGGCCAGCAGGGTGGAGGGGCCGCGGTTGATACCGGGTTTGCCGATGCCGCGGACGAAATCGGTGATCGGCGCGACCAGAGGCGATGGCATCAGCGCCCCCTGTCGGCAGCCGCGGCTGCCTGGGCCGTCGGCTCGTCGTAGATCGGCTCGACAATCACGAACTCGGTTGCGCCGGGATCGCTCAGCGGACGGGCAATTGCCCCGTCAGGCGTCAGCGAGACAACCACCGCCAGCGCCTCGCCAGGGCGGAACAGGCCGCCCGATCCGGAAGTGACGATCGCATCGCCCTTGCGCAGCGGATTGATTCCAGTGCTGGCCAGCCGGATTTTCAGCGTGCCATCCCCGTTTCCGGTGGCATAAGCCTGGACCCCGTCGCTGGCGCGCCGGACCGGCACGGTGCTTTCGGTATCGGTGATCAGCAGGACCCGCGCGGTATTGCCTCCCGCTTCCAGTACCCTGCCGATCACCCCGGTCGGTGCCCGCACTGCCATGCCGGGGCGCACGCCCTGGCGGCTGCCGGCGCTGATCGTGGCAAAGCGGCGGGTCGAGGATGAGCTTGAGCCGATCAGCCGTGCGGTGGCAACCGGGCGCACTTCGCCCTGGGCCAGTCCGAGCAGCGCCTTGAGCCGCGCATTCTCCTCAGCCAGCGCGGCCTGCTCGGCCAGCTTGACGCGGGCTTCGGCGACTTCGCGTTCCAGCCGCGCGACCCGGCTGCCCCGGGTCAGGTAACCGCCGATAACCGCCAGGAAGCCTTGGCCTTCGCTGCGACCGGCGGCGGCGAGGCTGGCTGCGGGGGCGGCAATGTCGGCCATCCCTTTGCGGGCAGCCTGCGCGGCGCTGCTGTCATCGCTGCCGCTGGTCAGCAGCAGCACGCCGATCCCCAGCCCGCCGATGGCGAGCAGGTAGCCGAAGAAGGTGCCATATTGCGCCCGGCGGGAATGGCCCGGGCGCCGGCTGACTGGCGCCACCATCCCCGTTCAGTCCTTTTTGCCGGAAGCGCGACCCACCAGAGCGTTCCTTTCGCTCAGGCCGTCATCAGCACGCCGCGGAACACCGGATCCTCCATCGCGCGGCCAGTGCCGAGCGCAACGCAGGACAGCGGATCTTCCGCGATGGTCACCGGCAGGCCGGTTTCTTCGCGCAGGTATTCATCCAGACCGTGGATCAGCGCGCCGCCACCGGTCAGGACAATGCCCTGATCGACAATGTCGGCAGCCAGTTCCGGCGCGGTGTTTTCCAGCGCGATGCGCACCCCTTCAACGATCGCCCCGATCGGTTCAGACAGGGCTTCGGCGATGTTCGCCTGGGTGATGGTGATTTCCTTGGGTACGCCGTTGACCAGGTCGCGGCCCTTGATGTGGATCGTTTCGCCCACGCCATCGGCCGGGACCGTCGCGCAGCCATAGTCCTTCTTGATCCGCTCGGCAGTCGATTCACCGATCAGCAGGTTGTGGTGACGGCGCACATAGGAAACGATCGCTTCGTCCATCTTGTC
>JBKBSV010000108.1:0-6107 GCA_046291115.1 Novosphingobium sp. | reverse complement strand
GGTCGAAGCCGCCAATCTGGAAGACGGGCTGCTGACCCTCGATCTGGTCCGCGAGGTGCCCGAGGCGATGAAGCCCAAGAAGATCCCGGTCGGCACCCAGAAAAGCCTGACCGTGGTCAGGGAAACCGACGACAGCCAGGCGGCCTGAGCTTTTCGATCCTGATTGCGGTTTCCATATTGGGGGTGAGGTCTTGCGGCCTCACCCCCGCGACGCTTTCGCGCCGCACTGTCGCATCGCGATCATCCGGGTCGCAAAAGATGATCAGATCGCGACAAGTTCCTTCATCGGTCCGATATGCCGAAACCCGCAAGCGCCACGGCAATTACCCTAATTTCCGCTCGCGTAAAGGGATCGCAACAAACGTGCTTGTGATTGCAAACGTGCTTGTGATTGCGTTACCATCGCTTCCGGGCTTTCACCTAAGTGGCTTGCCAGGCTTGGAAATCACTCAACCCGTGCGCACGAAAAAATAATCGGCCATCTTGTTACTCTGGCTAACGCTGGTCCTTTCCGGTCCGGCAACCGACGCGGCTGATTCGTCCCCGACAGCGGTCCGGATCGGTCGCGGCACCTGCTACTGGCGGTCATGCTGCGGGCGCGCAGCCAGGTTTCGCCAAACGCCCTTGGCCGATACCCGCACGGCGCTTCAGACCAGCCGGGCTTGCTGCAACGCCGCGGCGATAAAACCGGCAAACAGGGGGTGCGGCTCGAACGGGCGGCTCTTCAGTTCGGGGTGAAACTGCACGGCGATGAACCACGGGTGGTCCGGCCGTTCGACGATTTCCGGCAGCAAGCCGTCGGGGGACATCCCGGAAAAGACCAGCCCCCCCGCTTCAAGCCGCTCGCGATAGGCTACGTTCACTTCATAGCGATGCCGGTGCCGCTCACTGATCGAGGTTGCCCCGCCATAAACGGCCGAAACGTGACTGTTGGGGCTGAGCCTTGCTTCATAGGCACCAAGCCGCATGGTCCCGCCAAGGTCGGTATCGGCACCGCGCTTCTGCAGGCCTTCCGGGCTCATCCATTCGGTGATGATGCCGACCACCGGCTCGCTCGTCTCGCCGAATTCGGTCGAACCGGCAGCGGCAATCCCGGCGGTGTTTCGCGCACCCTCGATGCAGGCCATCTGCATCCCCAGGCAAATCCCCAGGAACGGCACCTTGCGTTCACGGGCAAAGCGGACCGAGGCAATCTTGCCTTCGGTTCCGCGCACGCCGAATCCCCCGGGCACCAGGATCCCGTGCATCGGCTCAAGCTTGGTGACGATTTCGTCGTCGCCGGCCTCGAACAGCTCGGCATCGATCCACTTGATGTTGACCTTCACCCGGTTGGCCATGCCGCCGTGGATCAGCGCCTCGTTGAGGCTCTTGTAGGCATCGGGCAGGCCGACATACTTGCCGACCACCCCGATCGTCACTTCGCCCTCAGGGTGCGAGAAGCGATCGACGATGTCTTCCCAGGCCGACAGATCCGGCCTGGGCGCAGTCAGGCCGAAGTGATGAAGAACGGCATCGTCCAGGCCCTCGGCATGATACTGGAGCGGGACGGCATAAATGCTGCTGGCATCCAGCGCCGGGATCACCGCCTCCTTGCGCACGTTGCAGAACAGCGCGATCTTGGCGCGTTCGTTTTCCGGCAAGGGATGTTCGCAGCGGCACAGCAGCACATCGGGCTGGACGCCCAGGCTGGTCAGCTCGCGGACCGAGTGCTGGGTCGGTTTGGTCTTGAGCTCTCCCGCGGCCGCAACATAGGGCACCAGCGTGACATGGACCGAGCAGAAGTTCTCCCGTCCCAGTTCGTTGCGCAGTTGCCGCACCGCCTCGATGAAAGGCAAGCCTTCGATATCGCCCACCGTGCCGCCGATTTCGCACAGCACGAAATCGAGGTCTTCGGTATCGGCCTGGGCAAAGCGCTTGATCTCGTCGGTAACGTGCGGAACCACCTGCACCGTTGCGCCCAGATAATCGCCGCGGCGTTCCCTGGCGATGATGTCGCGATAGATCCGGCCTGAGGTGATATTGTCTGCCTGGCGCGCGGAAACACCGGTAAAGCGTTCATAGTGGCCAAGGTCGAGGTCAGTTTCCGCCCCATCGTCGGTCACATAGACCTCACCGTGCTGATAGGGGCTCATCGTCCCCGGATCGACGTTGAGATAGGGATCGAACTTGCGGATGCGGACCTTGAATCCGCGGGCCTGCAGCAAGGCTGCGAGGCTTGCCGCCATGAGACCTTTGCCAAGCGAGGAGACCACGCCGCCGGTAATGAAGATGTACCGCGCCATGGGAGTCGGGCCTTAAGCGGATTGTGTGGACCGGGGCAAGCGCTGCCTGCCACAATCCACAGTTGCGGTAGGGAAACAAGCGGCCTCGCTCCTTCGGGCTGCGGACCGAAGGACGCGTGAGCCGAATGCGGCGGATTTACTGCTTGGCGGGAGCCCCCAGCGGATCAAGGCTTTTGCCGGCCGGCGCAGGCGATGCTGCCGGGCTGGCCCCTTGCACTGGCTGCGCGCCGCCCGCTAGCGGATCGGCTGCTCCCGGAGCGGGCACCTGGGCCGGCGCGACCGAGCGATTGAGCGCATCTTCGATCTGGCGATCGCCGCCGCTCTGGCTGGCCAGCGCCGCCAGCAGGATGCTGAGCACAACGAACAGAACCGCCAGCACAGTGGTGGCGCGGGTCAGAAAATCGGCAGCGCCGCGAGCCGACATCAGCCCGGCCGGGCTGCCGCCCACGCCAAGCCCGCCGCCTTCGGATTTCTGCATCAGGATGACGCCAACCAGCAGTGCGGCCACGATCGCCTGGACGACGGTCAGAAAAATGAAAAGCGACATGTTGGTTCCGCGCGAGAGAAGATCTGGTGCCGCGCATCTAGGCGCGCCGACCCGTTCTTGCAAGCCGTAGCGCTCTATTCCCCGTCGGGGCCAGCGGCAGCAATGACGATCGGCAGAAAGGCATCGGCAGTCAGGCTGGCCCCGCCGACCAATGCCCCGCCCACTTCATCAGCGGCCAGCAGATCGGCGGCATTCCCGGCATTGACCGATCCGCCGTAAAGGATGCGCACGATCGCGCCTTCCTCGCCATAGCTTTCCAGCAGCTGGGCGCGAATCGCCCGGTGCATGGCCCCCACATCGTCGGCCGAAGGGACCCGGCCGGTACCGATCGCCCAGACCGGTTCATAGGCCACGGTCACCCGCGGAACGATGCCTTCGCCCTGCGGCAGGGATGCCGCCACCTGCCCGGTCACCACCGCTTCGGCCTGACAGGCATCGCGCTCGGCCTCGGTCTCACCGACGCAGACGATCACTTCAAGTCCGGCCGCCAGCGCGGCTTCGGCCTTGGCCCGGACCATCGAATCGGTTTCACCGTGCATGGCGCGGCGCTCGGAGTGTCCGACAATGACGAAGCTGGCTCCGGCATCGGCAAGCATTGGGGCCGATACATCGCCAGTATAGGCGCCGCTGGCCGCGGCATGACAATCCTGCGCTCCGACCGAAGCTGTCTGCAGCGCCTCTGCCAAGGCGCTGACCAGCGTGAACGGGGGGGCAAGACCGACACGCACACCCGGGTGGCGGGCCGCGCCGCGATCGATTGCGCGGGCTTCGGCCAGCATGGCGCGCGTGCCATTCATCTTCCAGTTGCCGACAATGTAGGGTCGGTTGGGCATCAGTTTCCTCGCTGAACTGCTGAACCCGGCTGTTGTGTCGGGCTTGCCCTCGCGGTTAAGCGAGGGCGGCGGGGCTTGTCAAAGGGCTTGCGGCAAAGCGCAGTGGATGGGAATCGCTCAGCCATTGCCTGCCCGCGCAATGCTGCTATTGCCCCGGCCAGAGTGCCCGTGTCGGGCACTGCTTCACCCATTCCCGATGAGCAGGCGATGATCCAGTCCTTCCGCAACTTCTTTCAGTCCAAGTGGGGTGTCGGTTTCACACTTGGTTTTCTGGGGCTTATCGCCTTTGCCTTTGCGAGCGGCGATGTGGCTTCAAGCGGCGGGTTCGGTGCGGCTTCGAGCGGCGACACCATCGCCAAGATCGGCAAGAAGCGGCTGAGCGGCAGCGAGGTGGAGCGTGCGGTCAACACGATCCTTTCGCGGATGCGGCAATCCGATCCGACCACGACGATGGCCAGCTTCCTGGAGCGGAACGGGCTGGATGACCTGCTGACTTTCCTGATTGATCGCCGCGCCGCGCTGCAGTTCGGCGAGCGTCACGGGCTTTATGTAGGTGACCGCCTGATCGACAGTGAAATTGCCAAGATCCCGCGGATTCAGGGGCCTGACGGCAAGGTCGATCCGGCGCTCTACCGCCAGTTCCTGGCCGAACGCGGGATGACCGATGCCGAATTCCGCGCCGAAGTGGCGGAAGAACTGATGAGCCGCCAACTGGCGGCCTCGACCACGCTGGGCATCAAGGTGCCGCGCAAGGTTTCAATGCGCTATGCTGCGGTAGTGACCGAGCGCCGCGAAGGCTTCATCATCACCCTGCCCGCTGCCGCCTTCGCCCCGACCACTCCGCCGACCGAGGCCGAAGTATCCGAGTGGTACGCCAGCAACAAGGCAACCTATGCCCTGCCGGAACGCCGCACGATCCGCTACATCGTGTTCGGCGACAACGTGATCAAGGACGTGCCCGCCCCCAGCGATGCCGAAATCGCCGCGCGCTACAACGCCAACAAGGCCAAATACGCGCCGACCGACAAGCGCCGCCTGTCGCAAATCATCCTGCCGACCGAAGCTGCCGCCAAGGTGGTGTTCAGCGAGGTGTCGGGCGGCAAGTCGCTGGAGGCTTCGGCCGCGCCCAAGGGCCTGGCCGTGGCGGCGCTGGGCACTCTGACCAAGGCCGAATATGCCCTGCAAAGCTCTGCGGCGGCGGCAGACGCGGTTTTTGCCATGCCCGTTGGCAAAGTGGCCGGGCCGTTCAAGACTGCGCTGGGCTGGGCTGTCGTCCGGGTTGACGCCAATGCGGGCACGCCGGGCAAGACGCTGGACCAGGCCAAGCCCGAACTGGTCAAGGAACTGGGTGAAGAAAAGCGCCGCGAGGCGATCGCCGAGTTTTCCGCCCGGATCGACGAGAGTGTTGCCAATGGCGCAACCCTGACCGACGTGGCCAAGGACATGGGGCTGCAAGTGGTTGAAACCGAGCCGCTGCTGGCCAATGGTTCGGTCTATGGCAAGAACGGGGCCAAGGCACCGGACGTGCTGGCCCCCGTGCTGCAAGCCGCATTCGCGATGGAAGCGGAAAAACAGCCGCAGCTTGCCGAAGTGGATCCCGGCAAGACCTTCATGGTTTTCGATGTCGGCGCCATCGCGCCGGCCGCGCCGCCACCGCTTGACCAGATCCGCCCGCAGGTGATTGCCGATATCCAGCAGGGCAAAGGCGCGAAAGCGGCCAAGGCCGCGGCCGAAAAAGTCCAGAGCCAGATTGAAAAGGGCGTGCCGGCCGAACAGGCGGTTGCTTCTTTGGGCGTGCCGCTGCCGCCGGTCGACCGGGTCAGCAAGGGCCGCATGGAAGTTCAGGCCCAGGGCCAGAACGCCTCCAAGCCGGAAATGCTGTTGTTCACCATGGCGCGGGGCAAGGTCCGGTTGCTGGCGGCGCCGCGCAACCGCGGCTGGTATGTCGTCTCGGTGACCAAGGTCATTCCGGGCGCAATCAAGCCGGACGATCCGCGCCTTGCCGGCCTGGAAGAAACGCTGGCCGGCAACATCGGCTCTGAATATGCCAACCAGCTGGGCGGCGGCATGCGCGAGGAAGTGGGCGTGACCCGCAACCAGGGCAATATCGACGCGCTCAGGAAGCGGCTGCAAGGCGCGCAGTAAGCAGCAACGCTATGATGCAGGCCCGGGCGGAAAACTGGACAGCGGCACAGGCCGCGCTGGCGACGGGCAGGCCTGGCTTGATCTGGCGGCGGCTGGTCGCCGATACCGAAACCCCGGTCGGCGCGGCGCTAAAGCTGATGGTCGAAGGGCGCGGCGATTTCCTGCTGGAAAGCGTTGAGGGCGGCGAGGTGCGTGGCCGCTACAGCCTGCTCGGGCTCGATCCCGATCTGGTGTTCCGCGCAACCGGGGCCAGCGCCGAGATCAACCGTCAATGGCGGCATGACCGCGCCGCCTTTGCGC
>JBKBSV010000107.1:0-6208 GCA_046291115.1 Novosphingobium sp. | reverse complement strand
CCAAGAACGTCGTTGCGGCCGGCCTTGCCACCCGCTGCACGATCCAGCTGGCCTATGCCATCGGCGTGTCGAAGCCGCTGTCGCTCTATGTCGATACGCACGAAACCGGCACCGTTGGCGATGACAGGATCGAAGCCGCGATCCTTTCGCTGCCCATGCTTGGCGGCCTGACCCCGCGCTCAATCCGCACCCATCTCCGCCTCAACAAGCCGATCTACAAGCCGACTGCCGCCTATGGTCACTTTGGCCGCAAGGCGAATGGCGATCTCTTCCCCTGGGAACGGCTCGACCTGGTCGATGACCTGAAGGCCGCGCTGGGCTGAACCGGTTATCCTGCCCAATCGCTGCTTGGGGAGAGGAACCTATTTGCGATAGTCGACGGTGATCGCGCCCGCTGCGGCGAGTTCCGCCTCGTGGGCTTCCTCGCGCCACTGCTCGGCCAGGGCCTGGGCTTCCCAGTCCAGCATGGCCGGGTGGGCGAGGACGTGGTCAACCCAGGCCTGACCTTTCCCGACTTCCAGCCCGTAACTGCGCACGCGGAAGGCAACCGGCGCATAGAACGCATCGACCGCCGAAATTTCCGCGCCGGCCAGCCACGGGCCGCAAAACCGCTCCAGCCCCTCGGTGAAGATCTCCCGCACGCGTTCAACGTTGCGCTGCAGGCCCTCGCTCATCAGCCTGGGGGTTACCCGCACCCCGACGTTCATGGTGCAATCGCTGCGCAGGTGGCCCAAACCGCCGTGCATTTCGCACACCGCGCCGATCGCAAAGATTCGCGCTTCGGGATCGGCCGGCCAGATGCCCGGGTGCCGATCCGCCAGATAGAGCGTGATGCCGAGTGAATCCGGCACCTTGCGGCTCCCGTCGATCAGCAGCGGCACCTGCCCGGTGGGTGAAAACCGACGGAAGTCCTCGTAATTGTCCGGCTTGGTGAAAGGCTCGAACCGTTCCGCGAAAGGAATGCCGAGCGCTTTCATCAGCAGCCACGGCCGCAGCGACCAGCTCGAATAGTTGCGGTTGGCGGTGATCAGGGTGTAGGGCATCGCGGCTGGGTCAGTCCCCCAGAGCGGCAGTCAGCCCCATCACCGCTGCGGCGAATTCCTCGCGGAAGTCCTGCACCACCTGGCGGCAGCTGCGCTCGGCATCGACCAGGCCCACCCCTTGCCCGACAAAGTAGGACACCAGGTCGCGGGCCTGTTCGTTGCCGTTGACCACGGCCTTTTCGATATGGGCAAAGCTGGGTTCGGAGACCATGCCCATCAGCGGCATCGGCAGGGTGCCGGGACCAGCGGGATCGTCCCAGGCCTCGTGCCAGGCGGTCTTGAGCTGGCGGGCGGGCTTGCCGGTGCGGGCCCTGGAGCGCACCGTGTCGCGGCTGCGCGCCTCGATCATCTTCTGGCGGAAGGCCGGGCTGGTTTCGGCCTCTGGCGTGCACAGCCAGACCGATCCGCACCAGGCCCCTTGCGCCCCTGCCGCCATCATCGCCGCCATCTGCCCGCCGGTCATGATGCCGCCAGCGGCCAGCACCGGGATCTGGTACCCTTCGCCTTTCAGCGCACGGACCACTTCGGGGACCAGCACCAGGGTCGAAACCTCGCCGCAGTGGCCCCCGGCCTCGCCGCCCTGGGCGACGATGATATCGACCCCTGCCGCCGCCTGGCGCAGCGCGTGTTCCTTGGCACCGACCAGGGCCGCCACCGGAATGCCGCGCTGCTTGCCCTGGGCAATCATTTCCGGCGGGGCAATGCCCAGGGCATTGGCGATCAGCCGGATCGGGTGGCGAAAGGCCACTTCCATCAGCCTTTGCCCGTTTTCCGGGGTGATCCCGGCCCCTTCGCGGATCCGGGTCTGCTGGTCTTCCGGGATATGGACGCCGTACTGCGCCAGCAGGTTGGCGGTGAAGGCCTTGTGCTCGGCCGGGATCGCCGCTGCGCGTTCGGCATTGCTGGAAAAACCGCTGACCCGCGCATCGACCGTTTCCGGCACCAGCACGTCGACGCCATAGGGCGCACCGTTGATGTGGGCGTCGATCCAGGCGAGTTCCTCCTCGAACTGTTCGGGCGTGTAGGCAGCCGCGCCGAACACGCCAAAGCCCCCGGCCTTGCTGACCGCCACGACCACGTCGCGGCAATGGCTGAAGGCAAACAGCGGAAAATCGCAGCCGACCATGCGGCACAGATCGTTATTCATGGCATCAGCTCCGCGGCAGGGTGATCGGGCCGCCCAGTTCGATCGCCTTCACATAGGCGGGACGGGCCTTGAGCGCAGCAAGATAGCGCGACAGGTTGGGTCGGGGGGCAACCAGGCCCAGGGTTTCGGCGTGTTCCAGCAGGTATTCCAGATTGATGTCGGCCCCGGTGAAGGTATCCCCGCACAGGAATGGCTTGCCTTCCAGCCGGCTTTCGATCCAGTCGAGCTGCTTCTTCAGTTCCGCATCCATGAAGCCCAGCGCCATTTCCGGCATGCCCCAGCGCGGGCCAAGCAGGCGCATCAGCATCGGCATGCCAAGCGTGCCTTCGGCAAAATGCAGCCATTCCAGGTATTCGGCGCGGCCGCTGTCCGGCGGGAGCAGCTTGCCCCCGCCCAGCCGGTCGACAATGTATTCGATGATGGCCGAACTTTCGACCATGGTCCGCCCGTCCACTTCCACCGCCGGGGCCTTGCCCAGCGGGTGGACGTCATAAAGCGAGGGCGGCGAGCGGAAATCCTCGCCCCGGGTGTGCTGGACCAGCTCGTATGGCAGGCCCAGCTCTTCCATCAGCCAGATGATCCGTGTGGAGCGCGATATCTTCAGGTGGTGCACACGGATCGTCATCTGGCCTCGTCCCTCTGTCAGGTTATGTAATGGGCTGTCGTCCGCGCCTTGACCTCTTCTGCGGAGATGCCAGGGGCCAGCTCGATCAGCCTGAAGGGCGAAGTGTGGTCCGGCCTTTGGAAAACCGCAAGATCCGTGATGATCATGTCGACCACGTTGCGGCCCGTCAGCGGCAGAGTGCAGGCCGGGATGAACTTGGGGCTGCCGTCCTTGGCGCAGTGTTCCATCACCACGATGATCTTCTTGACCCCGGCGACCAGGTCCATGGCCCCGCCCATGCCCTTGATCATCTTGCCCGGCACCATCCAGTTGGCGATGTCCCCGTTTTCAGACACTTCCATGGCGCCCAGCACGGTCAGATCGATCTTGCCGCCGCGAATCATGGCAAAGCTTGTGGCGCTGTCGAAATAGGCTGAATGCGGCAGCTCGCTGATGGTCTGCTTGCCGGCGTTGATCAGGTCGGCGTCAACCTCGTCCTCGGTCGGGAAGGGGCCGATGCCCAGCATCCCGTTCTCGCTTTGCAGGGTGACGGTGATCCCGGCGGGGACGTGGTTGGCCACCAGCGTCGGGATGCCGATGCCAAGGTTGACGTAATAACCGTCGCGCAGTTCCTGCGCGGCGCGGGCAGCCATCTGGTCGCGGCTCCAGCCCTGGGCGATGTTGTCGTGCTTGGTCATCAACCTACATCCGTGCTGCGGGTGGTGCGGAATTCGATCTTCTTGTCATAGGGGCTGCCGTTGATCAGCCGCTGGACATAGACGCCGGGCAGGTGGATCGCATCGGGATCAAGCTCGCCCGGCTGAACGATCTCTTCCACTTCGACCACGCAGACCTTGCCGCACTGCGCGGCCGGCACATTGAAATTGCGCGCGGTCTTGCGGAACACGACGTTGCCGGTGGTGTCGGCCTTCCACCCCTTGACCAGGGCCAGGTCGGCAAAGATCCCGGCTTCGAGGATGTATTCCTCGCCATTGAACAGCTTGCTTTCCTTGCCTTCGGCTACCATCGTGCCGACCCCGGTCCTGGTGTAGAAGCCCGGGATCCCCGCGCCGCCGGCGCGCATCCGCTCGGCCAGGGTGCCTTGCGGGCAGAATTCGACTTCCAGCTCGCCCGACAGGTACTGGCGCTCGAACTCCTTGTTCTCGCCCACGTAGGAGGAGATCATCTTCTTCACCTGCCGCGTGCGCAGCAGCTTGCCGATTCCTTCACCGTCAATGCCGGCGTTGTTGGATACGAAGGTCAGGTCCTTCACGCCGCTGTCGCGCACCGCATCGAGCAGGCGTTCGGGAATGCCGCACAGGCCAAAGCCGCCGCTGGCAATCAGCAGGCCGTCCTTCAGCAACCCGTCAAGGGCGCTGGCGGCATCGGGATAGATCTTGTTCATCGCTACTCCCCGGTCACAATGCCCTAGCGGCTATGTGAAGCGCAGGGCAGTGGCAATTGCAACTAACGCCTGCCCGCTTGCGCGCAGCGCAACAGATCATGCAGGAAGTGCAAGGCCGAGCACGACAGACAGCTCGGCCAGCGCCTGCTCGCCGCTTGTCACTTTGATCGCGTGCATGCCCAGCTGTGCGGCGGGTTTGCAGTTGATGCCCAGATCGTCGAGGTAGATGCACTGCGCCGGCTCCAGCCCCAGCTTCTCGCACATCATCAGGTAGATCCGCGGATCGGGCTTGCGCACGCCGGCCTTGCTGCTTTCGATGACATGCTCGAACCGGGCGAAGACCTGCTCATAGGCATCGCGGGCATCGCCGCTGCGGGCCATGCCTGCACCGTGGCCTGCCGGGACATTGTTGGTGATGCAGGCCAGCCGGTAGCCTTCGGCCGCCAGCCGATCGAGCGCGGCAACCATTGCCGGGCGGATCGAGCCGGACAGGACCGCCAGTACGGAAGCCCCGTCAAGGGTGTGGCCCAGGGCCGCCGCTTCTTCGCCAAACAGTTCGTCGAAGCGGGCAGCATCGATCTCGGCCCGTTCGAACAGCGCCCAGGCGTTATGATCGGGATTGGTGGCATTGACGGTGCGGATGAAGTCCCGCGGCAGGCCGCGCTCCGCCTCCAGCCGGTTGAAAGCCTCGAACGGGGAGGCGGTGATCACCCCGCCGAAATCGAAAATGACCGCTTCGAACCGTGAATCCGCCAAGGCATCCTCCTCGTGTTGTCCTCTCGCCCTGACGCAGCCGCGCTTTTGATGCAAGTCATGGTGCGGGACGCGGCAGGGTGGCAGGATGAAAACAACAAAAGGAGAGGCACCATGCGTTCGATTCTGGTTCAGGCCGGTCGCGACAAGGGAATGGCGGCACGGCTCGATACGGCGATGTTTCTCGCCCGTGCAGTTGGAGGCCACGTCACCTTGGCAATCGACACCCCGATCGACCGCTTTGTCACGGTCGATCCTTACGGCGGCACCTATATCGCCCGCGAAGCGCTGGACGCAGCGCTGGCGGCCGACGATGCCCTGGCCGAGGCCTTTGCCGGACGGCTGGCGGCCGATGATGTGCCGTTCGATGTGGTCCAGTTCGAAACACAGCCGCTGGAGGCGATGATCGCCGCGGCGCGGCTGGCCGACATTGCGATTGTTTCGCGTGATTGCGGCTATGCCGGGGACCTGGCGGTTGAGGCCGGATGCCCGGTGCTGATCTTGTCGCAGCAGCAGGTCTTGCGCTTTCCGCTGTCCAAGGCCTGCGTGGCGTGGGATGGCAGCGACGAGGCCGCTGCGGCTCTGCGCGGCGCGGCCCCGCTGCTGCGGGGGTGCGGTGATGTCCATGTTCTGACCGTCCTGACCGAAAAGGCCGAAGGGTTCCCGCCGACCGACGCGCTACGCTATCTTGCCCGGCACGACGTCAAGGCCGAACTGCACGAACTGGAGAGGCAAGGTTCCGTTGAAGAAACACTTGCCCTTGCTGCGGCCCGGCTGGGGACAGAACTGCTGGTCATGGGCGCATTCGGTCATAGCCGCGTGCGCGAATTCCTGTTCGGCGGGGTCTCGCGATACTTTCTTGAGGACCAGGCTGCCCCGCCTTTGCTGATGGCGCATTAGGCCAAACTCCCGCTCACGGGCTTTTCGCAAATGCCGCAGAGCCATGTTGCACTGCGGCATTTGCTGTTACTGCACCTGTCCAAAAGGGATGGGCGGAGCCTGCTTGGCATCATCAACTAGCTGATTTTACAGCATGGATTGCAAAAAAGAACAGATGTTGCAAATAACGCAACTATCTATGCGCTTTTCGCACTTGCACAAAACCGGGCTTTGGCCCATTTACAGCATGCCTTTCAGGCATCCTCTCCCAAAACTTCCAAGGGCCGGGTCGGCAACGACCCGGCCATTTTTTTTGCCTTTAGTAGGCGCAGTTTTCAATTGCCGCCAACCGTTACTAGAATATCAAACAAACCAAG
>JBKBSV010000106.1:0-6397 GCA_046291115.1 Novosphingobium sp. | reverse complement strand
GGAAAGGTCGTCGTACACGATCACGGCATGCATGCCGTTGTCGCGGAAGAACTCGCCCATGGTCGCGCCGGTGTAGGGCGCGAGGTATTGCAGCGGGGCCGGCTCCGAAGCGGTCGCGGCGACGACGATCGAATATTCCATCGCGCCGTTTTCTTCGAGCTGGCGGACGATCTGCGCCACGGTCGAACGCTTTTGGCCGACGGCGACGTAGATGCAGTAGAGCTTCTTCGATTCGTCGGTGCCGGCGTTCACTTCCTTCTGGTTGATGAAAGTGTCGATCGCGACGGCAGTCTTGCCGGTCTGGCGGTCACCGATGATCAGTTCGCGCTGGCCGCGGCCAACGGGGACGAGCGCGTCGATCGCCTTGAGGCCGGTCTGCACCGGCTCGTTCACCGACTGGCGCGGGATGATGCCCGGGGCCTTGACTTCCACGCGCTGGCGGGTGGCATCCACGATCGGACCCTTGCCGTCGATCGGGTTGCCGAGCGCATCGACCACGCGGCCGAGCAGGCCCTTGCCGACCGGTACGTCGACGATGGTGCCGGTGCGCTTGACCGTGTCGCCTTCGCGGATTTCGCTGTCCGAACCGAAGATCACGACGCCGACGTTATCGGCTTCGAGGTTCAGGGCCATGCCCTTCACGCCATTGGCGAATTCGACCATTTCACCAGCCTGGACATTGTCCAGCCCGTGGATGCGGGCGATACCGTCACCCACCGAGAGCACGGAACCGACTTCCGAGACCTGCGCTTCGGTGCCGAAGCTGGCGATCTGGTCCTTGATGACCTTCGAGATTTCTGCGGCGCGGATATCCATTGCTTCTTAGCCTTTCATCGCTTGCGCGAGGGAGTTCAAACGGGTGCGGATCGAGCTGTCGATCTGGGTCGAGCCGATCTTGACGACGAGGCCGCCGAGGATCGCAGGATCGACCGTGGCGGAGAGGGTGACGTCCTTGCCCTCGCGCGCCTTCAGCTTGGCGGCCAGCGCCTTCATCTGGGCATCGCTGAGCGGATGGGCGCTGGTGACTTCGGCCTTCACTTCGCCGCGGGCGGCCGAGGCGATGGCGGCAAAGGCGGACACGATCTGGGGCAGCACGGCAAGGCGGCGGTTGGCTGCAAGCACGCCGAGAAAATTCTGGGTCAGCGGGGAAAGTCTCAGCAGCCCGGCCACGCCGGCCATCGCCTGGGCCGCCGCATCGCGTCCGATCTGCGGATTGCGAATCAGCGCGACAAGGTCTGCCGATTCCGCCAGGGCCCGGCCGAGCGCAGCAAGATCCTGCTCAACCGCAGCGACCGCCTTGTTCTCTGCAGCCAGATCATAAAGCGCAGAGGCGTAACGCCCCTGAAGACTGGCGCTTAAACTGGCCGAAATGCCGCCGGAATTCTCCACGCGCTAAGGTTCCTTGCATCGGGTGCGTTGGCAGGGCGGAAAAGCGCAGGCAACGCACATCCACCCCATGGACGGGGGCGCGCATAGCCATGATTGTGTTGCGATGCAAGGTAGCAAGGCCTCGACTTTTCCATTCGTCATGGCAAGCGTAGCAAAGCGGTCCAGAGTCGCCGAAGCCACCCTGGTTTGCCGCGCGGCTCGAGGCCGCTCGCAATGGGGATGCGTTTGGGGGTTGCGATGGGTGAATGGATCAGCCTGACCATGTCTGACGGGCACGAGATGCCCTGCTATCATGTCCTGCCCGCAGGCGAGCGACCCCAGGAACGCAGAGGCGGGCTGGTGCTGGTGCACGAGATTTTCGGCGTGACCGAGCATATCCGCGAAATGGCCGAGGAATATGCCGGGGACGGGTATGAAGTGATCGCCCCGCAATTGTTCGACCGGGTCGAGCCAGGCTGCGAACTGGGCTATTCCGGGCCGGATTGGCAGCGCGCGGTCCAGATTGCGCGGGCCGAGCATGACTGGGACCAGGGCCTCGACGATACCCAGCGCTGCATCACCTGGATGAACCAGCGGGGGCGGCCGGTATTTATCGTCGGCTATTGCTTCGGAGGCTCGGTCGCCTGGCGGATGGCGCAGCTGTCTGACGATCTCGACGGGGCAAGCTGCTATTACGGCGGTTATATCGCCACCCGCTTTGCCGATCAGGCGCCCAAGTGCGCCACCATCACCCACTTCGCCCGCTATGATTCGCTGATCGATTTCACTCCGGTGGAAAGCCTGATCGCGAGGCAGCACCCGACCGCCCAGCACTTTGTCTATGAGGCCGGGCACGGCTTCAATTCCGACCGGCGCAAGGACTATCACCCGCAAAGCGCCGAACTGGCGAGGCAGCGCACGCTGATGCTGTTCAAGGCGCTGGGGGGCTGAGCGCTTGGCCCGCATCCTGATCCTGCTGCCGCAGACCGACTATGACCCCAGCGAAGTGGCGCTGCCCTGGCAGGTCTGGAGCGGGGCCGGGCACGAGGTGTGCTTTGCGACCGAGACCGGCCAGCCCGCCGCCTGCGATCCCGTCACACTGACCGGCCAGGGCCTGCCGCTGATCGCCCGCTCGCTCCAGGCGCGGGTCGAAGCGCGCGAGGCCTATGCGGCGATGCTGGCGGACCGCAATTACAACCGCCCGCTCAGCTGGACCAAGGTCCGCGTGACCAGCTTCGATGCGTTCCATTTTCCCGGTGGCCACGCCCCCGGCATGCGGCCCTATTGCGAGAGCGAGACTTTGCAGCGCTTGGCGCAAGAGATCTTTACTCTTGCCAAGCCGGTCAGCGCGGTCTGCCAGGGGGTGCTGCCACTGGCCCGCGCCGGCGTGCTGGTCGGGCGGCGGACCACCGCCCTGACCGAGCCGCTGGAAAAGATCGCGATCCAGCTGACCCAGGCGGCGCTGCCCGGCCATTACCGCACCTATCCCAAGACGGTTGAAGCCGAAGTCAAGCACCGCATCCGCCCCGGCGGTTTGTTCGAACGCGGCGGCCTGTTCCCGCGCTATGCCGGGCGGCGCAATCCCGAAGCCGGCTTCGTGGTTGAGGACGGCAACTACCTCTCCGCCCGCTGGCCGGGCGATGCCTGGACGCTGGCGGTCAGGATGAATGACCTGCTGAGCCGCAAGGTCAGGGGCTGAACGACCTGCTGAGCCGCAAGGTCACGGGATGAACGACCTGCTGAGCCGCAAGGTCAGGGGCTGATTGACCTGCTTGGCGAAGCCTGATCGGGCTTACCAGCCGCCGCCACCGCCGCCAGCGCCACCACCACCACGCCCCGGTGTGCCGCCGCGCGCGACGCAGCGTTCGAAAGCCGGCAGGTGATTCTCGCGCGAGGCCCATTGCAGGCGGCTCAGCACGTCACGGGCCGCAGCATCGGCGATTGTCGGCAGCAGCCTGTCAGACAGCGCGATGGTTTCGATCTCTGCCTGAACGCCGGTCTGGCAGGCTTCCAGCAGCGTGCCCGGAGCCTTGATCTTGCCGGTGTAGGGATTGGGGCCATAGGTCCAGCCGCGCCGGTCCAGTTCGGCTTTTACCCAGTTCGGCCTTTACCATGTCCTGATGGCGCTGTTCGGCGCGGATGATGTTGCTGAACGGGCGGACAGCGCCGTGCTTGTCCAGCACCGCCTGATAGGTCGCCTCGGCCGGGGTTGCCGGCGATAGCGGCGCCAGAACCGGCCAGCGCGGCGGCCAGCAGCGCGAATTCGGGGAGCTTTTTCATGAGACTTTCTCCTTCCTCCTTCGATCTCCTTCGATACAATATTAGATATTTCTAATGCAAATTGCTCGCCCATTCTTGTCGCGAATTGTCGCTCCGGTTTTGATCGCAAGGGCCGGGACGCGCGGCGCATCAGGGCTCGGTTATGGCTTGCTTCGCTAAGGAGCCATGCCATGACGGAGCCGATGATTGCCGACGAAGACGCCTGGACCGCCGTGCTGGCGCGCGACCGTGCCTTTGACGGGCGGTTCGTGACCGGGGTGCTGACCACCGGGATCTATTGCCGCCCCAGCTGCGCGGCGCGGCATCCGGCGCGGGAGAACGTGCGGTTCTTTGCGACAGGCGCGGCGGCGCAAGCGGCGGGGTTGCGCCCGTGCAAGCGCTGCCTGCCGGACGACGTGAGCCGCGATGAACGCGCCGTCCTCGCCGCGATCGGGGCAATCAAGGCAGCGGGCCAGCCGCTGGCGCTGGCCGCGCTGGCGGCGGAGACGGGCTATTCGCCCAGCCACTTCCAGCGGGTCTTCACCCGCCACACCGGCCTGTCGCCGGCCGCCTATGCCCGCGCCTTGCAGGCCGAACGGGCGGCGGACGCGCTGAGCGAGGAAGGCCGGGTGACCGACGCGATCTATGCCGCGGGCTATTCCGGCCCGTCGCAGTTCTATGCCGCCAACAAGGAGCGCCTTGGAATGACTGCATCGGCCTGGGCAAATGGCGGGGCGGGGGTGACGATCCACTGGGCGGTGGTGCCGACCACATTGGGGGCGATGCTGGTCGCCGCGACCGCCAGGGGCGTGTGCCGCCTGTCCTTCAACGAGGGGCGCGAGGCGCTGGAGGCGAGATTTCCGCGAGCCGAACTGGTCGAGGGCGGAGCGGAGTTCGAGGCGCTGCTGGGCGAAGTGATCGCGGCGGTGGAGCAACCCAGGGCGCATGGGGGCGACTTTGCCCACATCCCGCTCGACGTCAAAGGCACCGCCTTTCAGGAAGCGGTCTGGCAGGAACTGCGCCGCATCCCGGCGGGCGAGACGCGAACCTATGCCCAGCTGGCGGCCGCGGTCGGCCGTCCCAAGGCGGTCCGCGCAGCGGGCGGCGCCAACGGAGCCAACCATGTTGCCGTGCTGATCCCTTGCCACCGGGTAATCGCCACCGGCGGGGGGCTGGGCGGCTATGCCTATGGGCTGGAGATCAAGCGCGCTTTGCTGGAGCGTGAGCGCAAATAGACCGGACATACCCTAGGCGCAGGGGCGCCTAGACGAAGCTGTAGGGATCAATATCCACGCTGACCCGCACCCCCTGGGGGAATTGCAGCGGGTCAAGCCAGGCGCGGATCGCGTCTTGCAGCTTGGCCGAGCGGCGGGCGTTGATCAGCAGGCGGTAGCGGTAGCGGCCGCGCAGGAGGCTCAAGGGCGCAGGCGCGGGGCCGAGCACCATGACGTCGGGCAGGTTAGGTGCCGCGCCGCCGATCGCGCGGGCGGCGTCGCGGGCTTCGGCCTCGTCCTCGCTGCTGACGATGATCGCGGCCCAGCGGCCGAACGGCGGGGCGCCGGCATCCTTGCGGCCTTCGGCTTCGGCGGCATAGAAGGCGTCGCGGTCTCCCGCGGCGAGCGCGGCGATGACCGGCGCATCGGGGTGGCGGGTCTGGATCAGCACTTCGCCCGGCTTGTCCCCGCGTCCGGCCCGCCCGGCGACTTGGGCCACCTGCTGATAGGTCCGTTCTGCCGCGCGCAGATCGCCGCCTTCCAGCCCGAGATCGGCATCAACCACGCCGACCAGTGTCAGATCGGGGAAGTGATAGCCCTTGGTGACGATCTGCGTGCCGACGATCACGTCGATCTGCTTGTCCTCGGCCGCCTGAACGAAAGCGCTGATCTTCTCCGGGCTGTTCAGCGTGTCGGACGTGACCACGGCCACGCGTGCTTCGGGCAGGACTTCGGCCACTTCATCGGCGATGCGCTCCACCCCTGGGCCGCAGGCGACCAGGCAATCGGGCGTGTGGCATTCCGGGCAGGTTTCAGGCAGGGGAGTCTCATGCCCGCAGTGGTGGCAGGCAAGGCGGCGGGAGAGGCGGTGCTCAACCAGCCAGGCGCTGCAATTGGGGCATTGAAAACGGTAGCCGCAGTGTCGGCACAGGGTGAGCGGGGCATAGCCGCGGCGGTTGAGGAACAGCAGGCTCTGTTCGCCTTTGGCCAGCCGTTTGGCGATTTCATCGACCAGCCGGGGGGCCAGCCAGCGGCCGCGCTCTGGCACTTCCCGGCGCAGGTCGACGATCGAGATTTCGGGCAAGGTGGCCCCGCCGAAGCGGCTGGGCAGGTCGATCTTCTGGTAAACCCCGGCTTCGGCCAGTTGCAGCGATTCGAGCGCCGGGGTGGCACTGGCCAGGATCACCGGCACGGCCTCGAACCGGGCGCGGATCACCGCCACATCGCGGGCATTGTACCGCACCCCGTCGTCCTGCTTGAACGAGACTTCGTGTGCCTCGTCGATCACGATCAGGCCCAGCCGCTTGTAAGGCATGAACAGGGCCGAGCGCGCGCCGACCACCACCTGCGCCTCGCCCGAGACGATTGCCCGCCAGGCGCGGCGGCGCTCGCTCTGTTTCAGGCTGGAATGCCACAGCACCGGCGGTACGCCGAAACGGGCTTCGAAGCGGCGCAGGAAGTTCTCGGTCAGGGCAATTTCCGGCAGCAGGACCAGCACCTGCCGCTCCAGCCGCAGCGCTTCGGCCACGGCTTCGAAATAGCATTCGGTCTTGCCC